>JAZUAD010000023.1:0-27490 GCA_045637825.1 Candidatus Onthoplasma sp. | reverse complement strand
ATAAACATATTCAATAAAATTATTATTAAACAATGTATAAAATTTAATAAAAATAAACAAATGCTAGCAAAATACGACAAATTAAAAATAAAATTAATAAATATTCTTTATTCTTTTGCAAAAAATATATATTAATGATATAATAGGAGTGTAAGATGCTAGACAAAAAAACTACATCAGTACTAAAAGTTTTAGGTAAACTTGGAGAAGATTCGGCGTATAAAGTTGTTACGGTTGATGAAATACTAAGTTCGCTAACTTCACGCAATCAGTATGATGCGGATAGTATAAAGCAAATAATAGAATATTTGTGCAAGCAAGAATATATTGTTTTAAAGTTTGAGGAAGATTTAACCTTTTGTTATTCACTTCTTCCTAAGGCAAGAATTTATCTTGAGCAGGATAGCGTTAAGGTAAAAGTAAAAAAACAACGTCTTCCTTATGGGTGGTTGTTTGCTTGTATGTTGATGAGTGCTGTTGGTGGTTTTTTGGCTAATTTATTGTTTTATTATTTTTTAGGGTAGGTAAAAATGCTGTCAAGAAAAGAAAAATATATAATGGAATATTTATATCAAAGATGTACAGGTAAAAATAGTTGTTTAATTAATCCACGAGAGATTATTACTTTTGCTAGTGATAGATATATTATGTATCCACCAGAGGTTGAAAAGATTGTGACTAACCTTGTATATGACAATTATATAGAAGTTGCTAAAAGTGACAAAAGAGGTGAGATGGTATATTGTGTATCATTAAAACTTAAAGGTCAAGGTTTTCATCGTGAACTTGACAATAATAAGCGTACTGTAATGGTTGCTGTTGGTAGAACTGTAATACTTGCTGTGCTGAGCTTTTTGATTACGTGGATATTGAAAATATTGATATTTTAAAAATCCTTTTAATAAGGATTTTTTTATTTTATATACAAATTTTAATAAAAGTATTTTAATTTGATTAAATATGTGGTAGAATATAAATTGAAGAAAATAAGAGGAGGGTGTTATGGATTATCGTGATTTTGAACTTGTTTCCAAGTTTAAGCCAACTGGCGACCAGCCTCAAGCAATTGAAAAGTTGGTTGAGGGTATTAATGATGGACTTCAAGCTCAAGTGCTAAAAGGTGTTACAGGTAGTGGTAAAACTTTTACAATGGCCAATATTATAGCGAAGGCAAATAGGCCGACATTAGTTTTGGCACATAACAAAACTTTGGCAGCACAGCTTTGTAACGAGTTTAGAGAGTTTTTTCCAAACAATCGTGTAGAGTTTTTTGTTTCATATTATGATTATTATCAGCCAGAGGCGTATATAGTTTCTAGTGATACCTATATTGAAAAAGATATGAGCGTAAATGATGAAATTGATAAACTTCGTCATAGTGCTACCTCAAGTTTGTTAGAACGTAGCGATACAATAGTGGTTGCTAGCGTTTCGTGTATTTATGGTTTGGGCGCACCTAAGGAATATTATGATTTACATTTGTCACTGCGTGAGGGTGATACAATTGACCGAGATGAAATTATACGCAAACTTATCAGTATTCAATATACTCGTAATGATATTGATTTTCAACGTAGTACTTTTAGAGTACGTGGCGATATTTTAGATATTTTCCCTGCTAGTAGTAGCGAACGTGCTGTTAGAGTTGAATTTTTCGGTGATGAAATTGAAAAAATTAGCGAATTTAATCCTGTAGATGGTAAAGCGTATAATCGTTTGCAACACGTTGCAATATTTCCTGCTTCTCACTATGCGGTGGGTAGTGAGCGTTTGCACTCTGCACTGCAACAAATACGCCAAGATGCTGTTGAACGTGAACAATATTTTTTGGAAGATGAAAAATATATTGAAGCGCAACGAATAAGAGAACGTACAAACTATGACCTTGAAATGATGCAGGAAATGGGCTATTGTTCGGGTATAGAAAACTATAGTAGATATTTTGATGGTCGTAATCCTGGAGAGCCTCCATATACGTTATTAGATTATTTCCCTGATGGATTTTTATTGTTTGTGGATGAAAGTCATATAACTTTGCCACAAGTACGTGGAATGTTTAATGGCGATAGGGCGCGTAAAACAGCATTGGTTGATTATGGGTTTAGATTGCCATCAGCATTTGATAATAGACCACTTAATTTTAACGAATTTAATAGCCGTATTGGGCAAGTTGTGTATGTTTCTGCTACACCTAACGATTATGAAATGGATAAAGCGTTAGGACAGGTAGTAGAGCAGTTGATTAGGCCGACCTATCTGCTTGACCCAGAGGTTGAGGTTAGACCTAGTGAAGGACAAATTGATGACCTTTATAGCGAAATTCAAAAGGTTATTGCAAGCAAGGGTAAAGTATTGGTTACAACACTTACTAAAAAGATGGCAGAAGATTTGACAACATATTTTAGCGAAATGGGGGTTAAGGTTAAATATTTACATAGCGATATTGATACGCTTGAACGTGTTAAGATTATTAACGCTTTACGTGCAGGTGAATTTGATGTGTTGATTGGTATTAACTTGTTGCGTGAAGGACTTGATATGCCAGAGGTGAAGTTGGTGGCAATACTTGATGCAAATAAGGAAGGATTTTTACGTAGTACAACTTCGTTAATTCAAACTATTGGACGATGTGCACGTAATAGTGAAGGTCGTGTAATTATGTATGGCGACACTATTACAGATAGTATGCGTCGTGCCATTGATGAAACCAATCGTAGGCGAGAAATCCAAATGGCGTATAATCGAGAGCATAATGTTAAGCCGATGACAATTAAAAAAGAGGTTATAGACACATTAAAAATATCAATGGAAATTGACGATGTGCAAATGAACAAAGAGCAGATTATAAATAATATTGAAAAGTTAAAGGCGTTAATGGCTACTGCTTCTGCTCAACTGGATTTTGAAAGTGCTATTAAATATCGTGAAGAAATTTCAAAATTAAAAGATAAATTAAAACATAAAAAATAATTTATGTAAATTATGATAATAAATAAAACAAATTAATTAAAAATAAAATTTTAAAACAATTAATTAAATGTTTATTAAAATATTAAATAAATTAAAAACTTTAAATAAAATACTATAAAATAGATAAAAATAATATTAAATAATATTTTATTTTTTAAAACAAATTAAATAGAATATTAAAAAGGTGAAAATATGTTGCAAGATATTATTATTAAAGGTGCTAATGAAAATAATTTAAAAAATGTTGATTTAGTACTTCCTAAAAATAAATTAATTGTATTTACAGGCGTTAGTGGTTGTGGAAAAAGTTCGCTTGCTTTTGACACCATTTTTGCTGAGGGACAACGAAGATATATGGAAAGTTTATCTTCATATGCTCGTCAATTTTTGGGGCAAATGAAAAAACCAAAAGTTGATAGTATTGATGGGCTTAGCCCAGCAATTTCAATTGACCAAAAATCAACCAATAACAATCCTCGTAGTACGGTTGGAACTATTACAGAAATTTATGATTATGTTCGTTTATTGTTTGCACGTATTGGAAAAATTTATTGTCCAAAATGTGGCAAGGCGGTTAGTAGTCAAACTATAGACCAAATTGTTGATGCTGTTAAAGAAAATGAACCTGGTAGCAAGTTGATAATTATGTCGCCGGTGATTCGTGGTCAAAAAGGAACTCATGAAAAAGTTTTTGATGAGTTACGTAAAGATGGTTATGTTCGTGTGCAGGTTGATGGTGAAATTTTATTGCTTGAAGATGAAATTGTATTAGAAAAAAATAAGCGTCACGATATAAATGTTGTGGTTGACCGAATTGTGTTAAAGGAAGATATTGATAAGCGTTTAAATGATAGTATTGAAAAGTGTTTAGGATTATCTAATGGTTTAGTGCTTGTTCAAAATGGTGATGATGTAAAATTGTATAGTGTGCGTCACGCTTGCGTAGATTGTGGAATATCAATGCCAGAATTAGAACCAACGCTATTTAGTTTTAATCATCGTGACGGAGCGTGTTCTAAGTGTAGCGGTTTGGGTTATGTGGTAAAGATTGGCGAAAATGCTATTGTTCGAAATGACCGACTTTCAATCAATGAGGGAGCTTTAAGTATTATGGGCTGGAATGTAGAAAATTCAAAGGTTAGTCGCCAAGCATATCGCAAATTATCACTTAAATATAATTTTAGTCTTAATGACCCTTATTATACTTTACCGAAGAATGTTAGACAAATACTTATCTATGGCGAACCAGATGCCGATAAACAGGGTGAAACTAATCTTCATCAATATGTTACACGAGATGATGTTTTGTTTACGGGCGTTGTGCCAGATTTGTTGCGTAAATTTCAAGATAGTCAAAGTCAATTTATTAAAGAAGAAATAATGAAACTTATGACAGAGGACACCTGTCCAGAATGTTTTGGAAAGCGCTTAAACAATATTGCCTTGTCAGTTAAGATTAACAAAAAGAATATTGCAGATTTAACCGAAATGTCAATAACTGATTTAAACGAATTTTTAACTAAGTTGAAATTAACTAAAACTGAAGAAAAGGTGGCTCGTCCTATACTTAATGAAATATTTGCACGTCTTCAATTTATGATAAATGTGGGATTAAGTTATTTGGATTTGGCACGTAGGGCAGGAACTCTTAGTGGCGGTGAAGCACAACGTATACGTCTTGCAACACAAATTGGTAGTGGCTTAACAGGCGTGTTATATATATTGGACGAACCAAGCATTGGTCTTCATCAACGTGATAATGATAGGTTGATAGATACTTTAAAACGCCTTAGAGACTTAGGTAATACTTTGATAGTGGTTGAACACGATGAAGATACAATTAGAGAAGCGGATTATATAGTAGATGTTGGTCAGTTTGCAGGCGTAAATGGAGGACAAGTGATTGCCCAAGGAAGTTTACAAGATATTATGGCTAATCCTAACTCAATTACTGGACAATATTTGAGTGGAAAACTTAAAATTGAAGTTCCTGAAAGTCGTAGGTCCGCCGCTAAAGGATTTATTGAATTGCAAGGTTGTCGTAAGCATAACTTAAAGGATATTGATGTTAAATTCCCTATAGGTATATTTACTTGCGTGACTGGCGTTAGTGGAAGTGGTAAGAGTACACTTATTAACGATATACTTTATCCAGCGCTTAAAAATGAACTTGATGGCGAAAAGAATGAAACAAACTTAAAGAAAGTTGTTGGCTGTGAGGCAATAGATAAAATTATCAATATTGACCAATCTCCAATTGGACGTACTCCGCGAAGTAATCCTGCAACGTATACTGGCGTGTTTACCAAAATTCGTGAATTGTTTGCTTCAACTCCTGATGCTAAAGAGCGTGGTTATGATATAGGTAAGTTTAGTTTTAATGTTGCGGGTGGACGTTGTGAGGCGTGTGATGGTGATGGTGTTAAAAAGTTACGTATGTATTTTATGCCTGATGTATATGTCCCTTGCGAGGTTTGTGAAGGAAAGCGATACAATCGTGATGTGCTGCAAGTAAAATACAAGGGCAAAAATATTTATGATGTGCTTGATATGACAGTTGAGGAAGCACTAGTATTCTTTGAAAACTTGCCAAGCATAAAGGCTAAAATTCAAACCTTGTATGATGTTGGTTTGGGGTATATCAAACTTGGGCAATCAGCAACTACATTAAGTGGTGGTGAAGCACAACGACTAAAACTTGCAACCGAATTATCTAAACGTGACACAGGTAAAACAATGTATATCCTAGATGAGCCAACTACTGGTCTTCATAGCTATGATATACAAAAACTAATCAATATACTTCAACGCTTTGTTAATGGCGGAAATACTGTTGTGGTAATTGAACATAACCTTGATGTAATTAAAACAGCCGACTATATTATTGATATGGGTCTTGAAGGTGGCGACGCAGGTGGCACAGTAATTGCTCAAGGCACACCAGAAGAGATTGTAAAATCAAAGCAAAGTCATACTGGTAAGTATTTAAAGAAATATTTAAAATAAATAAAGCGACATTATTTGTCGCTTTTTAATTTTATTTTAACATAAAGTGGTTTTTGGTAAAGTCGAGTATGCCTTGTTGTTTTAGTTTACTTAGTTCAAAACTTAGTGCCGAGCGGTCAACAGATAAGTAATCGGCAAGTTCTTGGCGATTGAAGGGTATGTCAAAGTATTTTGAATTTTGTTGTTTGCTTACATATTGAAGATACGACAAAACTTTTTCCTTAGTTGAAGGTTTGGTGATGTGGTTAAACTTTTGCATAAGTTCGATATTTTTTTGTGATATAATTTTAACAAGGTTATTTTGAAATTGAGTGTGGCGTGGACAGCGATTGGAACAGGGTTTCATAACAGAATATTTGTTCATTGTTAATACTTGTGTATCTTCCATTGCTATTAATGTGTATTGAGCAATAGTGCTACCGCTAAATGCCTCCTCAACGCCAACGGTTTCGCCTGAGTGGTAGTCGGCAAGGATTGAGGTGTTGCCAAAATAGTCGTTTATTTCGCTTCTAAGGTGTCCATTTAGCACCAATACAATACTATCAAAAGGTTCGCCTTCATCTATTAAAACCTCGCCTTTTTTGGCCTCAAAAACCCTTGTTTTAAAGCAAAAATGGAGTGCTTTTAGGTCGTTTTCGCTAATATCTTCAAAAATTTTTGAATTTTTCATTTTTTTCAAAATTTCCATAAAAACCCTCCATTTTGTTGGAAAAACAACGTAATTTCTGCAAATATTGTACTATAATGGGGGTATAAAGTCAAGAATTTGTAAGAATTTTGACTTAAAAGGAGAAAAATTTTTATGAGAATCATTAAGCGTAGTGGGCAGGAAGTGCAATTTGATAATGAAAAAATCAAAAATGCAATTATAAAAGCAAATTTATCTGTTGATGAGATAGGTAAGCGTTTAACTGAGGCGCAAATTGATGACATTGTAAAAGATGTTGTTGCTGAGTGTGAAAGTGTTGGACGTGCCGTTCACGTTGAGGAGGTGCAAGACATTGTTGAGCGCCGAATTATGAAGGAAGGCGCTTTTGATGTTTCCAAAAACTACATTACGTATAGATATAAGCGTGCTCTTATCCGTAAGGCTAATAGTACTGACCAACAAATCTTGTCACTAATTGAAGTTAATAACGAGGAAGTTAAGCAAGAAAATTCTAATAAAAATCCAACCGTAAATAGTGTTCAACGTGACTATATGGCGGGCGAGGTTAGTAAAGATATTACACGTAGATTTTTGCTTCCACCAGATATTGTTGAAGCGCACGAACAAGGTGTGATTCACTTCCACGATATGGATTATTTTGCACAACATATGCACAACTGTTGTTTAGTAAACCTTGAAGATATGTTGCAAAATGGAACAGTTATTAGCGGAACTAAAATTGATAAACCAAACTCATTTAGCACTGCTTGTAATATTGCTACTCAAATTGTTGCACAAGTAGCAAGTTCACAATATGGTGGTCAAAGTATAAGCATTGCTCACCTTGCACCATTTGTTGACATTAGCCGTCAAAAAATTAGACGTCAAGTGTGTGAAGAGTTAATGGAAGCTTGTGGACATGTAGATGAAGGTTTGCTTCATCGCATTGTTGAAAAGCGTCTTGATAAGGAAATCCAAAATGGAGTACAAACCATTCAATATCAAGTAGTAACACTTATGACAACTAATGGTCAAGCGCCATTTATTACCGAATTTTTGTATCTTGGTGAAGCTAAAAATGAACAAGAAAAGAAAGATATTGCTAAGTTGATTGAGGAAACATTAAAGCAACGTCATAAAGGTATTAAAAATGAGGCGGGAATATACGTAACTCCTGCATTCCCTAAACTTATTTACGTATTAGAGGAGCAAAATGTTCACCCAGACAGCCCTTACTATTATTTAACCGAACTAGCAGCAAAATGTACAGCAAAACGCATGGTTCCAGACTATATTTCAGAAAAGAAGATGAAAGAATTAAAGGTGGATAAAAATGGTGAAGGACATTGTTATACATGTATGGGTTGCCGTAGTTTCCTAACTCCTTGGGTAGATGAAAATAACAAACCTAAGTACTATGGTAGATTTAACCAAGGCGTTGTAACAGTGAACTTGATTGATATTGCATTATCTGCCGAAAAAAATATGGATAAGTTCTGGGAAATCTTTGATGAACGTATGGAACTTTGCCATCGTGCATTACAATGCCGTCACGAACGTCTAACAGGCACAATTACCGATGTTGCTCCAATATTGTGGCAACATGGAGCACTTGCAAGACTTAAGGCGGGCGATGTGATTGATAGTTTGTTACACGGCGGATATTCTACAATATCATTAGGTTATGCTGGACTTTGGGAAACGGTTTATGCGCTTATTGGCAAAAAACTAACCGAACCAGAAGGTAAGGCATTGGGTATTAAAATTCTTGAAAAATTAAACTGCTATACTAAAAAATGGAAGGAAGCAGAAAATATTGACTATTCATTATATGGAACTCCATTAGAAAGTACAACTTATAAATTTGCAAAAACACTTCAAAAACGTTTTGGAATTATTGAAGGTGTTACTGATAAAAATTATGTAACAAACTCATACCACGTGCACGTTACTGAGCCAATTGATGCATTTAGCAAACTTGCACTTGAAAGCGAATTCCAAGCACTTAGTCCTGGTGGCGCTATTAGTTATGTGGAAGTTCCTAATATGCAAAATAATATCGAAGCAGTATTACAAGTAATGAAATTTATTTACGACAACATTATGTATGCTGAACTTAATACTAAGAGCGACTATTGTCACGTATGTAGTTATGATGGCGAAATTGAGGTTAAGGAAGATGATGGTAAACTAGTTTGGGAATGTCCTAATTGTAAAAATCGTGACCAAACTAAGATGAATGTTGCTCGTCGTACTTGTGGTTATATTGGTTCACAATTCTGGAATCAAGGCCGTACAGCAGAAATTAAGGACAGGGTGTTACACTTATAATGCATTACGGAAATATTAAATTTAATGATATTGCTAATGGTGAGGGTATACGAGTAAGTTTGTTTGTTTCGGGCTGTACAAATCATTGTAAGGAGTGTTTTAATCCGGAAACATGGAATTTTGAATATGGAAAACTTTATACCGAAGAAACAGAAAAATTGATATTAGATAATTTGAAGCCAGATTATGTTAATGGATTAAGTTTGTTGGGCGGAGAACCTTTTGAACCTAAAAATCAACCAGTGTTGTTAGAGTTGGTAAAAAAGGTTCGTGCCGAATTTCCGAACAAAACCATTTGGGCTTATTCGGGCTTTAGGTTGGAAGATGAATTATTGGCAGAAGGTAGTTATCCAAACTGCGAATATACGCTAGAACTATTAAAAAACATCGACGTATTGGTAGATGGTAGATTTGATAGAGATTTGCGTGATATGCGATTAAAGTTTAAGGGCTCAAGTAATCAAAGGGTTATAGATGTTAGTAAAACATTGGAGCAAGGAAAAGTTGTGTTATCGCAATTTAATGATTAGACTTAAAATATAAAAAAATCACGATAATTTTGTCGTGATTTTTTTGTTATATTAAAACTATAAAATAGTTAAGAGGTAATGCCTAGACTAATAAGCAAACCAACATTAACTTTTTGCATAGCAAAGGCATCTAATTGACCTATGCGTTCACGTAATCTAAGTTTATCCAGTGTGCGAATTTGTTCAAGCAGTACTACACTATCTTTAGATAATGGATATTTTAAATGGCTTAATTCAATATGGGTAGGTAATTTTGCTTTTTGTATTTGGCTAGTAATGGCAGCGATAATGACTGTAGGGCTATATTTGTTGCCTACATCATTTTGAATTATTAATACAGGTCTAAGTCCGCCTTGTTCGCTTCCTACAACAGGACTTAGGTCGGCATAATATAACTCACCGCGTTCTATTTGCAAAACTAATCTCCTTTTAAGAATTTTTCAGTTAATTCCGTACTATCTGTGTAACCATACATCAATTCAAATTGATTAATAATTTTTTGATAGGTATACTCATTATATGAATTAATATCAAAGGGTTGTGAAACGGGCAAATCTACCTCAATTTCGGCGGTCGATAAAAATTCGTTGTATCTTTTTGCTAACTGATTAACGTTATATTTCATATATTCTCCTAATATTTAAACTTTAAACCTTAAATTTTATAAACTTGCAACAACTGACATATTTAGGCAATGGGTATTAAATAAAGTATTAATACTAATATTTGAGCAAATGCAAATTTTATTCATTAAACTAGATTTAACAAAATTTGCGACAAAAAAATTATCCCTTATAGCATAAGGAATAATTTAAAATTTATTAAGTTGATTAATATTTGTATTTATGTTTATGTAAGAAGCCACTAATAAGTGCATATATGCCTAAAGCAATATATATCGCTATAATTATAACTAATACAATTATTTGACTATTGGTATTATGTGAGTAATCTTGTTTAACTATTATATAAGTACCATATTGTTGGTTTGTAGCAAATTTTACGCCCTTAGAGTTAAAAGAAGCATTAACTTTTTTTATTTGATTATCTAAAAATGTATACACCGATAGATTATTAAATAAAAGGTCTTTTTCTAAAGGTATAAATACAGTTGCTTTATCATCTTTAAGATAAGAATAATTAATGTTATAACTTTTAATAACGTCTAAGTGTTTTTCGTTTAATATATCAATAAGTTGACCACTTGCAGTAGTTTCATTTGCGCTAAATACACAATTTTGAACAAAGCCAATTTTGCTGGAAGTTTTAATATTATTATCGGTTAACGAATATACAACTATACGATATTTTCCGCTATTAATAGTAATGTCGTGGATATCAAAAGTATTATGGTTTACAGAAATTATGTACACGCACGGTTGTGAAGTTGCTTGTAAGGTATAAGCAAGATTTAAGTAATTTAATTTATCATCATAGGATACTACACTTTCAGGTAAATATTCGTGTTCAATTTTGCAGGAATACATTGAATTTAAGGTCTCGGCTGTTAATGGAGTAGTAGAGGTAATATTTTCAACGGTTATGGTTATTTTGCTTTTGCGTATTTCCCAAACCAATGACATATCTAAGCCGCTTATAATAGCATTTCCGTTCATTTCATCATAATCCAAGGTTGCTACTGCATTATAAGTGCCAATTTCACTGCTAGAGTTATTTGAATAAACTGCAGTTACATTTTGTGGCAAATTTAAAAGATGTACAGTATGTGTTTTAGTATCATAACTAATAGGTTCGCTATAATTCCAAACCACTTGAGACATATCGTATATGTAAGGTTTAATATTTACCAGTATTGAATTTTCTGTGTTTGGTTCCAATGTTTTAGTTACAGGTGTTGAAACTAAACTTTCATCTGTAATGTTTATACTTACTGCACAAGCATAATAACCTGATTGATTAACGTTGTTTAATGTTAACGTTGGTAGTGTGGCGTTATCAACTATATTAAAATTTGAAGTCAAATTATTACGTGTGTACCATTGATAACTTAAGGTGTTTTTGTCACTTTCAAACACGTGATTTGCTGAAATGTGTATTGAAACACTCAAATCTTTATAATAAGTAATAGTTATGTCTTTAGATTTACTAATTATAGATGGCGAAGCAAAGTCGTATTTTGCATATAATGTTAAATTTGTATAAGGTAAATTTTTAGGATTGAATTTGTTGACAAAACCACTATCTGTATACCAGTCTTCAAATGTATAACCTTTTTTAACTGGTGTGTTTAAGTTTAAAGATGTATGTTTGCTTGTATAAATGGTTGGATTATTAGCGGTTCCGCCACCCAATTCGTAACTAATGGTGTATCCAACCGCTTTTTGAAGTTCAATTACACGATAAATTGTAATATTATTTAAAGGTATAGATATTAAATAATTACCAGTTGTAAACGATGAGTTAAAGTCATTAATCATTGTGATAGATATTGATTTATTATCATTATTTAATACTATATTAAAATTAGAAGTTATATCATTAAATCGATTTTTATATAACTTAGTTATTTTAATATTATTAACATCTTCGTCAGTGATGTTTGCATTAGTTAATTTAAGTTTTATTTGCTTATTTTGGAAGGTGGCATTATTTTTAATATAATTATTATTTATAATGCTATCCACATTACTTTCAAAAGGTGATACTTTAATATATTGTGCATTGGTATGAAGTATTAATGGCAGTGTCATATCTAAGGATCTACCTGATACTTCAGGGTCCCACAAATCTTCATCAATATCAAATGAACGTAGTCCTTGTTCGGTGAAGTACGATGGGGAAATGTTTAGTCTGTCAGCAGTGTCGCCACCTAACGAGTGTAAACGTTGAGTTTCCTTAACTTCTCTAACAACCAACATATAATTTTTAGTTATTTTAACAGGTGAGGATAGTTTGTATTTATGATATAAAGAGTACTCATCTACATAAGATGTGCTTATTGATGTGGTAGAACTATTGATTCCTGCTTCTACTTTTTTATAAGTATCAAAGAATTTGATATAAAATTTAGTTGCTCCGCCCTTAATAAAACTATCAATATGTGTTATGCTTTCGCCAATATAATTTGATGTGTCAAAAATATTGGCAGTATAAATAGTAGGATAGGTTTCAGAGTAAGCGTGTGTAAATATTGCAGTTTGGTCTTGATTGATACTAATTGAACTAATCTTGTTGTTAGTGGTGCTTAAAGTTGCATCTACTACACCTGCAATAGTACTTTCAATAAAATAGTCATCATACGATACATAAAAATATCCATTTTTACCAAAGTTTGTGCCCCAAGAGTTTAAACATATATAAGCGCCGGGATTAGACCATTGGCCATTAGCATTATAATTATCGTCCCAACCAACTATGGATATTAGATGGTTGATATTTTCATTAATAACGCTTTGATTGGCAACTAAACTATTATTTGTTATACGATAATTTACGGTTGAAGCAGTAAAGGAAATAGTGTCAGTATAAATTCCTGCGGACAAACTTCCATATTGCATAATATGTTGTTTTACTTCGGTTCTAAATTTTTCTAGTTCGGTAGAAGAATATTGTGATTTATTACCAACGTATTGAGGGAAAGACTTAGTATCATTAACTTTGACAATAGGATAAAAATTATTGTTAATATTATTAAAGGTGTTTATAACAGTAGAGGTATTTAAAGTTGAACTTATAGGAAGCTCTTCTTCTAATACTAGAGATTTGTCTTTTTGAGTATATAGATAAAAGTGATTAAAGTTACCGCCATATGTCAATGCTTGATTTAAAGATGAATAGTAATTGTCCTGCAAGCAAAGTGATGTGGCAAAATGGACCTCTGAAAAATCGTAATATTCATTATAGTTTAATGCTAAATAGGTTTCCAAACTGGTAAGTGAGGCAAAAGCATAACATATACCATACGAATGTTGATTTTCCACTTTGATATCTATGTAGTCACGTAAGTCATAACTACTAGGTGGCGGTGAAGTGGTTTGATTTTCTTGCAAAAATGAAGCCGAATTAAACCTAGAGTTATATAGCTTAACTCCAAATCCAGCACTAGCAAAAATTAATATTGCAATTAAACAAAAATTAATAACTTTTTTCATAATCACCTCAAACTATTTTCACGCATTACTTGTAAAATAGTTTCAAAACTATCGTCTTGGGCAGATTTATTATTGTGTAATTGTTTACACTTTTCGCACCTGTAATTAATAATATACCCTTTTTTATTAGAATTTACTACGCTAATGGGTCTAAGTACTCCCATACAAGAATTGGCTCTATCACCAGGGTTTATGTCAATGTGTATAGAACACAAACATTTATTACAATGGTCACGTGAAGTGTATTTTAATGGTGGAACATTTGCTCCACAAACCACGCATATAAAAGCATTATCATTTTTTTCAAATATTTTACTCATATAAATATTTTAATTAATATTTATACTTAAGTCAAGGAAATTACAAAGTGTTTAAAATTTTAACATATAAGAGTTAAGTTGACTTTTACGTTTTTTCCAGTCAGGCATAATGCTGTTTAGCAGAGTGTAAAAATCTTTTCCGTGATTATGATGAACCAAATGGCATAATTCGTGAACTATTACATAATCAATGCAATATATAGGTGCTTTTATTAAGTATAAATTAAAGGTTATTATTCGTTTAACAAAATTGCAGTTGCCCCACATTGATTTTAGTGCTCGTATTTTTATTTGAGGAGGTGTTGGGTTTGTAAACATTTGAGAATATATATAATTTAATCGGGTTGTAATAAAATTTAGTAAATATTTTTTAGCCCATTTTATAAAAATAGATTGTATAAAATCGGCATCTAAAATTGTAGTATAAATTATAAAATTTTCATCAAAAATTAATTTGTTTTTAGTGCTATGTTTAACGGTTAAATTATAATTTTTGCCTAACAAAAAAATGTTTCCTCCATCAATAAAATTACAACAATTTTGATTAGCATTAGTTAAAATATTGGTTAATTGTTTATTAATCCAATCTCTCTTGCGTATTAAAAATTGATAAGCATAACTATAAGAGGTATGATTGGGAATACTAACAGTGACTGAGCCAGTTTTAGAAATGACTAATCTAATATTTTTCATACGCTTTTTAGTAATGGCAACGCTTATAGCTTTATTGCTGTTTAAAGGAAATAAAATTGTTTTAGTTTTCATAAAAACAATGTAGCATATATTTAAAAATTAGGCAAGCAAAACAAAAAATCTAGCAAAATATTAATAAAAATCTACAAAAAACTACAATATTTAATAAATTTTTATTTTTTATTTTAAAATCATTTGCGAAATGAGGTTTGATATGATAGTATATTAGTAGTGAGGAGAGTTTTATGAAGAAAAAGTATTCAACACTTGCATTTTTTAACTTGTTATGGGGTGTGTGTGCAATTTTGTTATATTTGCCATACACTTTAGATGCATTTGAAATCAAAGGTTTCAAATGGCTTAGAGAATTTGCTCCAGAGATGTTAAAAGAAAATTATTTTAAAGTTTTAATTTACTTTGGAGTATTCTTGTTGGCGTGGATTATTATACTAAGTGTACTATCATTAGCAACACGTCCAAACTTGCCTAAATTATTGTTTAAAATTTCGGCAATCTCGGCATTAATATTGCCATTAATCAATGTTCTAGCAATGGAGAATGAAAAAGTTCTAGAATTTTGGATTAAAAATATTGCAGAAGATGTAAAAATGATATCTTACGTTTTCTTGGCAATTTCATTAGGTAGTGCATTCCTTGGATTAATGTTTAATTTATCTAGGGATAGGAAGGCTAACTTGCATCTAGTTTTGCAAGCAATAGTTATGTGTACACTATTAGCACTATTTGTAGCGCTTAACGGCTGGTGCGGTTGGGAGATTAAGGAAGTTATTAAAATGAACGGCATATTAATGGGCTTATTTGCAATATATCTACCAATATCTTCAATCGTATTGATGTTGTGCAAAAACAAAAGAGATTAAAAATTTAATTAGGGGAAAAAGGAGATAAAATGTTAAGAGTTTTTGTGGCTTTAGGTAAACAAGAACCTAAAGATAAATTTATGGTTGAACAAACCAAAGAAGTGGCAAGATTACTTGCGAAATATAATTGTACGTTAGTACAAGGTGGCGCAAAAACTGGCCTTATGGGTGCGGTTGCGCAAGAATTTGCAAAATATAGTGATGAAGTGGTTATGATTGTTCCAGAAGTACATAAGTCTGACTTGGAGGGAACTATTCATAAGGAGGCTCATATTGTTAATAGCGAAACTGACCGATTAAATATAACTATCAATACTTGTGATATGATGGTTGTATTGCCAGGTGGTACTGGAACTTTAGCAGAACTTAGTGTATATAACGAAACGCTAAAAAGCGGTGAACACAAAGCAAAATTAGTTATGGTGAATACCAAAGGATATTATAATACGCTTGTTAAATTTTATGGAAATATGGCAAAAAATAATTTTGCTAAAAAGGAACATTTTATGTTCGAAGTAATTAAGGAGGCTAAACAACTTGAACCAATTTTAAAATCATTAATTACAGAAAAACAAGCTAAAATTCAACAAGAAGAAATTAAATTAGAAACAAAGGAAGGGAAAATTATGGCAACTAAAAAAGTAGCAAAAAAACAAACAGCAAAAGCTGAACCAAAAAAGGCAACCAAAAAGGTTGTAAAAGCAGAACCTAAAGTAGAAGTAAAGGTTGAAAAGAAAGTACCTGCAAAGAAACCTGTAGCAAAAAAGGTTGAAGTAAAAAAAGAAGTAAAAGTAGAAAAGGTTGCTCCTAAGAAAGCTGAAGCTAAAAAGGTAGAACCTAAAAAAGCACCTGCAAAGAAAGTAGAAGTTAAAAAGGCAGAACCTAAAAAGGTTGAAGTAAAGAAAGAAGTTAAACCAGTTGCCAAGAAAGCTCCTGCAAAAAAGGTTGCAAAAGTAGAACCTAAAGCTGAAGTGAAAGTAGAAAAGAAAGCTCCTGCAAAGAAACCTGTAGCAAAAAAGGTTGAAGTAAAAAAAGAAGCAAAAGTAGAAAAAGTTGCTCCTAAAAAAGCTCCAGCTAAGAAAGTAGAAGCAAAGAAGGAAGTTAAGGCAGAAAAGAAAGCTCCTGCTAAGAAACCTGTTAAAAAATCTAAATAATTAAATTATAAAAATTCACGATTCAAGGTCGTGAGTTTTTTGTTGTATATAATGGTGGAGAATTGCCTTTATATAGTTAAGGTGTGCTGAATTAAGGATTTTTGCTACTAAATAGGTTGATAAATAGGGTTTATAGGTAAAATTTTATATAAATAATAAAATATTTATATAATTGGGTGGTTGGATTGTATAAAAGGTGGAAAAGTTTTGCAAAATATATTGTAATTCTTTTGACATTTTATTACATTTAATGTTAAACTAATTGTATATAAAATAAAATGTAATGCTATGGGGTAAAGGTTAGGCAGTTAGGGTGGCATTACTAAGGAGATAAATGATGAAAACTAAGAAATTGATTTTAGGGCTAGGCATAGCGTTGACTTTTGTTTTAACTTTAATCGTTGGCGTGGTTTGCAGGTTGGATAGCTCGTCTCGCAGTTATGGTGAGGTGACCACCAGTGCGAGTGATGACGAGGTAATATCAATAGTTAGTAAACCTACTACCTATACTTTTGAGCCAGAGGATATTGTGGTTAAGGACGGTGGTTCAACACTAAATTATACCTACAATCCAGATAATAATCAAAAGGAAGGCGCAACAGTTGCTTATAAATATAATTTTATTAATACTATGAACAAGAAAACTGCGCTTAACCTAAAGCAATTAGATGAAACTGATGTAACGGTTAGTTATGCTTGGAGTAGTAGTGAACTAGATTTGAATAGTACTATTACTACTTATAGCAGGTATAGTATTCAAACATTGGAAAATTATGGCAGTCAAGTTTTTGTGTACATATTTGTAACTCCAGCCAATGAGGACGTGCCAGTAGAGTTTAATCAAAGTGTAGTATGGTGGTATGGCGTACCTCAAACAATACAAGTAATTAATCCATCAACTAGCGAAAAGGTTACCTCTACTATAGTATTTGGTCAAGAAATGAATCACAATTCGGTTAGTAATATTGAGATTCCAGATGGTTATGTTGCTGAATACTATCTTGATGAGGAATGTACAATCCCTGCCGAAAGTGGCTTAAACGCAACTGCAACTCAAGTGTATGTAAAAGTTGTACAAGATATATCAAAAGGCAATCTTCCAGCAGATTGGCTTGCTTGGGATAGTAGTACCAGTAGTTATTATGTAACCACTGGAACATCTACATTGCCAACAGATTTGGTAATACCTGAAACTTATAATGATGGAAGTCATGGAGAGAAATCAGTAACCTATATTGAACACGCTGAAGTTGCTGAAGAGATGATGCCTCGTTGTGTATTGGCTGAAAGTTCAACCATCTTTAATTCAATAGACTTTGGTGGAATTACTTATATTGATGAATATGCTTTTTATGATTATGGTCATGGATTAACAACTATTACTTTTGGAAATAATTTAACATCAATTGGTATGTCGGCGTTCACGGGCTGTGAAGAATTAATTAGTGTAGATTTAAGTGCTTGTACAAATTTAACCACAATAGAATTTGAGGCATTCTATTATTGTAATAATTTGACAAATGTAGATTTAAGTAATTGTACAAGTTTGACTGCAATAGATGGAAGTGCGTTTGCTGGTAATAATTTAAACAATATAGATTTAAGTGCTTGCACAAGTTTGACAACGATAGAATTTCAGGTATTCTCTTACTGTGACAGTTTAACAAGGGTGGTATTACCAAGTAGTTTAACTACAATAGGATTTGATGCTTTCTATCGATGTATCAATTTAATAAGTGTAACGTTTGAGGATACTGAATATTATTGGAGTGTGAATGGCGAAAATATTACTGTAGATGACCCTGCAACTAATGCAACTAATCTAAAAACAAATTATGTTGGGTATGAATGGACTAAGACAGATGTGAAAGTAAGAGAAGTTGTTGCAAACTTACCAAGTGACTGGATTGCTTGGGATAGCAGTACTAATAGTTATTATGTAACTGCAGGTTCATCTACATTACCAACAGATTTAGTAATACCAGAAACTCACAACGATGGAACACATGGCGAGGCAAATGTAATAGCAATAGGTGTGCCAGAAATTGTTAATTCAGTTACTAGTATAGGATTAGATTACGAGGAAGATATTAATCAAGAGATGATTGACCCGGCAGAGTCTGGTATACTTAGAAATATAACGACAGTTAAATTACCTAAAACTATAATTAGTATAGGATATGAAGCTTTTTTCAATAGCATAAAATTAACAAACGTAGATTTAAGTAATTGTACAGTATTAACCACGATAGGAGAGCGGGCATTCTCTAATTGTTCAAGTTTAACAAGTATAGTAATCCCAGCAAATGTAACAAGTATAGCAAGTTCTGCATTTTCTGCCTGTTATGCTTTAGGAGTAGTATACAATCTATCCAGTTTAACAATAACAGCGGGAGCAAGTACTAATGGTTATGTAGCATATTATGCTGGAGTAGTTATAACAAGTTTAGATACCGAAAATAAATTTGAAACAATAGATGGAGTAACCTACTATAAAGATAGTGCTACCAGTTATATTGCTCTAGGTTTAGCAGATACAACTTTAACTAGCGTAACTTTGCATACTAATACAACAGTAATTAGACATTATGCGTTCTATTACAATACCAGTTTAACAAGTATAGATTTAAGTAATTGTACAAATTTAACAACCATAGGAAAGCGCTCATTCGATAGTTGTTCCAGATTAACAAGTATAGATTTAAGTAATTGTACAAGTTTAGCTACAATAGAAAGTGATGCATTCTCTAATTGTTTAAGTTTAACCAGTATAGTAATACCAGCAAGTGTTAAGAATATAGGTAGACATGCTTTCAGCGGTTCAGGATTAACTAGTGCGACATTTAAGCAAACTAGTGGTTGGTATAGGACTCAATCTGCAACATCTGCAGGAAGTAGTGTAACAGTAAGCAATACTAGCAATGCGGCAACATATTTAAAATCAACATATCGTACTAATTTCTGGTATAATACTAATGCGGGCGGTAGTTATAGTGATTATCAATAAAATTAATAAAAACTAAAATGATTAAATAAAAAAGTTTGCTTTGATAAGCAAACTTTTTTTGTGTATTTAATTAAGATTTACGTTTAGGTGGGGTCCATTTCCAGTTGCGGACCTCTGGAATATCTTGACCATGACGGCGGACATAATCGTTATGCTTGGATAGCATTTCGTCCATCTTGCGGTCTAGGTCGATATATGGTTTTTCGGTCTTGCTCAAAGTTTTAAGCACTGCTTTAACTACATTAAAGCGGTCAATTTTGTTTTGAACTCTTACATCAAACGGAGTGGTGATAGTACCCTCTTCCATATAACCAAATACATTTATATTACGATTTTTTCTTGACCAAGTAAGTTCGTGTATAAGGGTTGGATAACCATGATATACAAAGAATATTGGTTTAGTGGTTGTAAATATATTATTATATTCGGCATCAGTTAAGCCGTGAGAGTGGCGAGAGTCGGTGCCTAGTTTCATAAGGTCTACAACATTTACAAATCTTACCTTTAGACTAGGTAGATAAGTATTTAATATATTTGTAGCGGCAAGTGCCTCAAGGGTGGCAGTATCGCCACAACAAGCCATTACAATGTCAGGTCTGCCATCAGTATTAGAAGCCCAGTCCCAAACGCCTACGCCCTTGGTACAATGTTCGATTGCTTCTGGCATACTCAACCATTGATAAGTTGGGTGCTTGCTGGCAACTATTGCATTTACATAATTTTTACTGCGAATACAGTGGTCATAGCAAGATAGTAGGCAGTTTGTGTCAGGTGGAAGATACATACGCACCACATCTGCTTTTTTGTTAGCAATATGGTCTAGGAAACCTGGGTCTTGGTGAGTATAGCCATTATGGTCTTGTTGCCATACATTAGATGTTAACAATATATTAAGTGATGCAATATCTTTACGCCAAGGAAGTTCGTTACAAACCTTTAACCATTTAGCGTGTTGGCTAACCATTGAGTCGACGACACGAATAAATGACTCATAACTAGCAAATGTGCCATGACGACCGGTTAATAAATAACCTTCTAGCCAGCCCTCGCACATATTTTCGCTAAGGAAGGCGTCCATAATGCGTCCGTCTGGAGCAATATGGTCATCGGTTTTTAATATACTACCATTGAAATTTTTAGCCGACGTTTCAAAGGTGTGATACAATCTATTGGACTTAACTTCATCAGGACAGAACAGGCGGAAGTTGTTAGGGTTTAGCGCTATGATATCACGCATAAATTTACCTAGTTCCAACGTGTCTTGAGCAGTTACGGTACCATGGCGAGGAACGTTAACTGCGTAATCGGCAAAGTCTGGAATACGAAGCTCTTGCAACAATGCTCCACCATTTGTATGTGGATTTGCGCTCATACGTTTGTCACCAGTTGGACAAGTTTCCTTTAATTCTGGTTTTAGTTTATAGTCCTTTGTAAATAATTCATTAGGCTTATAACTTAGCAACCAATCACGTAGCAAGATTATATCTTCAGGTTTTTCCATTGTGATAGGGATTTGGTGTGCTCGATGTGAGTTTTCGATAGTTTCACCATTAACTTTTACTGGACCAGTCCAACCCTTAGGAGTGCTTAATACAATCATAGGCCATACAGGGCGAGTAGGGTCGTTTTTGGTACGAGCGGTTTGTTGAATTTGCTTGATTTCCTCTACAACCTTATCAACGGTGATTGCCATTAGTTTGTGCATTTGTTTAGCGTCACTGCCTGCTACAAAGTATGGCTTCCAACCGTAACCTTTTAACAAACTTTCAAGTTCTTCACGACTGATACGTGATAATACTGTAGGATTATTGATTTTGTAACCATTTAGATGCAGTATTGGTAAAACTGCTCCATCGGTGATAGGATTTAGGAATTTGTTGCTATGCCAACTGGTAGCAAGAGTTCCTGTTTCGGCTTCACCATCACCAACAATACAACTTGCAATCAAATCGGGATTATCAAATACTGCACCAAAAGCGTGCGCTAGCGAATAACCTAGTTCGCCACCTTCGTGGATTGAGCCAGGAGTTTCAGGTGCTACGTGGCTAGACACTCCGCCTGGGAACGAAAATTGCTTGCATAATTTTTTAAGGCCTTTTTGGTCTTCGCTAACTGAAGGGTACACCTCACTATAAGTACCTTCTAAATAAGCATTGCTGACAAAAGCGTTTCCGCCATGACCAGGACCTACTACTAACATCATATTTAGGTCGTATTTTTTAATAGCACGATTCATATGCGCATATATAAAGTTTTGACCAGGTATTGTGCCCCAGTGACCTACAATCTTTCGTTTAACGTCAGTGGCTTTTAATGGCTCACGAAGTAGAGGATTATCCATTAAATATAGTTGAGCAACTGACAAATAATTGGCAGCACGCCAATAAGCATCAACCTTGCTTAAATATCCACTTGATAAAAGTGTATCGTTTTGTTTTTTCATAAAAATTTACCCCTTATTAATAATATATTAATATTTTTATAATTAGTTTGTCAACTTAAGTACAAAAATAATTACTAAAATTACTATTTTTTACAAAAAAACAAGTTAAATAAGGCATTTTATAATAAATTTACCTTAAATAACTTGTTTGCAATTACTTATTTCGTTTAATTTTACCTGCTAAACTAGTAGCAAGTTGGGCAGGAGCACCTAGTATAAATAATGTCCATAAATTATATTGCAATAATTGAATATATGTGGCCAATATCAATGTCCATATAAACAAAGAGACCGAACCGATAACCATACTTTTTTTGCCCCAAATTCCACTAAATACAATTAATACCACGCTTGAAATCGGCAATGCCCAAATCCAAATTCTCCAATAATACATATCTAGTAAAATTTTAGAATTTATATATAAAATTGTTGCAAAAATCCAAACTGATAACCAGGCTAGCAGAGTGATGATTAATTTGTTGTTAAGTTCTGGTTTGGGCATTTTGTAAGCAGATTTTGTTTCCTCGGAATGAGCAACCAAAAAATAATCAACCCCAACAGCATACATATCGGCAAGTTGTTTTAATATTACAATATCTGGCAAACTTTCGCCACGCTCCCATTTGGAGATGGCTTTGTCCGAATAATTTAACTTTTCAGCAAGCTCTAATTGGGTTAATTTGTTTGCCTTTCGTAAACTTATAAGATTATCGGCAATAATATTTTTTAATTCTTCCATACTTGTATTATAATATACTTTAATGCTAAAATCAAGTGTTTTTAATACAAAATCTACTGAGGGTAGAGTAAAATAGGTGGTTCTACCACTGCAAAAGTAGAATTCTACTTTAAAGATTTTAGGTTTAGAGTAAAAAATGTCAAAAATGGTTTGATTTTTTAATAAAAATTAGTATAATTTCCTTGTCGAAAAATGACACAGATTTAAAATTTAATGGAGGGAATTGTGGAACACGTTGGAAAAATTGTGTACTATACCGATGAGTTAAATGATGAGTTTTCGGGCTCTAATGTTAAACCAAAGGTGATAGGCCCTAAGTACAAATACATTAGTAAGAATCCTATATATAAATTTTTTAGTTTTATTGCTTATCGTATAATTGCTACTCCTATAGCGTTTATGTTTAAATGGTGTAGAGGGGTTAAGTTTGAAAATAAGCAAGTACTTAAAAATTTTAAGGGTAAAGGTTATTTTGTGTATGCAAATCATACCAACAAAATGAGTGATGTGTTATCTCCGCATTTGATAAGTTTTCCCACAAAAACTTATACAGTTGTGGCTAGTGAGAATATGAATATTCCAGGACTTTGGGGAGCAACCAAAATGTTGGGTGCATTGCCATTACCTAGCAGTTTGGAAGGTACACGAAATTTTGTTAATGCAATGGAAAAGCGTGTAGTACAAGGTCACCCAGTGTTGATTTATCCTGAGGCACACATTTGGCCATATTATATAGGAATTAGACCTTTTAAATCTACGTCATTTAGATATCCAGTTAAATTTCAGGACGCATCATTTTGTTATACTACAACTTATCAACAAAATGGACAAAAGAAAAAACCTAAAATTGTTATTTATGTTGATGGACCATTTTATCCAAATAAACAATTAAGTTTAAAGGAACAACAAGAAGATTTGCGTGACAGAATTTATAATTGTATGCTAGAAAGAAGTAAAAATAATAACTATGAAATGATAAAATATATTAAAAAGGAAGTTGAAAACAAATGATAAATATTTTATTTAGTGGAAATTCATATGTGCTTGATGGCGTTATGACAACATTGCTATCAATTGAAAAATACTGCAAGGACCCTATTACTGCGTATGTGTTTACAATGGACGTTAGTTATCTTAATCCAAAGTTTACGCCAATTGAGGACGATGTGATTGAATTTATTGACAAAATGTTAAAGGATACAAATCCTGAAAGTAGATGTATCAAAGTTGATGTTACAGACCTTTACAAGAAGGAACTTGGCGGTTCACCAAACGAGGGAAGTTATTGTACTCCGTATACATTATTAAGATTGTTGGCTGATAAGGTTGAAGGTATGCCTGAGGATAAATTATTGTACTTGGATATAGATTTGATGTTTAATGATGATATTCGTAAACTTTATAATATAGATATTACTGATTATGAATACGCGGCAGCAAAGGACCATTATGGTAAAAAGATATTGCATCATGATTACATTAATGCTGGTGTTTTGTTATTTAATATGAAAAAGATTAAAGAAACAGGATTGCTTGAAAAGGCACGTAAGATGATTAATGAAAAATATATGATGTTTTCAGACCAAAGTGCTATATACAATTGTACAACTAAAAAATTAATATTACCACAACGTTTTAATGACCAAAAGAAGTTAAAAAAGGACACGATCATACGGCATTTTTGTAAAACTTTAAAAATTAGACCTTATCCAAGAACTGTTAATATTAAACCTTGGAAAGTTAGTGATATTCATAAAGTATTTGGTTGTTATCATTTTGATGATGTGTTGTATGAATATGTTTACTACAAAAAATTATATGAAAAACAAAAAGCAACTGCTTTAAAAGAGGTTAAAGATGAAAAATAAAAGAGTTATAAAAAGAGGTTATGTTTTTGTTTCTAACAAAGACAATGGAGTAAATACGAATAAAGTAAGAAAAGAAATACCAATATTTTTGGCTGTAGATGATAACTATATTTCATTTTTAGCAGTTACAATACAATCAATATTGGATAATTCATCAAAAGATTATAAATATTCTATCAAAGTATTAAATACTGGAATTAGTGAAGAAAATATTAAAAAGATTAAAAAGTATGAACGTGATAATTTTAAGATTGAATTTGTTGATGTTAGTAAACCTTTAGAAGAATTAGGTTTAAGACTTCATACTTGTATTTATTATACTCAAACCACTTACTATAGATTATTTATACCATCAATGTATCCTCAATATGACAAGGCAATATATTTGGATTGCGACCTTATAGTTCGTAGCGATATTGCTAAATTGTTTAATATAAATATAGGCAATAAATTGGTTGGTGCTGTAAGTGATGAATATGTAATGACTACACCAAAACTCCATAGATATATTACTAATGGTTTAGGTTTTGGTAGGGTTAGTGATTATTTTAACGCAGGTGTTTTACTTATGAATCTAAAAGAAATGCGTAACCAAAAATTTGAAGAGACATTTATTGATTTATTAGCAAAATATAAGTTTATAGTTCAAGACCAAGACTACTTAAATATTATCTGCAAAGGTCAAGTGCATTATATCAGTGGAATGTGGGATAAAATGCCTTGCGTGCAAGATGTTGATGTAAACAAAATTCATTTAGTTCACTACAACCTAATTTGGAAACCTTGGCATGCAGAAATTCCTTATAGTGAAGAATTTTGGTATTATGTAGATAAAACCGAATTTAAAGACCAAATTCATAATATTAGGGACAATTATTCGGTTGAAAAATATAAGCAAGATATAGTAAACTTTGAAGGGTTTATGGATAAAATTGTAGAAGAGGGTGAAAATCCTAATAATTACTACAATACTTTTGTTAAACCTGAGGAAGAAGGTGAGGGTGTTGCTGACTTTACTTTTGTAGAAGAAGTTATGGCTTAAATTTTAATAATACAAATTAACTGGATTGTAATTTTGCAATCCAATTATTTTGTTTTTATTTGGTTGACAAATAAAATAAATTTAACTACTATTTACATAGGAGAAAATTATGAAAAAACAATTGGTTAGCATTCCTGATGAAAATGCTGAGTGGAAGCAAAGCGTTGGTTGGCAAAATTTAACCATAGCACAACGTATAGAATTGTTAGAAAGTGAGAGTAAGTTTGATGTGGACGTTTGTGACGACCCGCCAACTTATCAATTAATGCCTAATCAAATAGATTATGAACAAAAGAAATTGTGGACACGTATTAAATCAAAAATTGCAAACTGGGCATCTATTATTGGTATTAATGGATTTATCAAAAAGGGTATGTTTGATATTAAGGAAATTAAGGGTATTGAAAACTGGCAAAAAGTGAAATCTGGAGCAATACTTACTTGTAACCATTTTAGTCCTAACGATAGTTTTGTAACACAAAAAGTGCTTAAGGCAAGTGGTAAGAAGAAAATGTATCGCATAATACGTGAAGGAAACTATACTAATCCGCCTGTATTAAAATTTTTTATGCGTAACTGTGATGTATTGCCACTAAGTTCCAATTCACAAACAATGCGCAAGTTTATGCGTGCGGTTGATAATATTTTACGTAGAGGAGATAATATATTAATTTATCCGGAGGAAAGTTTGTGGCCGGATTATCGCAAACCAAAACCATTAAAAGATGGCGGGTTTAGATTTGCTGCTAAGAATAATCTTCCAGTTGTTCCAATGTTTATAACTATTGAAGATGGAGAGTTTTACGATAAAAAAATCAAACAAAGCAAACTAATGCCTTTGTATACTGTACATATACTAGAACCGATTTATCCTAAAGATAATTTAACGCTAAAGGAAAATATTGAATATATGAAAGAGCAAAATTATAATGTGTGGGTTAAAGTATACGAAGATTTTTACGGTAAAAAGTTGGAATATATAACAAAAAAAGATTAAAATAAGGAAGAATTATGAAAATTAGTTTTGTTGTTCCTGTTTATAACGAGGAAAATGAATTAAAACCATTTTACGACAAGGTTATGCCTGTTATTAATGGTTTAAATGTTGACTATGAGATTATATTTGTAGATGATGGAAGTAAGGATAAAACTGCCAATATTTTAACCGAATTAAGCAGTAATAAAAATGTAAAGATTATTACACTAAGTCGTAATTTTGGTCAGCAAGCATCACTTATTTGTGGGTTTAAACACGCTACGGGTGATTGCGTGATAGAACTTGATGTAAAACTAGATTTGCCTTTTGATATTATTCCTAAAATGATTGAAAAGTGGCAAGCAGGTGCAGAAGTGGTTCATACTCAAAACAAGGTTAAAGGAAATGCTTTTACAAGATTTTTTAAGCGTATTTATTTAAAGTTTTTGCATTGGGTGGCCAAAATTGATATACCTCTAGATACTGATGAATTTAAACTTTATGATAAAAAAGTTATTAAAGAAATTTGTAGTTTAACTGAACAAGATAAATTTATTTTAGCAATAACCTCTTGGGTTGGATTTAAGCAAGCAACAATTGAATATTCTACCAAGGTAAAATCTAAAAGTGGAAAAAATATATTTAAGCGTACTATGGATTTTGCTAGCGCTGGGATAATAGGTAACTCTACTTGGCCATTATGTTTTGCTTTTATTTTTGGTACAATACTTAGTATTGCGTCAACAATATGTATGACAATATTTACAAC
>JAZUAD010000022.1:0-18416 GCA_045637825.1 Candidatus Onthoplasma sp. | reverse complement strand
ACAAAAATTTTGGAAAATAATCCACAAATAACATTTAACACATTTCTTTTAATGCTAATTTTATATTGCTGATTAAGTTTATTAATTATTGTTTTATAATAAATTTAAAATTAAATGGCAAAATATATAATATATATTATTTAATAAATTTTAACCGTTTTTTGGAAATTATTTATTAAATTATATTTACAAAATCTTTAAAAGATAGTATAATAAATTAAGAAGGACATTTATGTATAGCGTTATTGTAAATCCAACCTCAAATAAAGGTAAAGCTGAAAAGGTTATTAAAAAAGTTTCAAAATATCTTAAAAGCCAAGCAGTGGAATTCTTGGTTTATTTTTCCGAACCTGAAAACAATATTGAAACCATTACTAAAAAACTTTGCCGTGAAGGTGAGCGTGATTTTATTGTAGTTGGAGGAGATGGCACTTTGCATCAATTTGTAAATGGACTAACCGACCCATCTAAAACTCGATTTGGCATAATACCTGCCGGCAAACACAATCACTTTGCTAGATATTTAGATGTGCCAAGAAAACCAATTAACGCAATCAAAAACGTTTTGGAAAACCCTGCTATAAAAATTGATTATTTAAAATGTAACGAATATCGTGCATTAAACCTTGTGTCTTGCGGAGCATTAGAAATTGCTGAAAACAAATTTTTAAACCAACCTGAAGGGAATAAGTTGTCACGACGTAAAATATTAAAAAGCACTTTAAAAACTTTTGAAGGAATATCTTTTAATATTGATGCCGACAACTTAAATCAAAAACACAAACTTTATACCTCTTGCGCTGTGTGTAATGGCGGATTTTATGGCGATAATTTTTATATTAGTCCGTTAAGTAATATGCACGACGGTTTGGCAAATGTTGTTACAATTGCTTTTAATGGAAACGATAAAATAAAAAAAGATTATGCAATTGCAAAAAAAGGTAAGCATATTTATAAAAACCCAACCTCAAATAGTTGGTCAACTTATGTTAATATTAAATCTAAAAAACCTTTTAGCGCAATGCTTGATGGTGAAATTCACGAATTTGATGACCTTCAAATTAATGTTATCGCCAAGGGCTTAAACATTTATACAAAACCTAAATACTAAGATCTGTATCTTGGTATTTTTTTATATTAAATTTTTAAACAAAAGTATTTTTGTTGACTTGCATTATTTGTTTATGTTACACTTTTGTTAAAGGAGAAATTATGAAAAAGATTTTATCAATTATTTGTTGTGCTTTGTGTTGCATTTTTGCATTAAATTTATCAGGTTGTGCTTATTGGCAAAATGCCACCGCAATTAAACATAATGTGAGTTTTTATATTAATAATGAGATTTGGCAAAACATCGAACTAAACAAACTAACAGAACTTCCAACCCCTACCAATCCTTATTATGATTTTAAAGGTTGGCACAATAATGCTGATGAAAAAATAGATTTAGATGATGTTATTTACAATAATGTCTACGTACTTCATGCTAAATGGCAAATTAAATCAGATTATGAAGTTTATGAGGTTATAAGTAACTCTATGGCTCCAACCTTGTCTACTAGTGACTATATAATTGTTAATATGTGTGCCTCTGAATTTGAAGTTGGTGATATAGTAATGTATCGCATAAGTTCTTTTTCATCACTTGTAACACACAGAATTATTGATATTGATGGCGATGTGTATACAGTAAAAGGTGACAACTCTATCGACTCTAAAACCATTAATAAAAATCAAATTATTGGATTAGTATGTGAAAATTTAGGTAAAACATTACCTTATGATGTTGATTTTACACCTAACGAACCCAAAACGTTAATTACCACCTCCGAGTATATTGATGAAAATCCCGACAGATTTGAATTGGAAAATTTTGTTCCTAATCAACTACTTGATTGGAATATTTCTGTACAAAACACCGACAATACAAATCTATATTGCGTGCTTTATATTGTAGTTATGGCTGATGGCGAATATTGTGGATATGAACCACCATTCCTTGACATAACCAGACAAACCCCATCAGATGACTGGGAATTTCACTATATGGCCTCAGAAAGTGCTTTAATATACACATTTGTTTACTCAGCCAATATGGGAGTAATGACACCAGACACTCAAAGTATGGTGTTTAATGACGGATTTTTTAAAGTTTCAAAGGAGATAGGCAACGAATTCCAAGATGTACCACAAGTTGACATACTTTACGGATTGAAAACAATTCAAGAATTTGCTATTGATAATCCAGACCTTTATAGTGATGATGTAGAAATAAGAAATCAAGCAATATTAAACGCTGTAATGTAAAAGTAAAAAAAACTAGGAATTTAATCCTAGTTTTTTGTTATTCTGCGACAACTTTAATAAAGTTCTTTTTACCCTTCTTGAATAACACGCCCTCCAATAGTTCTGCTTTTGAAATAGTAGCAAAAGGATTAGCCATTACTTCATTATTCATAGATATGCCCTTTTGGTCAATTAATCTACGACCTTCACCCTTTGATTTAACAAAATTAATTTGAACAAGTAGGTCAAGTACTGGTATACTTTCCGCCACCTCGCTGGCACTTAATGTCACTGTTGGAGCGTTGTCCATATTTTGACTGCCATTAAATAGGTTTTCACTCATATTTTGTGCATCGATAGCATCTTGCTCATTACGGATAAACTTGGTAATTTCATACGCCATACGCTTTTTAGCACCAACAATATCAGTTTTAATCAATTCACGCACTTCAGCCATAGGCACATCGGTAAATATTGCAAACATCATTTCAACACAAGCATCTGGCGTTTGATACACGCCTTGATAGAAATCATAAGCACTAATCTTTTCGTTATCAATCCAAATAGCTCCCTTTTCGGTTTTGCCCATCTTCTTACCCTCTGGAGTAAGCAGTAATGGATTGGTAACACCAACCATCAAACGTTCTTTATTATCAATAAAATTCATTTTACGACCAAGTTCGCTACCTGCTACAATATTTCCCCATTGGTCAGCACCACCCCATTGAATAGAGCAGTTATATTCCTTATTTAAGTATAAGAAATCATATGCTTGCATTAGCATATAACCCATTTCAAAGAATGTAAGCCCGCCTTCGTCCATACGTTTAGCATAAATTTCGTTAGAAATCATCTTGTTTACGTTAAAATGCACGCCAACATCACGCATAAAGTTTACGTAATCGTAACCCTTAAACCAATCAGCATTGTTAACAATAATTGCTGGATTTTCACCATCAAAATTTAGAAACTTGCTATAAGCACGCTTAATACTTTCAATGTTATGATTTAGTTGGTCTTGAGTAAGCATTTTGCGCATCTCTGTTTTTCCACTTGGGTCACCAATAGCGGCAGTAGCACCACCTACAAGAATAATAACCTTGTGGCCAGCTTGTTGAAGTCTGCGCATAATGCACGCAGGCACACAGTGACCTATGTGTAAACTATCTGCTGTAGGGTCAGTACCTGTATAAATTGCTACCGGTTTACCATTTAATAATTCTTTTAATTTTGTCTCATCTGTTGATTGATAAATTAATCCTCTATCTTTTAGTAATTCATATAATTGCATAATTTTTAGTCCTTTTAATTAATTGGTATAGCCACCACATTTACCTCTACCATATTATCTAATCCCGTTTTAGCAAACTTGATTAAATAGGTTTCATTTTTACTTAAATTGCTTAAATCCATTATTTCGGTATTTAGGTCTTTAGCATTAATAACTGCAAAGTCGGCAGTATCTTCAATATTTAAAGTAAAGTTTTCAGTTGCAATATGTTCTGTATTCAATACATAATATTGTTCATCATTTTCAAATATAATTGTAATTACAGCCGTATAAACACCTGCGTATTCTTCCAAGGATAGTTGATATGGATATTCCAAAGTTCCATCTTGTTGTGGAATTTCAGGAGTAGTAGTATCATCACCCCTATCTTTATACTTATTTTCCCATAGTTTGTCAATCCATTTTTGAACAATTTTACCATCTACAACAAATTTCTCCATCATTTCGTCAGTATAATTATATATCGGTTTGGCTATTTTGGTATGGTCTTGAAGCATTGGTGTAACTTTACTATTAATCTTTGGCACAACTGTTAGTAAAGTAAGCACTATTGTAAACACCAAAATTATCATCAAACCTTTAACTGCACCAAAAGCAAATCCTAACAATTTGTTAGTTGCGCCAAACACACGATTGCGTGTAATGTTTTCAAACAGTCTAGCTACTATTGATAAAATAATTTTTATAATTATAAATAGCAATATTGCAGATATTATCAACATTATAATTGAAGCAAAAGCACCGCTGACTATTTCTGCCACAGTAGCACCTTCAATATCCCCAGCACTTAAAGGATTAAGCACATACGCCATAAGTTTTTTCAAAAATCCATTAGTTCCAGAAGGAATACTTTGCACTATTTGTTTACCTGATATTCCTGCCGGAATTTCCTCTACATAAAAAGCGCCCATTGATGACATTCCATCACAAATTTTATCAGCAATTAAGCCCGTAAAATCATAGATTTTGTTAATAAGATTTGCAAATGGTCCAGCACAAAAAATACTTATTATCAACACCACTAATGTTGAAAATAATGCCAATACAGATTTAAAAAATCCTTTACGCAAACCAATTAGTGCCAATAGTGCTATTACTGCGATAATAAGCACGTCTATTACGATTCCAACTGTTGACGAAACTGACAATAGCATAATTACTCTCCTTAACATATATTATTTAACTTAATTTTAACATATTACTCATCATTTTCAAAGCAATTTAACAAAATTTTACTTTATTGTTTAAATAGTTTCAATATTTTTAAATATATAATTCATATTTCCTTATGTAAAGCAAATAATATTTAAGTATGAGTAAAATATTATTGAAAAATGATTGTACATTTGATAAATTTATGCTAAAATATTTCCATTCTAATAAAGATAAAGAGGTGAAATATGGTTGCTAAGAAAAATAACAACAAACGAACTTTCCTTATTATCATTTCGGTTTTGTTATTAGTAGTATTGCTTTATAGTGTTTATTCCGCTAATAAAGCCGATAAACGTATTAATTATACTGAATTTAAGGAAATGATTAAAACAGAACAAGTTAGTGAAGTCTATATTAACGATTACACTATTTATATTAAAAAAGTAAATAGCAAAATTAAAGATGATGACTTCCCCGATAAATATGATTACTATTGCTCATATATGAACAATGAAGTGGTTATTACTTTTATTGAACAATACAACGACAGCAAGTGGTTAAATGTTGGTGACTACTATGATGAAGCCACTGGAACAATTGTCCGTGCTGAAGAAATTGAAAAAGGTGCTACTCCTGTTGGAGAATTGGTTACCGAAGCGCATTACGCATCTGGTTTTATTAAATATGATGGAAAATGGGATACTGGCTCTTGGATAGAAAATGCTTTACCTTGGATTAGTTTAGTTATTCTAATTGTATTAGGTTTTGTAATTTATCGTTCAATGTCAGGTGGAGGAAACAAAGGCTTTTCATTTAGTCGTAGTAAGGCAAAATTAGTTGTATCTTCTAAAGTTAGATTTAGCAATGTTGCTGGCGCTGAGGAAGAAAAACAAGAATTGGAAGAATTGGTTGAATTCTTGAAAAACCCTCAACAATTCACTGACTTAGGAGCAAGAATTCCTAAGGGAGTATTATTAGTAGGACCGCCAGGAACAGGTAAAACCTTGCTAGCAAAAGCAGTTGCAGGAGAGGCAAAAGTTCCTTTCTTCTCTATTTCTGGTTCCGACTTTGTAGAATTATATGTAGGTGTGGGTGCATCTCGTGTAAGAGACTTATTTGCTCAAGCCAAAAACAATGCTCCTTGCCTAGTATTTATTGATGAAATTGATGCTGTTGGTCGTCAACGTGGCGCAGGTATGGGTGGCGGAAACGACGAACGTGAACAAACTTTAAACCAACTTTTAGTAGAAATGGATGGATTTGAAACAAATAGCGGTGTAATTATACTTGCCGCTACTAACCGTGCAGATATATTAGACCCTGCACTTACTCGTCCAGGACGATTTGACCGTCAAGTATATGTAAACATTCCAGACGTTAAAGGTCGTGAGGAAATTATTAAAATTCACTCAAGCAACAAACCTTTAAGTGATGATATTGATATTAAACGTATTGCTAGACTTACTAGCGGATTTGCCGGTGCCGATATTGAAAATATGCTTAACGAAGCTGCGCTGCTTGCTGCTCGTGACAAACGTGTAAAAATTACAATGGTTGATATTCAAGAAGGTATTAATAAAGTATTAATGGGACCTAAGAAAAAATCACGACTTGTTACAGAAGATGATAAAAAAATTACCGCAATACACGAAGCTGGCCACGCAATTATTGCACACTCTCTTCCTAATTGTGATTCGGTACAAGAAATTTCAATTATTCCTCGTGGACACGCAGGAGGATATACTTTAACATTAGATGAACAAGACCGTTCACATACAACCAAACAAAAGTTGTTAGACACCCTTGCAATGATGCTTGGTGGTCGTGCCGCAGAAGAGGTAATGTTAAACGACATTACTACAGGCGCATCTAACGACATTGAACGTGCTACAAACATTGCACGTAAAATGGTTGCAGAATGGGGTATGAGCGAAAAATTTGGTTTAGTAAGTTTTGGTGAAGGAAATCAAATATTTGTTGGACGTGATTATCAACAAACAAAAGGATATAGCGAACACATTGCTAAAGATATTGATGAAGAAACCAAAAAGATTATTGACGAAGCACACTCTAGAGCAATTAATTTGTTAAAAGATAAAAAAGAATTAATTAAAAACTTGCAAGAAATTTTACTAGAAAAAGAAACTATTTATAGTGAAGAATTTAAGTTGCTATACGACGGAACTAGTGTTGAAGATGTCAAAAAAATTATGACTGAAAATGAGCAAGCAAAACAAAAATATCAAGAAGAAGCAAGACAATCAGCCATAATTGAAAAACAAACCAAAGAACTTAATTCATTGCTTGAAACAGCTGAAGCATCTTTACGCGTTGGCTTGATTTCTAAACAGGATTTGGAAAATATCAAGCAAGAAATTTCTAAAAAACAAGCACAAGAACTTGAAAATTCTAAAATCGAAGCAGATAATTCAAATTCTCAAGAAGCTGATAAGTTTAAAACAAAGGATAGTAACAAAACAGATACTAGTACTGAAAAAGACAACCACACTGAAAATGGTAACAACGATAAGCAAGAATAATTAAAAAATTAAGGATATGTTTAACGCATATCCTTTTTTATAAAAAATCTAGCAGAACCTCCTGCTAGATTTATTTTTATTATTCCGCTACCTTAGTTATTTTAACCTCACCACATAATATATCACTATATGAATAAGTGTAGGTTAAACTTGATGCAATTTTTTCCTTAACGGTAAACACGCTTGTATATACATTATCAATAATTCCTTCAAATTTAAAAACCTTTCGCCTGCCTCTATTGATATACAACTCTACCGATTCGCCTTTTAACTGTTGAACTGCGTGCTTTATATCCTCTAATGTTGTAATGCACTTTCTCATAATATCCACCGCCTTTATTAAAAGTTTTGGCAAATTATTAACATTTTATGCAAATTGTGCAAATTTCAACATTAAAGTATAAAATTATCTAAAAATCATCATCATCGTCATCATCGTCAAAATTATCATCTATATCATCATCGTCAAAGTCCAAATCTGAGTCATCATCTTCATCATCATCCTCTTCATCATCGTCATCTTCTTCGTCATAATCATCAATGCCCAAATCGTCTTTATCCAAATCATCAACGTAGTCCAAATCATCATCAATGCCAGCGGTAATGTCAGAATTTACATCATCGTCTTCAGTGTCATCGATGTCGTCATCGTCGTCCTCGTCATCGTCTGATATATATTTATGCCAATTGTTGATTTCTTCGTCCATTTCATCAGCATTATTTATGCCAAATTCTTGTTTGCAAGAATCGCAAACATCTTCACCATTTTGTACAAAATTAATTTTACACATACTGCACAATTCCAAATCGCCAATATCATCGTCGCCTTTGATTAATTTCATTTCACGTTTACAGATATCGCAGTATTCGTCCTTCTTTTTGATGTAATTCAACTCACATCTAGGACATCTTATATATACATTTTTTGATGTTTTTGCCATAATATACTCCCCCATCATTTGTTAGTATATTATAATTATTTAAACCCTGTTTGTCTACTGTTTTTACATAGTTTTAAAAATATTTTTTAACTAACTCCTTCTATTAACATTTTATCTGCAACCAGTGCAATAAATTCACCATTAGTTGGCTTTTCATTACTAGAATAAACTTTTAATCCAAAAACGTTGTTAATGTTTTCAATTTTACCTCTGTTCCATGCCACTTCAATAGCGTGTCTAATAGCGCGTTCCACCTTAGATGCGCTTGTACTATACTTTTCAGCAATCGTAGGATACAATTTTTTAGTTATACTATTTATTATTTCTGGGTTGGCAATAGCCAGTTTTATTGCTTCACGCAAAAATTGATACCCTTTAATATGTGCAGGAATTCCCACTGTTATAAATATATTAGTTATTTTTTCTTCCATCTTACCTAAACTTGAATTATTTGTAGAGGTTTTAATATTATCCAAAGCCAATATTTCCTCAGCACGCTCTAGTAACAAATTAATACTAAATGGTTTAATTGCATAATATTTAGCACCCAAAGCTATTGCTTTGTTTACAAATCCATTTAACGACAAGCCTGTATGAATTATTATATTAGTATCAATATTTTCATTTTTTAATTTTTCCATAACAGCAAACCCATCAAGTTGAGGCAAAACTAAATCCATTATAACCATATCTGGTTTGTTTGCTTTAATTAGTTCAAACAGAGTTGCACCATCAGTTGCGGTGGCAACAACGTTAAATTTTTCATTGTGTAAATTGTTTAAAAACGAATTAATCGTTTCCTTATTTTCATCTGCTACTATTATATTAATAGTTTTTTTCATAAAATCTCCTTTATAACCTTTTTTATTATTCACTAAAAAATAGAGTGTAACTCAATAATACCAAAATGATTTAAAAACCACAAAAAGAAACTTATAATTTTTATGTAAAATTTTTGGTAAATTTATAAATTTGACAACATTTTTGTCGAAACACCCCAAAAACTTTGCAATTAGTTTTATTTTTTTGCTATTAGATTGATAAATTTGTAAATTTTTACAACTTAAAGCATAATTTACAATCTCTTCCTATATATTTAAAACATAGGGAGGAATTATGGAAGAAAATAACAAAATTAAAATTGCACATACCACAAATTTGCCAACGTTAAATATCAAAGCTCAGTTGAATATGAATATAGATTCTAATACTATTGTTAAGCAAGTATTAAATATTGACGCTTGTTTGATTGATGTGCAAATTGAGGCAATGAATGGAAAAGCCCTGTTAAAAGGAGTTATAGGAATTAAAGCAATGTATTTAGATGCTGACAATATGTTTAATTCCTTGGCAGATACTATTAATTTTAGCGAAACTATTAATAGTGATATGATTAATGCCGACTGTCAAATAAGCATTGGAAACAATCAATTTATAGCAGAATTTGACAACGATGATAAAACTTTACGAATAAATATAGATGGAACTATAGATTGTTTTTGTAATTCAAACACCTCATTAATTTTATTTACGCCCACAAGCGACAGTTTGGTTACAAAAAAATCTGTTTTTTCTGCTTGTTCTTGTATTCAAAAAATAAACAAAACCACAAACTATGATTTTGACTTTAAACTAGATGTTAAAATTAACAAAATGCTATCCTGTGATAGTAAAATAATTGTTGAAGAAAGTAAATGCTATGAGGGTTACGTTTTACTTACTGGCCAAATTATAAACAACCTAATTTATGAGGTTGAAAATAACGGCACCAACTGCATTAAATTATATAACAATTCTACACCTTTTAAATGTGAAGTTGAAGCCAAAAATTGTGATAATGACTGCGTTGCCGATTTATTCGCATATATAAACCTAAATTCAACACAAATAACAACCGATATTAATGATAGCAATACCAAGTTTGACTTTGAATACGCAATTATTGTTAATGGTTGTTTATACAAAGATATTAACGTGGATATTGTAGAAGATATATATAGTTTAGATACTGCCATTGAAACATTAAATAATACTTATGACGTATGCAAAAAATTGCCATACTTTAAATCAACTGAAAGTATTGACACAGAAATTACTTTGGCAGACGAATTAAACGTTGATGAAATATTAGGAATGGTAAATACAAATTCTAGCGTAACACAATATTCTATTAAAGATAATATGGTTGTTATTGAAGGTGTTGTAAATGGAAATCTTTTATATTTAGATGAAAACAGAGATATTAACCATTTGCCAACCCAAGTACCTTATTCTATAAGCATTAAGCAAGAATTGAAAAATGAAGTTTGCGGAGTTAATATCTCTGTAGTTCCTATTAATTGTAAATGTAAAATTAAACGTGGTAACACCTTAATTATTGACTATGAATTATTGGTTAATGGCACAATTTATACCAAAACACAGGTTAAATTAATTGACTCAATTAAATATGGTAAAAAAATAGAATATGGCGATATTGCATTCCAAATATACATTGCACGTTCAAATGAATCTTCGTGGGATTTATGTAAACGCTTAAATATCTCTCAAGAACAATTAATTCAATTTAATAATGATTTACCCCAAACCTATTTAGGCGGAGAAAAAATAATAGTATATCGTTAACGCTTTGTTTTAGCTCCTTTGTTTGCAGATATTTTATTGTTTAGCATTTCGGTAAATTCTTCAAGCGATATTGTTAAAGTATTTATATCAAATATGGCACAAGCAAAATTATTAAAAACTATAAACACGTAATTATCTTGAATTTTATAGTTAATTAATTTTGACATCATACATACATTTTGCATAAAAACTTTACCATTTTTATAATAAGTTTCTAGGCATTTATCTTTTTCAATCGAGGTTATTATATAATCTATTTCCTGCAAATTTAATTGCTTTAAAAATTTCTTTTGTGTATTAGTTATTATTACTGGCATTAATAGTGTAATTATTTCAGTTACCACTAATATTCCTAAAATAATAATATCTAGCACAAAACCTGCACCTCTAGACATATCCCAAACTAATAAAGCAGTCATAACAAATATAAAAAATGTTACTAATATGTGACTAATAATATCCTTTTTAGTCTTTTTAAGTTTAAAGGTTATTTTTGATGCAGTAACACCAAGGTCTATAGTATATTTTAATTGCGAACTAATATTTTGTTTCATCTAACACTCCAATTATATTAAACAATAATAAATAATAACAAAAAAGTCAAGTATTTATTTATACTTGACTTTTTGTTTGTTTTAATTAAATCTTTTCGTAAGATTTGTATTTTTGTTTCATCTTTCTTCTTATAAGAATAAATATGAATACTACCACCGCAACAATAATTAATGATAATATAACAATTAATATAATTACCCATAATGGCAAATATGTTGTATTTATCACAACGCCAAATAATGCTTCGCCTTTTTCTGCCTTAACTATAATATATCCACCGTTTTGTGTATGTTCCACTTTTTCAGCAGTGCTTGAATCTGGCACTTGCATCATTTTGCTAGTCTTTTTGATTTTTGGTAAGTATATATATAATCCTTGAGGCACTAATTGACTTACAGATCCTACTTGCATTACAATTTCGTAACAAACCTTTAATTTTTCGCCTTGGCCCATACTAGTTTCGATAAGTGTATAGGTTGACCTGTATTCACTACTTCCTTTTTCGTGAACTTCTGCAAATACACGACTATCAATAGGAATTAAACATAATCTCTCCTCATCTACAATTTTAAATGTTCCATAATCTCTTAAAGAATATGTAACTTCATAAGGATGTATATCTATATACACTTTATCATAAGTAATACTATAGTTGGTACTATCTGCTCCAACCAATGCAGAAGACCAATCTATAAATACTTCTCTATCAAAGCCAATAGAATAATCTTCTAAATAGAATTTTAAGTTTTCGGTTAAAATTTGTGTTGAATCGCTTTGCAATTTTCCAACATAAGTAATACCTTCAACATTAGTCAACACATCAGGTGTATTATCATATACCTTGTTGCTAACAACAAAACCAGTTATTCTTAATTCTTTTGGTGTAATTTTACCTATTTGTCTAAACACTAAATTTAAACCACTAGAAAGTTTATAATTTGTTACAATATTGTTTGAAGAATCTAACAAATATATATCAAAAATATTTATATCATATAATTGACTAGTAGGATTTACTATAACTTCGGCAAATTGCGCACGTAAACGACTTGAGTCTATATATATTCCGTTATAATCTCTTTCAAACAAACCATTAATTTGTATGTCATCAACAATTATTTTTGCTGACAAATTATTAGTTCCATCATAAGTTTTGGTTATAGGGTTTTCAGTATTATAGGTTTTCAAAGACAAAGTAACACTTGCAGGTGTAATAATAAACATAACCTTTTCATTAAACACAACATCTGTAACTTGTGAATTACTAGATGCTATTTTTGCAATAATCTTAACTTGATATTCCCCAACATCTATAGGTTTTTTGTCTATAAATTCATTACCGCCATCATAAGAATATTGTATAATAGCTTCAAAATCACCACCAATAACAATATCCATTTCTCCACCTATTGTAACAAGTCCTTGATTTTCCCCAATATATTGACGTTTATATAAATATCCACCTTCTTCAGTATAATCAGTATAGTTGTTTAATACAATTTTAGGTTTTAACATCAACACAACACTTACATCACTAACTTGTTCGTTATACATAAATCTAGCCACTTCTTCCCACATAATAATGCCTTCTAAACTAAATTCATTTTGTTCGTTATATGTTGTTTTAGCAATCTTAAAGCCATCTACTGTAAATTTACTACCGGCCCCACTATTCATACCCTCATAGCCATAACTAAATATAACATTTGTACCAAAGCCAACATTAGAAATTTTTAAAGGCACATCTCTATTGCCGGTTGCAGTAGAGCCACCATACTCTCTAATTAAGCTGATTCCAAAATTATAATCAATATAATTATAGGTATAGTTAATTTCAAAGGTTTTTACTTTTAATATATTTTGTAATTGAGCATTTTCCTTCAATGCATTAATAACGTCTGGTGCAAATTCTATAACAAGATTGTATTTCAAACCTACAACATAGCCATCTTCCAAAACTTCGGTAGTATACATTGTATAAGGTTTTGAACTTAATAATGTTATATTAATTGCATCTAATTTAACACGATTTAATTCTATTCCCATTGAAATTGGAGCAATTTCCATTATTAATATATCGCCAGTTTGGAATTGATATCCGGTAGTTGGGTCTAACGCTGTTATCACGTCTCCTCGTTGGCGAGATATTGTATGTTTTGCCAAATCTTCTACGTTATACGAATTAAAGCAATATTTAGAACCATTAACAACATTGCCAATTTCCAAATTTACAATCTTTAATCCAAAAACAAGATAAATTTTAACAGATGTTCCATTTTCAATTCTAAAATCTGCTGGATTAAATATAAATCCGCTAGAAATATCCTTAGAGCCAACTTGTCCGTTATTATCATAATAATAAATATCTTTTAATACATAACCCATTTCGGTGTTGGTTGTATAATAATATTTTTCAAACAGTTTAATTGTTTTTTGATAAGAATTTGCAGAGCCATACAAACATTCATTATGCTCCTCATTTACTGATATAAATTGAATTTCATATTCAACATGCTTTAATAAAACTTTTAACACTACATCTTGCTTAATGTCACCTATCGAATAATTAGAAAGAATTGTAAGTGGTTCATTTTTCATAGTTGTCCAATATTCAATTGCAGTCCCCAACATAAAGTTTTTTGCTTCTAATGACACTTGTGAACCATATTCAAACCCTTGTGCCAACACATATCTCTTAGTTGTCGCCACTCCATCTTCAGTTTCAGTTGCAATTATTAAACGTTGCTCTACATTATTAATATATAGTGTAGGATATGAAATTTTAAAAGCATCTTCATTAATATCAAAATAAACTTTAACACTATAAGTATGAATAGCAAATTGAACATATAATTCAACTTCATTTGTAACCGAATTATCAATAATTGCTTGTTCAAAATTTAAAGCGCTCAATTTCCAACTAGTTTTAAGTTGTTCGCTACTATTGCTTCCCTTTAAGCCCTCTAAAATATATGCCTCTGTTCCAATATAAGCATTAGCAACATAATATCCTTGATTTGCCATGGCCTCAAAGATATATTCCTTAGTCAAAACTACTTGTAAAGAGTTTATTGCCTCTGTTTGTCCTTGCAAACGCAATAATCCTTGCACTTCGTCTGGATTATCAATAATTTGTCCATTTCTATCAATATAGTTAATGTTTATTGTATATACAATTTCACTAAAGTTGATGTAAATAATTTGGTTTGCATACACTCTTGAATCCATAACAAAAGTAATAGTTAAAGGATTGTTTTCTTCTGCTTCTATTACCGCATCATTAAACACATAATTATCAAACTTGTATCCCTTTGTAATATAATCTGCATTTATTGAAATTGTTATGGTATTTCCATCTTGAGAAGAAATTGAATTCCCTGTTCCAGAAACCGAATTTTCAGCACTTGCAATTGTAAATACAATATTATCATAATTATACGCATTTTCGTTATTTATAACTAAATGAATATTATTTTCCAAACGTCTGTATTCAACATTTACTTGATTTGTTGCATCAACACCTAACAAACACACCTTAAAGTCGTTATATTCAAAATTCCACAATTTACTTCCCGTTTGATTTGTAAAACTTATAAATTTGTAATTAGAAACATTGGTTGACTTTGTATAGTACATTAGTAATGAATTTGGCAACAAGTTGTCAAGTTTAATTCCACAATTAGCACCAGCAATAGGTGTATAATCAACCTCTTCAGGAGTGTTAATTGTTGCATTTACAAGAACAAATTTTTCGCCGTCAAACACATATTTAACACCCATCAATTCAATATAATCATATTCACCATTGTTCATATACAATTTCATAGAATAATCATTATATTTAATTGCGTATACATTGCTTTCAGCCAATTGTGTTTTGTAGGTATCAAACACTTGTATTTCGCCAACAGATTGACCTGTGGTTGCATAAGTTTTTCCACCTAAAACAACCCTTACATTACTTCCACTTTCGCTTAAAGTTATATTTTCAATTAATCCAACTTGCAATTCGCCAAAATAAGTATATTTTTCAAAAGTATAGATATCTACCCCTTGTTGAGTTTCCTTATTTATTGAACTTACTTTAATCGAATTAGATATATAATTTAATATGCCGTTTTCTATTTCAATTTTACCAAACTCGCTTGTAATAATTGTAGTCAAATTACCTTCAATTGTTACATTTTCATCAAGGTAATTAACAGTTTTTACAGATTCTTGCAGTTCGCTATCACTAAAAGTAATAGTTTTGTTTGCTGTGTCCACCGACACAATGTCATACAAAACATTTTGATTAATACTACGTGGAGTTAACTCATATTGTATTGAAGAATATTTATAATCTACATCTAAATATAAAATATATGGTTGAGAGTTATCGTTACTAATAGGAACAAATTCAAAACTAAAATTATCACTATTTTCATTTTGGGCTGTATGCAAGTAACCCTCAACCTTTGGATTATTGCTCCAACTCCAGCCATTAATCACATATTTTAATGTGCGTGCTTGAACATTAATCAAACTACCTGTTACGGCTTTATTTATTTGATTATCAAAGATCAAAGCATACTCAGCACTATCTAAAAAGTATTCGTCTACTAATGAAATTTGCAAATCATATTTAATATACTCAAATATTAATTGAATTTCAACGTTTTTAGGTTCTGTTGCACTAATAACAACTTTATTTTCTTGAACCAATTCATTGTTTATAGCAAAACCTATAAATTTATAACCATATCCATATTTATCAAATAGATATGCATGTTCAATTTTAGTTCCTTTTGCGTTAATAATTTCAATATTCCCATTTTCCGCATTATAATTAAAACTAATTTCATCTCCTGCAAGCACTACCAAATCTTCAATATTGTAAAATGAAGGTTCAATCAAACCCGAAGTTCCATATAAATTAGTTAAATAAGTTTTAAAACTAACCTTATATTCAACCTTATTATAAGTTACTATAAATCTACTATCTTCAGTTATTCTATAAGTTTGTGAAGTAACCTTGCTAGGCGCTTTACCTACAAACTCATATACTTCAAAAGCGTATATGTCGTTGCCTTCTTGTATGGTAATAACCACCGCTTCCTCTGCCACAACCAAATATTCATATTTAGTGCTGTCTGGTTGACTATAATGTCCGGAAATTGTTATAAATTGAATAAGTTCGCTTATATCAATATCATTACTTGAAGATACTTGTAGTTTATACATATATGAATATTCAATATCTATAACAACTTTTTCATGAATATTTAAAGTTATTACAAAACTTGTAAAGCCTGTTTTTGCTTCACTTCCCTCATCGTTTACAATATCACATTTAACATTCATATTGTTATTGCCACGAAGAATATCATAAATACTAACATCGTTAATTTCAATATTTATTGTTTTTAGTGGAGTTATATATCTATCTGATTTAATATTAACAACTATTTCAATTTCATCATCATAATAGTTGCTCCCATTTTGCTGAGTTTTATTATTAATTTTGTATGTAAAATCTTTTAACTCTGTACCATTATACAAATCAGAATTAAATTCAATTTCATAATTAATTTTGTGCCATCTAGGTTCAATAGTTATATTACCTTCAACAATAATAGAACATTGTTGTTTTTCGGACAATATTGTTTCAGAATTGTCGCCTGCTATTGCAACCCACGCATCAAATTCGTAACCCGAATTCATTATGGCAATAAGTGTAACTTGGTCACCGACCACATAAAACCCTAAGCCATCTTCAGTTACACTATGCGAACCCTGCGCATAAAAAGTTCCCGCTTCGTTTACCACTTGTTCGTTTTGACTTTGCAATACTTCTTCGGCAAAAACCGATGGTTGCATTTTTACAAACAATGAACCACACATTATAATTGCCATTGCAATAAATATTCCTATTAACATTCGTTTTTTATTCATACCCATCTCCTTAATGGTTTTTACTTATGTGCAATAATATAACTTGAAGCAATTGCTCCATCGCTACAAGCAGTAACTATTTGCTTTAGTTCGCGTGAGGTTATGTCTCCACACGCAAATACTCCCTTGTAATTTGTTTTACAATGTTTGTCCACTATTATATAGCCATTTTTGTTGGTTTTAATATTTATGTCCAACCAAGACAAGTCCGGCTGTCTGCCCAGGGATACAAACAGTCCTGAAATGTCTAATTTTTTTGATTTATTTTTGTTTTTTTCGTGTAATAAAATTTGTTGTAAAGCCTTATCTCCTATCAACTCAAAAATTTCACACGAATATTTTGTTGTTACATTTTTAAAATTTTGTACCTGAGTTAATATATCATTAGGCAACGTTTTGCTAGAAACCAACCAATATACTTTGCTTGCTACATTATGTAAATATTTAATATCCTCTAGTGCATTTTTTCCTATACCATACAATGCAACTTCTTTATTTTTAAACAAGTTCCCATCACAAGTAGCACAATAACTAACACCTCTACCAATAAACTGGTCCTCTTCTTTTAAACCCAACTTGGTAGTTTTTGCACCAGTAGCAATAATTACATTTTGTGTTAAATATTCGTTTTTATTGGTTGTAATTTTATATAAATCATCGGTCTGTTCTAGTTTTATTACAAGTTCATTTTTGGTTTCAATGTTAAATTGTTTAACTTGTTCATATAATGCCTGTGTAATATCAAAACCCATTACATTTTTCATTGCCGGATAATTGTCTACACGATTAAGCAAAGCTGTTTGTCCACCCCAAAATTTACCTTCTAAAATCAAGCAAGGCAGGTTAGCACGGGCTAAGTACATTCCTGCAGTTAAGCCCGCTACTCCACCTCCTATAATAATAGTATTATACTTCATATTACCTCTTTTATTTATACACTATAAGACTTCAACTCCACATAATACAGAGTTTTGTATTCCAGTTCTAGCTCTTGCTCTATTGGTAATCTATCTCCTGTTAGATTGTAGCGTAGGCTGTATATGTTGTATCCTTCTTCACTTCCTCTTGCTTCTACTACTACCTCTACTC
>JAZUAD010000021.1:0-64182 GCA_045637825.1 Candidatus Onthoplasma sp. | reverse complement strand
TATTTTTTATTACAAAATTTTCAATCAAAAACTAATATTTTTTGCTTTTTTAATAATTTATTTTGTTTGTTGACTTATTTTAATAATTATGCTACAATATTTTTAAGGAGATATTATGACAAAAATTAAAGACCCATATCTAACAATTATTAACGCTAGAGTTTCATATAATAAAGAAGATTTTAAAAACTTTGAATATGAAAAAGTTGCCGTTACTGATGGAGACTGGGGCAAAAAAACCTCTTTTATTGAAAAAAATACAAAGCAGTCCTTTGACCTTGTTTTGCAAGAATTTGATAAACTTGGTATAAAATGTAATCTAATATCAGCAGGACGCAGTTTTGTTGACCAAATATATGCGCAAGGTGAAACTTTTGCTATAAAATTAAATAATCAGGCAAAAAAAGAACTTGAGGACAAAAAAAGTTCTGTTAGTTTACCTAAAAAAGTTTTAGCTATTGTTAAAAACCCCAAGCTAATCAAAATCGCTTATGGCCATCAAAAAAAATATGCAGCACGCATTGGTCATAGCGAGCATCATTCTGGCCTTGCAATTGATATAAAAGTTGATATGACCAATGTTAAAATTCCTGATAAAATTAAAGAAAAATATCCTGATGCTAATAATGGATTATTAAATTTTCTAACTCGTCGTTTAGTAATGGAAAAATTTGGTTTTATCCAAACTTACCCTCAATCCCCTCGTATTGAAACAGTTACTGGAATGCCAGAAGCTGAAGCATGGCACTGGAGATATGTTGGCCCTGAACATTCGCAACGTATTGCACATTTGCGTGACAAAGTAGGTCAAGATGTATTTTTAGAAGATTATGTAAAACTATTGCAATACGATATTAAAGCAGAAAACGAAAAAGACTTATTAAATCAATATGCTGATTTATTTATAAATGAAATATTGGTACATGAAAAAGAAAATAATCAAACTTTATAACTTAAAAAAAAGTATACAATTAATTTCGTATACTTTTATTTTTTTATTTATCTTTTTTGTCCGTTTCAGTAACTTTTACTGCTTCACTTAGTTTTACAGACACTATCTTAGATACACCTTTTTCTTGCATTGTAACACCAAATAAACTATCTGCTAATTCCATAGTTGGCTTACGGTGTGTAATTACAATAAATTGTGTATCTTGGGAGAATCTCTTTAAGTATCTAGCATATCTTTCAATATTATTATCATCTAGTGCTGCCTCAATTTCGTCTAGGAAACAGAAAGGCATTGGACGAAGTTTTAATATTGCAAATAATATCGCTATGGCAGTCATTGTTTTTTCTCCACCACTAAGTAATGAAATATTTTTTAATGCTTTACCTGGAGGACAAGCGCTAATTTCAACACCAGCACTTAAAGGGTCCTCGTTAGGCAATATTTCTAGTCGAGCATCACCACCGCCAAACAATTCCTTAAACACTTGAGTAAAGTTTGTATTAATTTTAGTAAACTCTGTATTGAACTTTTGCAACATTTCGCTAGACAAGTCTTGAATAATTTTTACCAAATCAGCTTCTGCTTTTTGCAAGTCTTTTACTTGAGCGCTCATTTCCTCATATCTAGCACCCTCTGTTTTATATTCCTCTATAGCATTAATATTAATTGAACCTAAGGAAGCAATTTGAGTTTTAATTCTATTAATTTCAATCATTCCTTGCTTAATATCAAAATCTTCATGCTTAAATGGTACGCAGTCATTATATGTCATTTCGTATTCCTCATAAATACGTTCTTGCATATTTTCTATATCAATATCTACTTTTTGGAGTTTAGTTTCTTCTTGATATAATTTATTTTGAAGTCTACCAATCTCTGCTTGAATTTCGCCCTTTTTATCATCAAGGTCTTTAAGTTCATTTAATATAGAACTCCTAAATTGTTCAATTGTGCCACGCTTTGCATTAAGGGTTTGCAACTCCTCCCCAATTCCTGATGAATCAATTTCACGCAAAGACTCTTGTTGGTGCATTTGTGCTTGATTAAATATTTCTTGTTGTTTAGATAACTCTATTTTGGCTTTTTCAATATTTAATTCGCTTTCTTTTAATTGATTTTCATAATTTTCAATTTGAAGTTCTAATGCCCTAATTTTTTCTTCACAACTTGCAATTTTTATCTTATATTCAGTTATATTTGTGTTATATTCTTCACGTTTTGATTTAAGTTCAGTATACATTGATTGTGAAGAATTTGAGGTTTCGCTCATTTGTTTTTGTGAAGTTGTAATATCAGTTTCCAAACTATCCACACTATCAATTTTATCTTGTAGGTCTTTAATAATTTGCTTAGCAACTGTCAACTGACTTTCATATTGATTAATATTTTGAGTTAAAACCTCTGCCTTTTCTTGTAATGCTTGCAATTTAGATATTTTAGATGCAAATTCATTATTTAATAATTGTAATTTACTAGAACTTTCTTCCCTAAATTGTCTTAAAGAAACAACTTTATTTAATAGTTCCTTATTAGTATCCTCTAATTCTTGCAAATATTTAGTATTTTTTTCAATAGTTTTAGTCAATTCTTTAATTTCATTTTCCTTACCTATAACAGAGGTTTCGTTAGATTTTTTGCTACCACCAGCCATTGAACCTTGTGGTGACAACACATCTCCTTCTAAGGTAACTATTTTAAATGAATATCCACTATTTCTAGCAATATTTACAGCATTATCTAATGTATCTACAATTACTGTGCTACCCAGTAAACTTTCAATAACCCTTGAATATTCACTTGGATAAGAAATTATTTCGCTAGCAATACCTAAACAACCTTTACTAGACAAATATCTCTTGTCATTAGCCATTAAACTTCTAGGTTTAACTGCAGACATAGGTAAGAAAGTTGCACGTCCAATTTTGCCTGCTTTTAAGTAATCAATTAGTATTTTAGCATCTTCTTCATTTTGTGTAACAATATTTTGAACACTAGCACCTAAAGCCACTTCAATAGCAGTAGCGTAAGTTGATTTTACCTCAATAATATTGCCTATAACACCCTTTATGGCACTTGATAATTGCTTATTGGAAGCACTATCTTTTAACAATCTTTTTACGGCAGTTTGATACCCTTCAAAGTTGCTTTGTAAGTTTTGCAATAATTCTTTACGGTTAGTATCGTTGGAAATGGCAGATTTATAAGCAAAAATCTCATTATTTAGATTAGCCAATTGATTTTCTAAGTCTTGCAAATTAGTTTTATTAACTGATATATCGGTTTCTACCTTTGTTTTTTGACGCTCAGTTACATCAACTTCTTTTGACAATTTGTCTATTTGACTTTGCAAGTCTTCTAATTCTAATTTTATTAAATCAACCTTACTAGTATCTACCTCGATATTAGTTTGCATTGCATCACGTTTAGCAATTAAAGCCGACATGTTAGATTTAATATCAGTCAATTTTTCCAAATTGTCTATATATGCCCTATGACTTGCTTCTTTACTATCCTCATTTTCAGTAATTCTATCTATCAATTCCAAATATTCGTTAGACAATTTTTCGCTTTCAATACGTAAAGTTTTTAATGTAGCGGTTTCTTCATCTTTAGATGCCTTTGCATTAGATAATAATGAAATAATTTGGTTGTGCTCTAATTCAAGAGTACCAACCTCATCTGTTACACGCTTAGTTTGTTCGCTAATATGCAACATACGCTCATTTAAAAGGTTGTTTTCACCTTGTTTCTTTTCAAATTGTACTGTTAAATTAAGTATTCTGTCATGTAATTCATTAATAGTTTTATCTACTCTATCCATTTCTGCCATATTAGAAGCATACTTAATTTGCAAATTATTATATTCGTTTTGTTTAATGGTTAAATTATCGGTATAACCCTTTTTTCTTACATTAATTTCATCTTTAATTACGCTGGCGTGCTCGTATTGATAAATATAAGCATTAACTTCCAAATCTTTTAATGTATCACGCAACATTAATGACTTTTTAGCATCTTCCGATTGGCGCTTAAGCGGTCCTAATCTACGCTCAATTTCAAGCATAATATCATTAGTACGAGATAAGTTGTCACGATATTTGCTTAGTTCATTTTCTGCTTCATTTTTTCTTGCCTTAAATTTTGAAATTCCAGCAGCGTCTTCGAATATGGTACGTCTATCTTCTGGCTTTGAAGATATAATTTGTTCTACTTTACCTTGACCTATAATAGAATAACCTTCACGCCCTACACCACTATCGTACAATAAATTGGTAATGTCTTTTAATCTACATAATTTTTTGTTGATATAATACTCACTTTCGCCAGAACGATAAAGTTTACGAGTAATCATTACTTCATCATATTCGATATTAAACCATTTGTTGGTGTTATCAAAAATAATAGAAACTTCGCAATAAGATAGCTTTTTACGCTTTTCTGAGCCAGCAAAAATAACGTCTTGCATACTCTCGCCACGCAATTCCTTTTTCCTTTGTTCACCTAGTACCCAACGTATAGCATCTGCAACATTGCTTTTGCCACAACCATTAGGACCAACAATTGCAGTAATACCTCCGTCAAAATTAATTTTAGTAGTGTCGGCAAATGACTTAAAACCAGCCATTTCTATCTGCTTAAAAGTAATCATAACTCCCCTTTTTGTCCTTTGTGAGATTATTTAACATAAAAAAAGACCTTTAAGTACCATTATTATAGCAAATAATGTTGATTTTTCCAAACAAAATAGCACATTTTCATAAATTTGCACAATTATAATAAAAAAAAGACTAGTTTTAGCTAGTCTAATTTATTAATTTCAAGTAAAGATATTAATTTGGCTTCATCTATTATTTCAATATTTAAACTTTGTGCTTTAGTTAGTTTGCTACCTGCTTCCTTGCCCGCTATAACAAGGTCTGTATTTTTAGATACACTGCTTACCACATCTGCACCCAAGTTTTGCAATTTTTTTGTTAAATCATTACGGGCATAGGTTTCCAAACTACCTGTAAGCACAATCTTTTTACCACTAAAATAATTATTACTATCAACTTGTTTAGGATATTGTATTTTAACGCTGTCCATCAATTTATATATAGCGGCAACATTTTCACTATCTTTAAAATAGTCCAATATGTTGCTAGCCACCACTTCACCTATATCATTAATTTGAGTTAATTCTTCTAAAGTTGCTTTTTCAAGACTATCAAAAGACTTATAACGCTTGCTTAATACATACGCAGTTTTTTTACCAACATTAAGTATTCCTAGCGCATATATAAAGTTTGACCATTCAACCTCTTTAGATTTATTAATACTATTAAGCAAATTATTAATCTTTTTATCCTTAAAGCCTTCCAACTTGGTTAAGTCATAATTTTGCAAACCATATAAACCATACGGATAAGCAATATTATATACTTCATATAGTTGCTTTAAGGTTTGTTCGCTAAGACCTTCTATATTCATAGCATCTCGGGATACAAAATGTTTAAGACGTTCAATAATTTGGTCTTTACACGACCAGTGATTACGACAAAATAAGTTTGCTCCATTTTCATTTAAAATACTATTACATGATGGACAATACCTTGGCGGAACTATAACCTTTTTATCAATACCTTCTTCTGCTAGCCCTATAACTTCTGGAATAACCTCATTACTACGGCGAACAAATATACGACTATTAATACTAACATTTTTCTTTAAAATGTCGTTGTAATTATTTAAAGTTGCCCTTGATACCGTTGCGCCAGCTAGTTCTATTGGCTCTAATATAGCTATAGGAGTGATTTTGCCGGTACGACCTACTTGCCACACCACGTCATTAAGAGTCGTGCTCATTTCCTCTGCTTCAAATTTATAAGCAATAGCCCATCTAGGGAAACGGTCTGTATACCCTAAATCTTCACGATATTTAATATCATTAAGTTTAAATACTAGTCCATCAATTAAAAAGTCAAGAGTTGATTTCGATTTATCAATCTTATCAATAATCTTTTTCATTTCCTCAACATTGTGTACTACGCCCAGTATGTCCGCCACCTTAAAATTATTATCTACTAAAAACTTATTTACTTCCATTTGGCTATTAAAGATTTTACCTTCTATATAGTTAACATCATATGCCATAAAATCAAGTTTACGTGAAGCTGTAACTTTAGGGTCTAAATTACGAACCGCTCCTGATGCCGCATTACGAGCATTCTTTAAAGGGATATCCAAATCTTCATTAAGTTGCTCCAATACTGACAAACGTATAATTGCCTCTCCGTGTACAGTTACTCTTTGCTTATATGGAATATTTAATGGTACTGACCTAAAAGTACGCACTTGCTCAGTCACATCTTCGCCTATTATACCATTACCACGTGTAACTGCTTGTATATATTTACCATTGTCATAGGTTACTACTATAGTCAATCCATCAAACTTATATTCACAAGTATATTCTGGATTAAAACTACTTAATCGCTCATTACGTGTTATCCAGTCTTGTATTTCTTCTACACTTTGACTTTTTTCCAAACTATACAGTCTATTCTTATGTGTAACCTTTGTAAACTTAGATATTGGTTCGCTACCTACCTTATGTGTAGGAGAATTATCTAACACTATTCCTGTTTCACGCTCTAGTTTAAACAATTCATCTAGCAATCTATCATATTCAACATCTGCAACTGTTGGCTTATCTAATATATAGTATTCATAGTTATATTTATTAATTAAGTCCACTAATTGTTTCATACGTTCAATTTTCATAATCCCCCCAATTTTAATCTATAAATGTTATAGGCGCATAATCTAGTGACAATGTCTTTTTGCCTATTACTCCAAAATCAATAGTAACACACTTATTGCTTGCATAGGTACTAGTATCCACTATTACTCCTTGCCCAAACTTTATATGGCTAACCTTTACCCCTACTACAACTTTTGACTTATCAATAGTTTGCTTAGATATACCTTTAGATATTCCTGCTATGTTTAGCCCTCCAATAGTTGCTCCGCCACCAAATGTATTTTTTACATTATTAGTATTAGATGGTTTGTTGTAATTATTTATATAAGCACTATTATTATAGCCATTGTCATTATTTCTTGCTACAAATTTACCTTTTGAATAATCACCGTAATCGCTATTATAACTACCATATTCTTTTTTATAACTAGGATATGTAGTATCTTCGCCGTAATATCCGCCATAACCAAAGGCCTGGTCCTTAACCATATCTATTTCTCTTAGAAATCTACTTTTAACACTATAGTCACGTTTACCGTACATAAATCGTGAACTACTACTAGTTAAATACAAATCTTTCCTTGCACGAGTAATAGCCACATACATTAATCTACGCTCTTCCTCTTGCTCATCTAGTTCGGCACGACTTACTGGGAATATCTTTTCCTCCAAGCCAGAGATAAATACCGTATCAAACTCCAAGCCCTTTGCACTATGAACAGTTGCTATGATTACTCCGTTTTTATTACTTTCAGTATCTATATCACTAATAAGTGTTACGCTTTCAAGATAATCATTTAATGTTGCATCTGGATTTGCTTCCTCATAATCTTTAATTGATTTTATAAGCGAAGTAACGTTAATATATCTATCTAATTCTGTATCATCTTTTTGATTAAAACTTTGTAGTATCTTTGCTTCATCTACTATATAGCTTATAAGGTCATACAATCCGCCATCTTTTGCCTTTTCATCAATGCCTTTTAATAAGGTCTTTAATGGTTGAAGTTTAGACTTAAGCGCCGGTTTTAAATCTTCGGTATCACAATTATAAATAATATCCTTCATTGTGCATTTACGCATTTCTGCTAATGTCTTAATTTGACTAATACTAGTTTCGCCTATTCCTCGTTTAGGATAGTTAATCAAACGTGTAAAACTAGTGCTGTCACTAGGATTAGTAATAGCAATCAAATAAGATAATGTGCTTTTAATCTCAGCACGCTCATAAAACTTTACACCGTTATAAATCTTGTGCGGAATATTATACGCCAATAGTTTTTCTTCAAATGGTCTAGTCAAAGCATTTAAACGTAGTAATATTACTATATTATTAAGGTCTACCCCTTGTGCTCGTTGTTGGATAATATGTCGAACCACATAATCTGCCTCATCTTGTTCATCTCTTGCACAATAATAATTAACTTCACTTCCTTGGTCGTTATGAGTATATAGTTTCTTTGATAATCTATTTTTGTTGTTTTCAATCAGTTTGTTGGCTTTATCCAAAATAGACTTGGTACTACGATAATTTTGTTCCAGTTTAAAAATTTTTACATTTTTAAAGTCTTTTGAAAATTGAAAAATATTACCAATATTAGCACCACGCCAACTATATATTGATTGGTCCTCATCACCTACAATAAACACATTTTGATGTCTTGCACCAAGAATTTTTACAATTTCATATTGCAACTTATTAGTATCTTGAAACTCATCAATATGGATATATTGAAATCTTTCTTGCAAACTAGTTCTTACATCTTCATTTTTCACAAGCAAGCGATAAAAATTAATTAATAGGTCATCAAAATCCATTGCATTGTTCTTCATCAATTCGTTTTGATAGGCCAAATAACCTCGTCGTACCATATCAATACCCTTGGTATGCTTATTAATTTCACAATATTCATCTATATGGATATTATCGTTTTTGATTACACTTATTGCGTGCTTGATACGTGACTTAGTTTCATCATCGGTTATGCCCAAATCATTAAACACTTGCTTATATACTTTAGTTTGGTCGCTGTCGGTATATATACTAAAATTAGGTTGATATTCTTCCAATACTGATTGATACTTTCGCAACATTCTAACGCAAAAACTATGAAAGGTTGCCACCAATACAAGTGACGCATCTTCACGTATTTTGCACACACGCTCCTTCATCTCGTTAGTTGCCTTGTTGGTAAAGGTTATTGCCAGCATCCTATATGGGTCAACATTTAATTCAGTTAACAAATATGCAATACGATAGGTAAGCACCCTAGTTTTGCCACTACCAGCGCCCGCTGACACTAGCACAGGGCCTTCGGTATTTAATACTGCTTTAAGTTGTTCTTCATTAAGCAATTTTGAATAGTCCATAATATCTCCAATTAAGTATGATTATATCATAAAGTTAATTTTTTGCCAAACAAAAAGTACTTGGTTATGACAAAAAACTTTTCAATTATAACCAGTCAACAAAAAAAGATGCAACTAAATAGTTACACCTTTATTTACCAAATTAATATCTGCTTTTCTTCATAGCACGCTTTCTAGCAGCTTCGCTCTTTTTCTTTTTTCTAACGCTAGGCTTTTCGTATTGTTCACGTTTTCTTAAATCGCCAATAATACCATCTTTTTGGCATTTACGTTTAAAACGCTTTAAAGCACTTTCAACAGATTCATTTTCGCCAACTCTTACTGTACTCATTCAATCTCACCACCTTTCGTTTAATAAATTCTTTTTTATTTTACACATCTACAACCCTTTTGTCAATGGTTTTTAACAAATTTTATAAAATTTAACCTAATTTTCTCAGTTTTAGCAAGTTTTTAATAGTTTATTAAGGTTTTTGGCAAAAATTTTAATAACTGATGGGAAAAATTTCTTATTAATCTATCTAATCATTTCCTTAAAGTTTTGTAGTACTTTGTTTTCAATACGGGATATTTGAACTTGTGACACTCCTAAAACTCTAGCAATTTCGCTTTGGGTTTTATCTAGATAATATCTCATAATAATCACCCTTTTTTCACGTGCGGGCAAACTATTTATCATATCTCTAAGTGCAATTTTATCTACCAACCTATCGGGCGAAAAACTATCTTGAGTTCGTTCGGCAAGACTATCATCTTCATCATCAAATTTATCATCAATCGAAACTAATTGAGTAGATGCTTCAAGTGTAAAAACTACCTCTTGCTGTTCCATTCCAAACTTATTTGCTATTTGCTCAATAGTTGGTTCAACCCCCATTTCAGCTTGAAAATTTGTAACGTAATTTTTAATTAATATTGAGTTGTGCTTAATACTGCGTGAGACCTTAACACTACCATCATCACGTAAAAATCTTTTTACTTCACCTGCTATCATAGGAACAGCGTAAGTACTAAATTTTACGTTATAATCGGGGCTAAAATTATTAATTGCTTTAACAAAACCCATACAACCTAATTGATATAGGTCCTCATCTTCTACTCCTTTATTTTTATAACGCCTAATCACGCTTTTAATTAATGGCGAATTTTCGGTTATAAGAATTTCTTTTGAATTGTCATTTCCCTCTTGCGCTAGTTGTACAAGGTTTAAAGTTTCTTCATTAGACAGCATAGTTATACCGCCTGTTTGTTATCTATTCTTTTACTCATCTCCACAATCAGACCTTTTGCACCATTATGTTTAACTATTAAACTATCCATAAAACTATCCATTACTGTAAAGCCCATACCACTTCGCTCCTCATCGGGCTTGGTAGTATAAAATGGAGTTAATGCCTCCTCAATATTTTCAATCCCTACACCATTATCCTTAATGGCAATATGTATTTGGTTTTGTTCCCTACTAAGTAGCATTGTAATTTCGCCCACTTTATTAGGATAAGCGTGTACTACGCAATTAGTTACCGCCTCACTTACTGCAGTTTTTATATCGCCTATTTCATCTAATGTTGGATTTAGTTGCAAGCAAAATGCCGACACGCAAGTTCGTGCAAACGCTTCATTTTCGGGAAGCGATTTGAATTTAATTTCTATTTTATTTTTCATATACTCTCCTATATTAAATTTATGGCAAATCCGCCACCTTTCCAGCTTTGGTAATAGTATTTATTTAAGATATTTTAGGCATAATATCGTATAACCCTGACATTTGAAATATCTTTTCAGCTTGACGTGAAGGATTAATAATATATATTGGTATATTTCTGCTTTGCAGTCTTTTATATCTACCTAGCATAACACCTATACCAGTGCTATCCATAAAGTCTAGTTGCGACAAATCTACAATCACCTTATTAAAGCGCTTTTCGTTATCAATAGCATAATCCAAACTCTTACGTACATAGGGTGCATTTGCCTCATCTAACTCTCCTATTAGCAAAAAATATAGCGAATTATTATAAACTTTTGTTTTAATTTGCATTTCCACCTCCCTTGCCAATCATTTTACCATACTAAAGAGTGCAAAAAAAAAGAACAATTGTCACATTGCTCTTATTTTTGTTTTATTTTGTTGAAATAATTATTTGGTTAAACTTTCTTGTTGTTTTGCAACATTAATCATATCCAAACATTTATTTTTAATTTGCTTCATTGCCTTATCATATTCAGCTTTTGTTGTTGACTCTATTCTTATTGATATAATAGAATCGCCTTCAATTATTTCTACAAAATCAATACCATCATAATCAGCTTTAGATTGATAAAACTTCGTAATTAAATCTTGTTCATCATAGCTAATTATATATATTCCATTTTCAACATCATAAGTACAGTGTTGTGCAAATTCTCCAATCAACATAGTTGGATAATTTTGCTTAGTTATACGCACATCATATTCGTCATTTTCACCATAGTAATAGTCTTCTTCATACACTCCTGCCGTTAACCAACAATTTTCCTCAGATGAATAATAGTAATAACTTTCCCCCTCTCCAGGGATTTTAGAAAAATTACAAGAACCATTAGCGCTTAAATAACATAATGCTTTAGCTTCTTTATCAACGCCATCTTCCATCATATTACCTGTCATCTTTACGTATTCATAAGCACCAAAGGTATTGTTTAAACTATTTTTAAGGTCTAGCATTGTAATTCTGCTTTCGATTTGTTCTAATTTTTCTTCAGAAACTGTATCTTGTTCCTTTAAGTCTTCCAAACCTTCCTTTAATGTTTCAATTTCGTTACTCAAAGCTTCATTTGCATTATTTAATTCATCAATTTTTTTATTTAGTTCGATTTTGTCTTTAGCATTTTCACCTTTATGCTTAGCATATTCATCATTAACAAACCCTAATCTAAAATCTTCATCGGTTGCTTTTAATTTATCAATTTCATCACTAAGTGTAGCAATACTGGTTTTTAAATCTTCGTTTTCTTCCTTTAAATCAATGTTGTGCTTTACTTGCGCTCCGCCACCAATCAACATTCCTGCAATTGCTAATCCCGCAACACCCTTTTTAATTCTGTCAATTAATTTTTCTTTATTCATAGTTATCTCCTTTTATGGTATTTTACCACTTAACTAAATGTATTATATCACGTATTAATATAAGTGTCAATACTAAATTTAATTTTTAATAACAAAAAAAGTAAGTAATAATTACTTACTTTAATATTCCTCTGTAGTTTCCCATCTATTTAAATGGTCTTGATAAAGTTCATTTAATTGTTTGGCAGTAAGCATTTGATTACAATTAAAATGCTTGTCCATAATTGTTTCATAGCATGTATGGAACATAGGTCTTAAATTACCAACATAAGTTTTGCCTTTAATTTTGGCTACTTCTTCGCCATTATCACCACCAAATTGATAATATTTACCTGTTTCAATATCCATATACCAATAGGTAGCCACATTAACCATTATTGCATCTTTTTTTAGAATTTTTACATCTTCTTTCGCATTTAAACCTTTTTGATATAAACTACCTATTCTTACGGTATATAAAATATACTTAGCATTAGTTAATTCTTCCTTAGTATACTCTCTAAAACTTGGACTTTTTTCTGCTTCTTTTTCCATCATTTTTTTAATAAAACTCATAATATTTCTCCTATCTATAATTGTTTCATATCCTCTTCGGTAACCTCATCATACAAATCGCTCAAGTTTTCTTGAATATCCTCTTGTATATTTATGTCTTCCTGTAAGTCTTGATTATTATGCTCTTCCTTATCTACACTTAATTCCGACAATATTTGTTGCATATTATATTCATCAAATATTTGATTTAGTTGTTGCTTAGTTAACATTGTATTTCTAGTAATATTTTTAGATTTTAAAATATCTTCACAAGCGTCATAAAACACTTTAATACTCTTAGGGTTTATATAGGTTTTTTCCTCAGTTTCGCCTAAATGTTCCTCATAATACTTGCCTGTATTAATATCTACAAACCAATCATCTATATCACAATAATTTAATCGTTCAAACAAGCGTTCTTGTTTCATTGGCTTAATTATCAACTCAGTACCAAAACTCTGATTTTTACAACTCAAACTCACATTTTCTAAACTAGCAATTATTATATCTCCCACACGGTATTTAACACTTACTGTGGATTGTTGTTTTCTTTGTAAATCAGTCTGTTCAATCGGTGTGACTTGATTGCTCTGCTCTGATTTTTTGCCACGTTTAAATATCTTAAACCAGTTCCCCATAATTTATCCTTAATAGTTATTTATCAAAAATTTGCAAATATAATTACTTTGTCAAATTTACGGAAAGCATTATAATATATATTAATTTTTTTGTCAACTTAAAAAAAGGGGTATTATATCAATATCCCTTTTAATAAATCAATTATCCACATATACTGTATTATATTTACTAGCAATACAATATATTGTTATAAAGCAAGTTTTTATATATTATAATTTTTTTATCGAATAACCTTCTTTACTATCCAAAATTTGGTAACCCAGTGCAGTTATTTTGTTTCTCATTTCATCAGCAACAGCCCAGTTTTTATTAAGTTTAGCTTGCCAACGAGCTTCTGCCATTTCCTTAACTTCCTCAGGAATTTCATCTTGTTGAACATCAAAATTAAAGCCAAGAATATCGTTAAATTTAATTATAGTATTATAAACGTCTTTAGACTTATCTTCCTTTAACAGCTTCCACACAACTGAAAGTGCAACAGGCATATTTAGGTCGTTATTAATAGCCTCTAAGAACTCTTTTTGATATTGTTCGGTATTTATTGTAGCAGTACCATCTTTATGCTCTAAAACAGCAGTTTTTAAAGCTATTAACGAATTTTTTGCAGATTGCATTGCATCAAAAGTAAAGTTTTGTTGCTTAGAATAGTGCGCCATAAAATAGAAATATCTATACACTTCTGGTTCAAATCCTCGTTTAATTAAATCATCTAGTGTATATAAGTTGCCCAAACTTTTGCCCATTTTTCCGCCATCTATTTGCAAAAATTCAAGATGCATCCAAGTATTTACAACCTTATGACCTTCCAAACAGTTACTTTGAGCAATTTCGTTTTCGTGATGGATAGGTTTATGGTCTACACCACCAGTATGGATATCTATATGCTCTCCTAAATATTTTTTGCCAATAGCAGAACATTCAATATGCCAACCCGGATAACCTAGCCCCCAAGGACTTTCCCACTTCATTATATGTTCTTTAGGTGCTTTAATCCAAACAGTAAAGTCTTGTGGATTGCGCTTTTCAGGGTCAACTTCGATACGAGCTCCGGCAATATCTTGCTCAATCACCTTACCACTTAATTCGCCATAAGCATTAAACTTAGAAATATCAAAATATATTCCCTTACTAGTTTCATAAGCATAACCTTTATCTAATAAACCTTGCACAAAGGCAATTATTTCATCAATTATTGTGGTTGCTGGACAAATATGCTCAGGTAAGTCCAAATTTAAACGTTTTGCTTCATTCATAAAGATATCAGTATAAAACTTAGCAATTTCCCAAGGAGATTTATTTTCACGCTTGCTTGCCACTAGCATCTTGTCATCGCCCTCATCTGCATCACTAGTCAAATGCCCTACATCGGTAATATTCATTACGCCATTAATTTCGTAGCCATTATACTTTAATGTCCTACGCAAATTATCCATAAACAAGTATGCACGCATATTACCTATATGAGGATAATAATACACTGTTGGACCACAACTATACATATTAACCTTATCGCCATAAGGTTTAAATTCTTCCTTTTGTTTGGTTAATGAATTATACAATTTTAACATTTTACTCTCCTTAATTTATATGAATTATTTTAAAATTTTGTTTTAAAAAATAGTCAAGAGTTGTGTTCTCCTGACTATTTTACTTTATATCCAGATTGCACAACCTAAAAACGTGTACAAATATTTGTACATAATTTATTTTAAGTTACAGCAACACTTTTTCATACTTATATTATACAACACATAATATTTTATGTCAACATTTTTTATAAAATAGTATGATTTTTATTTTATTTTGCTATTTCTTAATATAAACGCTTCCTCTCCTTCTGGCAATAAATAGCGTTGGATAAAGTTAATACCGCCGATATGTTTGATTAGTTTTAATTCATCTAGTGTAGCAGCGGTAATCACAAAGAAGTTAGTTGTTTTTTTGCCTACCTTTAGTTCAAAAAATCTAGTATCGAGCATTGCAGGAACGCCTATTAATGCTACACCCATATCGGTAGTTGGACAAAATGTTTGATTGTTTTCATTAATAAAGTATTTACCATAACCTATATTTTCATCTGTTAAGTATACTATATTAGAAATTTTATGTATTAAATCTAATGGCCAATTATGGTTAATATTATCCAACTTAAATTTCCATTTTTTATCTAGCAACATAACAAATTCGCAACTTGAATAAGTGCCTTTCATTTTAATATCACTAACACCTATTGTTGCTATAATGTTGTAATTGTGAAGTTTGTTAGGGCGTGACAAAATAAGTTGTGGATTAAAAGGCATATCCTTGCTAGGAGTGTATTCCAACAACTCTATTTCGCCTAAATTTGATTTATAATGCTCTAATATAGCGCTGATTTCTTTTTCTTTCATGCAACACCTCACATTTTTATCTTTTTTTGAATTTGATCTATTGTATACACGTCGCGTTTATTAGCATTACCATACACAAACAGTTGAATTTTAGCATCATTAAATAAATCTTTCATTGTTTCATTTAGTTCTGCTAACTTTAAACTTTGTACTTGCTTATGAACACTTTCATCATTAATAAATTTACCATAAAAACGATACCTTGTCAAGATATTTAATATATTACTTGGCGTAATTACTTTGGTTTGCCAGTAATACTCATCTTTTTCAAGTTCTTTTAAAAATTGTTCTTTTGTAAATCCATTTGCTCTTAATCTATTAATATAATCTATAATTATATCTAAGCATGGTTTTATATTTTCCTTAGAAATTTCTGTACGTAGTTCTAAATAAGAATTAACTTTGTTTACCATATAATCTGAACCCATACCATAAATCAAGCTATTATCTAGCCGTAATTCCTTGGTTAAACCATCGCTAATATCATCTATAATATTACAAATTGCACCCAACATTACCCTATATTTCAAATCAGGTCCGTTACGCTTAAACTTAAATGTTATGGATAAAAAGTTCTTGTCAATTTTCTTATGATTAATTGTAACTCTTTCAGCATCTATTAACTTATTTTCACAATAAGGAAGTTTTTCCAAATTATTACTAGGCATTTTATCATCAAAATGCTTTTTAACGATATCTTTAACTTTACTAAAAGATAATGGACTACAAATATAAATAATACAGTTATTTTTTACAAAATATTTATTTACATAATTCTTTACATCTTTGCTTTTTATTTGGTTAACGCTTTCCTTACTGCCTAGAACTCCATTTTTATAATGCTCTTGTTCATATATGTCATAACTATATAATTCGTCAGCAATTCTAATATGATTATCAGATGCTTGCACTATTTCTTGAATAACAATCTTTTTTTCTTCCTCTATTGCCGAAGCTTTAAACGTGCTATTACATATCATATCTTGCACGCACGACAAATATTCGGCAAGTCTTCTTGTAACAATGCTTCCAGTAAAAGTTATATTAGAATTGGTTGTAAAAGCATTAGTTTTAATAAAATCAAAATATCTTTTGGTTACTTCTTGCTTAGACAGTTTGTTAGTTCCGCTAAAAAACATATGCTCGCAAAAATGTGATAGCCCTGAAATTTTTCCATCACACCTTGCTCCGCAATCAAAGGATATTTCTATACTAGTAGATTTATTGATATTGTTGGTTTCATACAACAACATCAAACCACTATCAAATTTATAAAATTTAGCCATTGTTAATAATATCTACTCCATTTATTATTCTGTTCGTTGTCCGCAATTGTTACAATATTTTTCATTAGGTGCTAATACTTTACCACATCTTACACATCTTCTTACAGGTCTTACTGGTTGATTGGTTGTTTGGTTTGAACTTTGAATTGGTCTAACAGGTTGTACTAATCTTGCAGGTTGATTAGGTCTTTGTTGTACTGGCCTTGTTGGTTGTAAATTCCTGTTTTGTTGTGACATAACTGGGCGTTGGCCTGCAACTTGTTGAGGTTGTCTTGCTTGGGGGTTAGCTACCGCACGTTGAATAATTCTTTGAGGTTGCATTGTGCTTGTTGCTGTATTTGGTCTCACAGGTTGATATTGTGCAGGTCTATTATTTGCATTAGCGTTATTAAGCGTGCGTGTAACTGGATTGCTAGATTGTCTTACAACAGGTATTTGACGTCTTATTGTTTGCAAAGTTTGTGGTCTTTGTTGCACCCTTTGCATTGCAGGACGAGATGCCCCTTGTTGAATTGGTAATTGTGTTCCATTTATTGGTTGATTGTTAGGTCTAGAATATATATTAGGTTGAGTAATTGCATCATTTACGCTATTATTAACATTAACCCTTGCTTGACGAAGTGAGGAATTATCAAATGCATATTTACTATTATCATTGGACATAAATTGTTCGCTTCTTCCAAATATTACGCCTAAAATATTAAACAACACAATTATAGAAAATACGCCCGCAATTCCATAAATTATATACTTAATATCATCAATCAATAGTTCTTTTTCCAAAACAAAATATGTGATAGCACTAACCGCAATTAATATTGGCAAAACACTAAAACAAATTATGGCAACACGTCTTCTTACTACCTTTTGTTTTTTTGCATAGTTTAATGAAATAATTGAAAGTATTAATTGAATAAGTCCTATTACTGCTATAGCAATACCTAAAAATAGGAACAAATATTTATACTCTAAAATACTACCAAAAATATTTTCTTGTAATTCAAAAAAACCTTCTTGCATAACAAAAAAGCTCAAAAAGTCTATTTTAAATAATTGTTCTGGTTTTACAAATCCTACAATGCTGGTTAATGCACCACTAATAACAAAACTTAGTCCTGCTATCAAACCTATAATGGATGCAACTAAAATCCAACCATTTATCCTTCTATCTTGATTCATATCAATTTCCCCTTTTGCTTTATTATATGATATCAAAAACAAAACATAATTGTCAAACTATTTTATATAAATATATTTAATTATTAATAATACTTTATTAATTTAGTACAAACTCATAAATTATAGAGTTAAATTTGACATATTTTATAATAAAAATTTGCAAAAAAATAAGCCCCAGATAACTAGAGCTTATATTTGGCAGGGGTAGGTAGATTCGAACTACCGCGTGCAAGAGTCAAAGTCTTGTGCCTTACCGCTTGGCGATACCCCTTGGTGCGGATGAAGGGACTTGAACCCCCACGGTCGCCCACTAGATCCTAAGTCTAGCGCGTCTGCCAATTTCGCCACATCCGCATTTGGTGACCCATCCGGGACTTGAACCCGGGACACCATGATTAAAAGTCATGTGCTCTACCAACTGAGCTAATGGATCATATCACACCTTTACATTGCGTGACTTTGTTATTATACAACATATATTTTAAAAAAACAAGTGATTTTGCAAAATTGTTTAATTTTTTTTAAAATTTGTTGAATTTTGTATAAATTTTATACCTTTTTACCTAATTACATTAACTAAAAAACTTAAAATTACAACTAAAAACAAGCAAAACTATTAAGTTCGCTTGTTTTTAGCCATTGTTGTACTACTTTTTCAATTTACGCAAGAATGGAGGAATTGAAGTATCTCCTAAATCAATTTTACTATTAAAAGTTATATCTTCCACTTGAGGCGCTTGTTCTTGTTCAGCATATTCATCTTCATAATCGTCGTCCTCATCATCTTCCTCTTCTGCTTCCTCATATTCTTCCAAGACATCTTCATCTAACTCATCTAATTCTTGCTCAGGTTCTTGAACAGGATTAATAGGATCTACTGGAGAATATGTCATTGTAGGTGTTGGAATAGTTTCCTTTGGTTTATCTTTCATATCAAAACCAGTTGCTATAACAGTTACTTGCACTTCATCTTTTAAATTTTCATCAATTGTTGCACCAAATATTATATTACAATCACTATCTACAACATCTCTAACCAAATCAACCGCTTCATATATTTCAGCAAGCGACAAATCTCTGCCACCAGTAATATTGATTAATATTCCTGTTGCACCCTCGATAGAGGTTTCAAGTAGTTGACTAGTAACTGCTTGACGCACCGCTTCCATAGTCTTGTATTCGCCACGACCTTTACCTATTCCCATGTGTGCCAAACCTTTATCTTTCATAATAGTACTAACATCGGCAAAGTCTAGATTAATCAAACTAGGTTTTACAATTAATTCACTTACTCCTTGAATACCTTGACGCAACACATCATCTGCATATCTAAAAGCATCTACCAATGAAATATCCTTTTTCAATATTTTATATAATTTTTCGTTAGGTATTATTACTAAAGTATCTACGTGCTGTTTTAATTCATTTAAACCTCTTTCTGTATTAGATTGTCTGGTTTTACCTTCAAATGCAAAAGGTTTAGTTACAACACCTACAGTCAAAATGCCCATTTCCTTAGCAATTCTGGCAATTACTGGCGCCGCACCTGTACCTGTTCCTCCACCCAAACCACAAGTAATAAATACAAGATTACTGCCTTCTAGCATATCTCTAATTTCTTGTTCGCTTTCCTCAGCAGCCGCATGTCCAATTTCTGGCTTCGCACCAGCACCCAAGCCCCTGGTTACCTTACGTCCTAAAGTAATAGTCCTATCTGCCTTGCTCATATTAAGTACTTGTTGGTCAGTATTAACAGCCACAAAATATGCACTTGTAATTCCTGCCTCTATCATACGGTTAACTGCATTATTACCAGCACCACCAACACCTATTACCTTGATATTGCACACATTATTATGATAATTTTCCATTTTTACCTCCTATACTAAATCCCCTATAATATTTGCCAAACTAATTTTTGAAGTTTGATATTTATCCTCTCCGTTATACAAAGGACTTTTTAAAATATGTATTTTTCTATTGCACACTGCCTCAAATATATTTACCACTCCCCTAAAATTACATATCCCGTCGCCCGTTAAATATATTGGAAGATTATTAAATGCTTTGTTAAAATTTAACACTCGGTTTAACACTTCAGCAATATTTTCAATTCTTGCTTTAACAATATCATTTGTAATATTAATTATTGCCTTTAACTTTTTGCCATTTTTATCGTAAACAATATATTTATCATCTTTCTTACTTTGGATAGTCAAGCAAACTTTACGTTTAATTTTTTCCGCTTCCCAATAATTTAGGTTATTTACTTGCATTAGGTCAGCCGTAATATGCCCACCGCCTAATGAAAACGAACTAAGCATCATCAACCCCTCGCCCTTACTTACCGCTACGCTGGTAGTAATATGACCAATATCTACAACAATTATTGGTTGCAAGTCGGTGTCCACTTGTTGTCTTACAAATTGCGCTTGCGCTAACGCTGTAGACACAAAATCTACATCCTTTATATTGTAGTCATTAAATATTTGTTGCATAAGTTCAATAAATTGTTTTTTTACTAGAATATAACTACAGTCCATAACAAATTGACTTACACGCTTATTGGTTAAAGTACTAACTACCGCCCCGTCCAACTCATATTGCAATGGACTAAAGCTTGTTACAACGTAATTATCCTTTTGCCCAAATTCATTAACGCCATCAAACATTTCTTTTAACGTGTTTTCATCAAGTTTTTGTGCAGGAACAAAATTTCGAGTAACCCTTTTGCATACACACGCACTAAATTCACTAGGAACGCCGATATAAACGCTATTTATAGGTTTATTAATTCTGTCCCTCATTTCGGTAAGCAATTCGCCAATAACTACTTTTACCTGGTCAGTCGAAAAAAACTCACCGTCCATAAACCCATCATATTCGTGATTGATGCTAGTAACTATAAGCGATTTCTTTTTATTTACATTGCAAGCAAGCAAACTAATTTTAGAAGAACCAATGTCTAGCACATATGTTAAATTCTTCATAACTTCCTTCCTAAGTAATATATAATATATTATATATCATTTAAAAAAGGCAAGTCAAACACTTTTTGCCTTTTTTATATATTTTTTTAAGTTATTTAAGTAAATTTTGTTATATTTTTACTGTTTTTTAACAATTATTTGCTATAATTGCACACTAAAACTATTTTTCCATCACTATCATAATCATAATCAACATTAATTGAACCTGTAGTATATTTATCTTGCTCACCCAAGTTTATTAAAGTGCGCATTGCCGAAAATGCCCTATTTATTTTATTATCCAAATCTTTTTGTGGTTCAATTATAGTTAGTTTTACTCCATATCCATTACTAGCATCAGTATTAATAACCAACTTGTCTTTTTTGCCACCTAGTTCATTTTCTGGAACAAATTTAACGCTTTGGATAATCTCATACATATCTTGTCGTTCTAAATATTTTTCATCAGCAAACCCATCACTATCGCTATCTTCACCAATATTTAATACAGCATTTGAATATAATGCCTTATATAAACTTGTGCAAACCTCAGTATATTTATTATCCAAAAATTCGCCAACCTCAGTTTGCTCAGTTACGCTAAACACATCATCTAGCAATATATATTGCGTTGCCTTATTTTCATCAGTTGTAATTTCCAAAATTTTACAATCTTCATCTAAAATATAATAAACTATTTCGTGTGAAATTTCGTGTGCAATATAATACAATGGCTCACGATTCGAAAGAGTAATTTTAACGCTAGTCATACTAGAAATATTAATCCTTACACGAGCATAAGGATATGCTTTTTCAATATTATTTTTAATAATATCACGTTCAACTGCAAAAATGCTAGTATTTTTCTTTAATTTACCACTTTCTTTAACCATATCTACTTCGCCTATATAGCAAAAGTCTTGGTCATACAATAGTTCAATTTTGCGCACACGAAAAACAAACCCCAATAATATGGTTAAAACTGTAACTATTGCCACCAATATACTAGTGATGATAATAACTGCTCGCTTAGTCATAATCTTTTAATATCTGCACCTAAACTTGTTAATATATTTTCAAAGTTTTCATAACCCCTATCAATATGATAGATATTATTGATTGTGGTGTAACCTTTTGCTTTTAAGCCCGCTAGCACCAAGCCCGCACCAGCACGTAAATCGCTAGCATCTACAGGAGCACCTGCAAGTTCACTCACACCCTTAACAACAGCCACCCGGTCACGAAGAATTATATCTGAACCCATTTTAATCAACTCTTTAGCGTGCTTATAACGATTTTCAAACACATTTTCGCACATAACACTAACACCTTCACTAACCGTTTGAAGAGCCATCATTTGGGCCTGCAAATCTGTAGGAAATCCTGGATATACTTGAGTGTCTATCAAATCAATAGATGGAAGCCGTCCCTTTGAAGTTATATGTATTATATCATTTTTAGTATCTATTTGGCAACCAACTGACGAAAGTTTTGCAATTAAACTTTGATTATTTTTAAAATTTGTGTTTTTTAAACAAACCCTTCCACCACAAATTGCAGTAGCAAGCATAAGCGTTCCTTCTACAATTCTATCGCTTATTGGCGTATATTGTGTAGTATGTAAAGTATTTACACCATTAATAGTAATCTCTGAGGAGCCAGCGCCTGAAATATCTGCCCCCATACTATTTAAAAAATTTTGCAGGTCAACTATCTCTGGTTCTTTGGCAACATTAATAAGACGTGTAGTTCCATTTAAAAACACCGCACTCATCATAAGATTTTCAGTAGCACCAACACTCGGAAAATCTAATTGAACTACCCCACTTTTCATATCTTTAGCATCGCAATATATAAGACTATGTCGATTGGTTATTTTAACTCCTAGTTTTTGTAGCCCTCCTAAATGTAAATCTATAGGCCTATTACCAATATCACACCCTCCGGGATAAGAAATAATTGCCTTTTTAAACCTTGCTAATAAAGGACCTAGCAAAAATATTGATGAACGCAATGTTTTACATAATTCTTGATTAAGCATAGTACTGTTTATATTACTTGCATCTATATAGCAGTCTTTATTAAAATAATCCAGCTTTACTCCAAGATTGCGTAAAATAGCAAACATATTACTTACATCTAATAGGTTAGGTACATTTTTAATAACCATTGGTTTATCACAGAGTATACTGCCCGCCAGTATAGGTAAAACTGCGTTTTTACTGGTTTGGATAATAACCTCACCCTCAAGTTCGTTACCACCAACTATTATAAATTTATCATTATATGTATTCATAATCTAGTATATGATACATTTACTTTTTACGTTAAAGTCATTATTAATTTGTGTTGTTTAAAGTTATGTTATGTTCCTTCATTTTGAAAACAACTAAATTAGCAAGTTCAAAAAACTTATCACACTCAATTTCAGCAGAAAAAACTAAAGATCCATCTCGTTCATAATCTGTTAGTATATACACATCTTTAACCTTTATTACTCTATTAGGATGTACAACACAATTCCTTATATAGTAAAATGTATCAGATATACTTTTGCCACTTGTATAACTATTTTCTTTAAAATAATCGGTAGCTGGTAGTGATGCTAATTCTTGAGGTTGTTCTAGTTTTTGTGCCAAATAATTAAATACATAATTAAAATAAGCAATATCTGCAAATGTACAAAGCTCGTCCATAATATAAGGGATTGGAGATTGCTTTATGTTAGAATTAAATTTACTTTCACTTACATCTTCACATAATGTCATTAATCCAAATAAATATTGATATGGTCTAATATTTTTGCTTTGCTTATCTATTTTGGTTGCAACTCCTCTAGATAACATAATGCGCTTATCATCTTCAGCAATCTCTTTAGATACCATCATATCGTTTAATAAAAAAGTTAATAATACGTTATCTTTTCCTAGCAGTTGATATAATTCAACCTTTTGGTTCTCTTCTACAGTCAAGCCCAAATATTCAAATATCGTAACTATGGCATCTGCTTGACTTTCAGTTAATTCTTTTGACATATCATCAACCGATAAAAGTGGAGTCAATATCTCTATCTTATCTACTAAAGTTATATTTGGGTCTGCATCTAACGTTGTTTTAATATTTTCTATATATTGTTTAAGCGAGGCATTAACACCCGCATTTCTAAATTTCCTTTTTATTGCATTGGTTAATTCTCTATTAGTATTTTTTACTAATACTGAATAAGCAGTTTTGCAAGGTAAGTTATTGATTAACAAGAGTCTTTGTTCCGAATTTATCGAAGACGATTGTTCGCTCATTCGCCATATATTAATAGGAAACCAGTGCATAAAGTACATATCAAACTCAACAACAAACGTTCCTTGATACATATTAATAATTAACTTGTTGTTTTCTTCATCATAATCAAACTTGGAGTGTGACAAACCATTTCTTACTTTTATAAAAAAATTTACATCATATTTAGGACGAATATGTCCCCAACTTTTTACTTGTATTATATCTTCAATTGACCTGTTCTCTCCATCTCCATTAGTTATGCTATGTATAAAATCATTAGGATCATTATATCTATCTTGTATTGCCTTGGTAACATAATCCCAATCTTGATTGTAGCAATTTAGCGATAATGGCAACAATACTTCTATCGAGTCCTGTTTTGTAAAATTATGTACAACATTATATACTTCTTTATATACTTTTCTCAAAGCCCTTTTTAAAAAAGAACTTCTTGCTTCATAGGTTTTATATTGCATTATTTCATTCATATATTCTTGAGTATTAAATAACTCAATTTTTTTGTTTGCATTGTTTAATTCTTTAACAAACATTTTAGTTTTATCTGCAATTTCTAATAGTTTGTTTGCATCCATAAAATAATCTCCATCACATAAATATTATACAACACCAAAAGTTATATAGCTTATATTAATAATCATTATTTTATAAAAATGTAATAATTAATTATTAATAATTTATATTATATCATATAAACAAAAAAATGTATACAATACGCATACATTTTGTTTACATTTTTTAAATCTTACTTTTCCTACTTTGTCTATCAACATTTAGTACAACCCCTATTACACTCATAAATACTAGCAAACTTGTTGAGCCAACACTAATGAAGGTCAATAGTAATCCTGTCGATTGGACCACCCATCAGCTATTGCATTCAAAATCTTTTTTGCAATCAATAAAATTAATTTTAACATCATAATTGCAAATATTTTTTAATTTTCTTAAAACCTCAAAGAGTTTTTTAAAATAATAATTGTCATCTAAATTATCGAATAGAGGCTTGCTTGTAGTGTAAATTTTAAGTGTAAAATTATTTATATCATCTTTTGTTAACATAATTTTTTCTATACTTAAAAACAATGGTAGATTAACATGTTCTTTTCCATCATCTTTATATCTATCTTTAGTAAAATCCAATTTGTCTGCTAAAATCAAACACATTGAAATAGGGTTAATATAATCTTCATCATTTTTGCCACCATGACTTGCTATTGCACTGCAAATTAAATCAACATCTTCTTTAGGCATTAGATTTTTAAGATATTCATAAGCCAATACACTGCCATTTACGTCATGGTTTTCTCTCCCTTTTAGATAACCAATATCATGCAACACACTTGCTATAAGTAACAATTCTTTCTGTCTTGAATCAAGGCAAAAAAGATCTGCTAAATATTCAGCATTATTAGTTACATTCTTAATATGAATAAAGCCATGGTTAACATAAAAATCTTTCTTAAGCTCTTCGATTTTAGTATATGTTTCTTTATAATAATTGCTTTTTAAAATATCTTTATAACTAAACTTTTTTCTAACTGATATTTGAAGAATTTTTTCTTCTCTTTCGTTTTTTATGCTCATAACAATGCCCTCTAACAATTTTATTATAACATATACAAAACAAAAAGTGTATACACTTATTCAAAAAATTTAATTGTTTTTCTTGCTCTTCCTATTTATATTAAAAACAACTCCGATAGCAAATATGAAAACCAGCAAACTTGTTGATCCGGCAGACTTTTGGGGACCCCACAAAGCGAAAGCTTTGAAGTGGAAAGGAAAAACCGAGTGTTAAGCGAATGTGCAAGCAACTGCGCGCACAAGCAAAATAAACGAGAGTTTTGACGCGGGTAATCCTGTTGGTGGAATTGATCCTCTTAACATCAGTTATTGAATTATAAAATTTTTAATAAAAAAAGCAAAATTATTGCTCTTTACATTATTTTCTATCTTTAAAAAAATCTGCCCAATACGGATTTTCTTTATCAAATATTTCTTTTTGCTCAGCAGTTAATTGATAAGGATAATCTCTAAACAAATTAAACTTTTTTTTCTTATCAAAACTAAACACATGCTCTCCAATTTTATCGCTATTATCTAACCACCAAATAATATCTGTTTCTTTTTGCTTATACCACTCTTCTTTCTTCTTTTTAAAAATATCAAAAAATCCCATATCATTCTTCTCCTGTGCTTACATTATAACACAAAAAAATAAAAATGTCTACTTTTTCATTACAAATTGTATACATTTTTACTAAAAAATTAAAGTTTATTCTCCCGTGATTGCCTATCCACATTCAGCACCACACCAATCGCACTCATAAAAACAAGCAAACTTGTTGAGCCGGCAGATATAAATGGCAACGGCAACCCTGTTGGCGGGATTGAGCCTCTTAACACGAGTTATTGTATTATAAATACTTTATTAAAAATTAAACCTTTCCAACAACTTCTTCAATATACATATCCATAAAATCTTTCATTAATTTTATTTTTTCTTTTGCCAACCTTTTAGCAGTTTTAGTGTTCATGTGTTCACCCAATCTTAAAAGTTTATTATTGATATGATGAATTGTTGATGCATCTTCTTTACTCTCGTTATATTCATTTTGATATAAAGGAACGCTTGGGTCATAATCAACTACATTATGAGCCATTCCATATTTGAAAGTTCTAACAATCCCAACTGCACCAATCGCATCTAAATTATCTGCATCTTGTAAAATTTTACTTTCAATATCTTGAACATTAACACCACCTTCACCAAAAGAATATTCTTCATGGTGTTCAATAGCAAATAATATATGTTCTCTTTGTTTTGGTGTTAATTCAATTTCATCTAAAAACTGTTCAACAACAGGTAAACTTTCTTTTGGCGAAACAAACTTATTTTGTTCAGCGCCCAAAATTCTATGTATGTCATGAATAAAAGCAGATGTAGCCACAACAATAATATCTCCACCTTCTTTAGATTGTAAATATAAAGCATATTTTAATGTTCTTTCTAAATGGTCTATATTATGTCCACTAGCATCTTTGCTAAAATATTCTTCAACTTTATTTCTTAATTTATTTATAATTTCTTCAACTTGTTTCATTGAAAATCTCCTTGTTAAAAACAAGTATAACACAAAAAAATAAAAATGTATACACCTTGATTGCAATTTGCATACATTCTTAAATAAAATTTTTAAATTACACCTTTTCTAGATTGTTTATCAACATTTAAAACCACCCCGATCGCACTCATAAAAACTAGCAAACTTGTTGACCCTGCGGAAATGAACGGAAGTGGCAGGCCTGTTGGCGGAATTGAGCCAGAGACAACACAGATGTTGAGCATTGTTTGAATTCCTAAAACACAAGCAATACCTATACACAGAAACTTGGAATAATTATCTTTTGCCTTAATTCCTACTTTAATTATTGTTATTATTAATATTAAATAAGTTAAAAGTATTGCTCCTCCACCTATAAAGCCAAGTTCTTCACAAATTATGGAAAATATAAAATCACTTTCAGCAAAAGGCAAAAATAATTGTGCTTGACGGCTGTTACCTAGCCCCACACCAAACAATCCTCCACTGGATATTGCATATAAAGATTGAATTAATTGATAACCCTCCTCTAGTGGATTTTGCCAGGGGTCAATAAAGGCAATTATTCGCTTCATACGATATGGCTCCAACATTACAAGCCCCACACCTAATAAAATAATCGGTATAGTCCCTATTGCAAAGGTTTTAATATTAAGCCCGCCAATAAATAGCATTACCACCAATGTAAGTCCTACACATATTGTAATTGACATATTTGGCTCAAGCATAATAAGTACGCAATATAATACTCCAGCAAATATTATCCCTAATAATTTACTAGGTTTATTAATATCTTTACCTCTAGTCAATGCCACACTTAAAAACAATACTAAGCAAAACTTTGCAATTTCACTAGGTTGAATAGTAAAAAAGCCCAAATTTATCCATCTAGTTGCCCCATAACTCGTCTTGGCAAGTCCTGGAATAAACAATAACGACAATAAAACCAGTCCTATTATATATGCTAATATATAAAACTTTTTATATATCTTATGGTTGATTAATGATGTAGCAATCATACCACCTAATCCTAACACTGCACCAACCAACTGCTTGGTCATATAAAAATATTTATTACCATAATTAAGGTTGGCAGAGTATTTACTGGCACTATACACCATAATCACCCCTACGCTAACCAAAACTATTGTACAAACTACTATTATAATTGAATTTTTGTAGGACTTAATCATAAAATATATATATTAAAATTAATTAGCAATTATAACTTTTAGATAAAAAGCAAAGTTAAAAGAATTACAACAAGTCCTATCATTAGTGTTATTGTTTGGTAAATATAACCTATTTTTGCCTCACTATGCCTACACATTTGAAAGTGATGATGAAGTGGAGCCATTTTAAATATACGTTTACCTTTTGTTTTTTTGAAATACAATACTTGCAGTATTACTGACAAGGCCGATACTACAAACATAACGCCCACTATTGCAAGCATAAATTCAAAACCCATTATACAAGCACTGGAGGCAAATAGTCCTCCAATACCAAGAGAACCTACATCTCCCATAAATATACTTGCCTTATTAGTATTAAATATCAAAAAAGCTATGATGCTACCCATAAAAATTGCAAGCAGTAGTGCCATATCCTTATACATAGTTACAAAACTATCCAATTCGCCATTTTTAAAGGCAAGAGTTGAAAAAATTGTAATCAAAGCAATAAATATTCCGCTATATATTACACTTACACCACCAGCCAAGCCATCTAACCCATCAGTTAAGTTTACGCTATTAGTTGCACCTAAACAAACTATTATAACTAAAGGAATTATCCATATTCCTAAATCTATTGCTTTAAAGGTAAAGGGCAAATATATTATCCCCTTATTAGGTGACCAAAAATATATGTATACGGCAAGTATTAACGCAACACCTACTTGTCCAATAATTTTTTGATACGGTCTAAGACCTAAATTCTGTTTAAACTTTACCTTGATAAAATCGTCCATAAATCCAATTATAGCAAAGGCCAGTCCAACCCCCAAAGCCATTGCTAGTTCGGTGCTATAATCCATCAGGCACACCACTATTAGTAGGGTTGATATGAAAAATACTACCCCACCCATTGTTGGCGTACCTTGTTTGGATTTGTGTTCCTCTACATATTCCAAAATAGTTTGTGAGCAACTAAATTTTCGTATAATCTTAATTATCAAAGGCATTAAAACAATGCCTAAAATAAAACTTAGTATAAAGCCCACAATAATTTTTATCATACTTATTTCCTTTTAATATGTTAACTATTTAATATATTCTTGTTTGTTATTAAAATAATTATCTACCGCCTGATAATCGCTAAACGGATATTTTGTTCCCTTAATCTCTTGATATGCTTCATTACCCTTACCCAATATTGCTATTATATCTCCCTCATTTGATATAGCCAAAGCATAATTAATAGCACTTGTTCTATCTGCAATATTTACACAATTTTTTCTATTAGCTGTTCCTTTATTAATATCTGCAATAATTTGATAAGGATTTTCATTTCTTGGATTATCGCTAGTTATAACTACATAATCTCCAAGTTTTGTAGCGATGTCACCCATTAAGGCTCGTTTACTGCTATCTCTACCGCCACCACAGCCAAACACCACTATTAATTTACCTGTTTTGATTTGGTTGATGGTAGTCAACACTTTTTCAATCCCATCAGGCGTGTGAGCATAGTCAATAACAACCGTATTGTTTTTAGGTGTTTTTACTAAATTTAATCGTCCTGGAACTATCAACTGCGAACTATTAAGCGCCTGTAAAATATTACTAACTTCAAAGCCCAGAACATTGCAAAACCCTATAGCCATAAGAGTATTAGCAAGATTATATTCACCAACCAATGAACTATTTAACATATATTGCTTGTTATTAATGGTTATGATTGCTTGCGTTGAATCTGGCTTTAAATCACTTTGTTCTAAACTAATATCAGCAGGTCTATTTAAAGATAACGTAGAATGTTCAATATCGCATTTTTTTAATACCGCCCTAGTATATTTGTCATCGATATTTATTATGGCTTTTTGTGCGTGTTTATATGTAAACAATTCAGCTTTTGCCCTTGCATAATTTTCCATAGTATTAAAATAGTCAAGATGGTCTTGAGTAATATTAGTAATTCCTACCACATCGTACATAATGCTATCAATTTTGTTTAATGCAATAGCGTGTGCCGACACTTCCATAACCACATATTCAATACCGTTTAAATCCATTTCGTGTATGATTTTATGTAAATTAATAGGGTCTGGAGTTGTAAGAGCTGAAGGTATTTTAATATCCCCCATATAGGTACCCTCAGTGCCTATCATTCCTACACGTTTGCCTAAATTTTTAAGAATGTGCCTAGTAATAAAAGCGGTGGTGGTTTTTCCGTTAGTTCCTGTAACTCCTATAAACTTTATTTTAGATTTGTCAAACTCATAAAACTTAGCACTAAGGGCTGACATTGCACTTCTAGCATTGTCAACCAATATTTGAGTTATAGGTAAATCCAAATATTTCTCTACCACCAAACAAACTGCGCCATCATCCATCGCCTCCTTAGCATATTCGTGTCCATCAACTTTGCTACCTTTTAGGCAAAAATATAGCGCTTGATTTGTGTTTTGCGTACTAGAATTTGTTAAATTTTGTATATCTACATTCTTATAATTTTTAATCCCATTAAATTTAAAATCTTGTACTAGTTGTTGTAAATCCATATAATCTCCTTTTTTATTTTATATAACTAATTAGTCACTAATAAAACTTCCTCATCTTGATATAACCTTGTTCCACTAAGTGGAAGTTGACTAATAACGTAACCGCCATTTCCATCAATATTTGAATTTAAGCCCAAACTTCTTAGTTTAGCGCACGCATCTGCTATCGTTTTGCCAACCAATTCAGGCATTTCAATATTTGGTTGATTTGTTAATTGGCTAATATCCTCAGGAACAATGTTTTTAATGCTAAACATTTGACTAAAAATCTTTTGACCTATCGGTTTAGCAACCATTCCGCCATAATACACGCCATTAGAGGGTTCATCAACACTGACAAACAATATATATCTAGGACTGCTAGTAGGATAAACACCTATAAAACTAGATACATATTTACCTATTGCTATAACACCATTTTCAAACTTTTGTGCCGTACCTGTTTTACCTCCAACATCATACCCCGCCACAAAATTATAATTACCGTCGGCATTAATATTATTTGCCAGCATCATATTAATAGTATTTACAGTGTTTGATTTTAGCGTTGTGCTTTTAGATGTTGGTGTATATTTATACAAGCTAACATCATCAGTATAAATACTATTAATCAAATGTGGTGTATACAATTTACCACTTGTAATAAACGCAAAAATATTAGTTAATTGCAAAGAGGTTACTGCAACCGATTGACCAAAACCAATACGTGCAAGGTCAACATTTTTAACCAGCCCTTTATTCATTACAATACCTGAACTTTCGCTAGAAATATCTACCCCTGTTTTTTGACCAACGCCAAACAAATCCATATATTTATATAATTTATCTACACCTAGTCTTAAAGCCAGTTGCACAAACACGCAGTTGCAACTATTTTTAAAGCCCTCTACCAGCGTTTGTGAGCCATGACCAATTGTTCGCCAACACTTTATTCGCTCGCCATCTACACTGCAACTTCCTCCGCAATAAAACCTTTCTTCAACATTTGTTAATCCCTCATTCAGCGCTGCCGCCATTGTAATAATTTTAAAGGTACTACCGGGTTCATATACGTCAACCACCGCCTTGTTTTTGCTAATGCTAAATAGTGCATTTAAGTCTTCTCTTGGCACATTGTTTAGGTCAAAATCTGGAATATTGCTCATTGCTAAAATATTTCCATTAGTTGCATCTAAAATTATTCCTGTTACACCCTTAGCCTTATGCTCAATATAGGCCTCATATAAATATTTTTCAAGAATTATTTGCAATGAAACATCTATGGTTGTCGTTAAATTTGCTCCTGCAATACTTGGAATATAATATTGTAAACTATTATCAAGTTCTAATCCCTGCGCATTGGTTTGTACTAAACTTTTGCCATTTACGCCTTTTAAATACTTGTTGTAATAACTCTCTAAGCCCGTTTGACCAACATTATCTATTGAGCAAAAACCTAACACTTGTGTAAGCAGGTTAGAGTACGGATAAACCCGCCCTACATTTTGTGATAAATAAATTCCTTTCAAATTGGAATTGGCAATACTTAACGCCACATCTTCCGCTACTTGCAGTTTGATTAAACTTTCCGATATTCTTGTATTAGTTACTTTGGTATAGGTTTTGTCAAAATCTAATTTTAGTTTATCTGCCAATAGGCGTGCCAACTCTGTTGGCTTATCTACACTTCTAGCACGTACATATAGGTCGTAGGTGGTTTCAGTTGTTGCCAGTAACACACCATTGCAGTCTACAATATCTCCACGCTTTGCAGATAAGGGCAAATCTCGCAACCACTGACTAGAAGCCAAAACCTGTAATTCTTTGCCCGCAACTAACTGCAAATAACCCAACCTAAGAAATATTGCGCTAAACACCACAATAAACATTAGAAGCAATATAAATACTCTTTTTTGAAAAGAAAAAAGATTGTAAAATCTTTTAAGTTTACTCATACTTAATTGTATTTTACAATCTGCTTATTTATGCTATTTTATTTAATTGCTTTGATTAATTATAGGGTTAAATGTAATTTTTTTTAACCAAACAATTTCATTAAAAATATACTAAGTTTGTCAAACCACGTCAAATCGGCGGTGTTGTCAGGATAGTTTCGTGGAAGTGCTAATTTATAACTCACCTTTTCCGCCCCATCAATATTATCCAACTCCAAATCCTGTTGCAAATTTGTTACTTCCTCAGTAAGTGTGCCTATTTGCTTTTGATTATCCTTTTTTTCGTTAGCAAGCATCGTTAAAGATACTCCATTAATTAATGCCAATGAGGCAATTAGCACCCCAATTACTGCAAAACAACTAGTGGCAATTTTAAAACGCTTTTGATGAATAGATTTTGTTGGTGTTTCTTGTTTTTGTTTGGTTTTGGTTTCAAAAAATGGCAAAGTATTAACTTCTTGCATATTATCAAGTTTTGTTTCGGTTTGAATTTCTGGTTTAATCAAATCTTCATATCTTGGCAAGTTTTCAAGTTTAATATCTTGATTTTCAAGCAAAAATTCACGCATATTTTCAATTTCCAAGTCTTTTTCAATAGTTGTAGACCTTTCTTTTTGCTCGTCCATTTTTATTCACCTCCCCCTTTTATTTTTTTATTTCTTTTCCACTATTCTTAATTTAGCGCTAGCCGAACGGCTATTATACAATAATTCCTCATCAGTTGGAATAATTGGTTTTTTACTTATTAATTTAATATCGCTTATATGTCCGCAAACACACTTTGGAAAACTTGCAGGACATAAACAATCAGTTGAATGTAATTTAAACACATTTTTAGCAATCCTATCTTCCAGTGGGTGGAAAGTAATTACACACAATCTACCATTTGAATTTAAAAGTTCTATCATATCTTCCAAACTATCCAAATCCTCTAATTCGCCATTAACTTCAATACGAATGGCTTGGAATACTTTATTGGCAAGTGCCGGTTTGTTTCTATCCTTTGGCGGATAGCAACTAGTAATAATATCCTTTAATTCAAATGTTGTTTCGATTGGTTTGATTTGTCTAGCGGTTATAATTTTTTTAACTATAGCAAAAGTATTTTTTTCTTCACCATAACTAAATAATATTTTTTGCAACTCCTTGTCGGTATAATTATTTACCACTTCGTAAGCACTAATACCTTTACTTTTGTCCATACGCATATCAAGGCGAGCATCATAACGATAACTAAATCCCCTTTCTGCAGTATCTAGTTGATAAGATGATACTCCTAAATCGCACAAAATACCATCTACATTATATATCCCTAACTGGTTTAATCGTTCCTTAATGTTTTTAAAGTTATCGTGAACTATTGTAATCTTATTCAAATGCTCTTTTAATACGGTTTTTGCATATTTAATAGCGTCTTCATCTTTATCAAAGCATATTAGCCTACCGGTGGTCAGTCTTTTGGCTATTTCTAGTGAATGTCCCCCTCCACCTAGAGTGCAATCTACATAAATCCCATCTGGCTTAATATTTAAGCCCTCAATGCTCTCCTTTTTTAGTACAGAAATGTGATTAAACTCCATTATTTTAGTATTCTCCTAATTAAATTATAGGTTTCGATTTAACTTTTGTCAAACAAAATTTGAAAATTTTACTTAAATTTATTTAAATTTAACTGTACTTTTGATAATTTTAATGCCTTTTCCCCAACTTTTTAAAAAAATTATGGTCAATAAACCACTTAAAATAAGCACTTTTTAGCGAAATATAAAAAATTTTTGAAAAAATTTTGAAAAAGGGTATTGACAAATCTTAAATATGTGTTATTATTATAGCGTCAGCTTGGTCAGATGGTCGCAGGATAGTTATAATGACTATCGTGAGGAAAGTCCGAGCTTCACAGAGCAGGGTGCTGGCTAATTACCAGTCTAGGCAACTAGAAGGAAAGTGCAACAGAAATATACCGCTATACCCCTGAGTGGTTATTGTAAGGATGAAAAGGCGAGGCAAGAGCTCACCGCACATCTGGCGACAGATGTGGTCCATGTAAACCCCACCCGAAGCAAGGTTAAGAAAAACGTTATTAGTTGCTCGCTAAGTTTTTCAAAAATACCGCTAAAATTGATACGGTAACGATTAATTTAGATAGATGACCATCAAATACAGAACTCGGCTTATAGACCAAACTGCCACCTAAATGCTTTCATCCTTTTCGGATGATAAAAAGAGGACGAAATTATCTCGCGTCCTCTTTTTTTGTTTTATAAAAGTTTTAAATAACCCTCTCACTATTATAAGAGGGTTATTTTTATGCACGTTCAACTGATTGAACTTTATTAATTTGTCGTATTTTAGTAATTGCCTTGTTTAATTCATCGCTTGATTTTAAACTAAGCGTTAGCATATATTCATTGAGGTTAGTAGGATTAATTTCTAGTGCGTTAATCTTAACACTCATTTTTTCAAGCAGATTGCTAATTTGCGACAATACTCTATTATCCCCTGCTACTATTATGCGTGCTAGATAATTTGAGGCCTTATCCTCGTCCCAACTAACAGGAATAAATCGGTGATTGTCAAGTGTTTTTACATTAATGCAATCTGCTCTATGTACAGTAACACCTCTACCCTGTGACACAAACCCTATAATTTCGTCCCCAGGAATAGGCAAACAGCATTTAGCAAACCTTGTCATCATTCCCCTACTATTATCTACTAATACATTACCACTAACCTTAATTGGCTTAAAGGTTGTAGGTTTTTCAACCTTTGCTTGAGGTGTTAAACGTTTAACTAAGCTATCGCTATTAAGCGTGCCAGCCCCTATCATTGCATACATTTCTTCAATGCTAGATAGTGAATACTTATTAAGCGTTGAAGCAAGTTTATCACTTTCAAGTAAAGAGCTTACATTTACTTGATTGTTCTTTGCGCTTGTTTCAAACATTGATTTTCCAAGTCGAATATTATTTTCAACAAATTGTTTTTTGAAATAACTATTAATTTTAGTGCGTGCAGAACTGGTTTTAACTATTTTCAACCAATCTCGTGAAGGTCCTTTGTTTTCGGCACCCAGTAATATTTCACACACATCACCATTTTTAAGTTCTGTTGAAAGTGGTACAAATTTACCATTTATCTTAGCACCAATACAGCGATTACCAATATTTGTATGCACCGCATAAGCAAAATCTATACAATTAGCACCTACTGGGAATTTAATAATTTTACCATTAGGGGTTTGAGCATAAATTTCGCTATTAAACATATCCATTTTAACAGTTTCGGTAAACTCTTTACTGCTTAAATCTTTATTTTCATCAATAAGTTCCTTTAACCAACTAATAGATTTATCAAAACTACTTGCCTTATGTACTTTGTCCTTATATATCCAGTGAGCTGCAACACCGTATTCATTAAAATGATGCATTTGATGTGTTCTAATTTGAACTTCCACAGGACGATTATTTGGAGCTAATATGCAAGTATGGATTGATTGATAACCATTAGGTTTTGGTGTTGCAATATAATCCTTAAATCTGCTAGGAAGTATTGAGAACATCTCATTGATTTTACCCAATACGCTATAACACTCCTCGACTGTATCTACAATTACACGTACTGCCATAAGGTCATAAATTTGACCTAAAGTTAGTTGTTTTAATTTTAACTTATTATATACGCTGGCTAAGTGTTTTTCCCTACCATACACTTTCCCCTTAATGCCCATCAACATAAGCGCTCTTTGGATTTTTTCAATAATGATTTTAACTTGTTGTTGACGTTCATCCTTATTTAATCTTTCATCAAGTGATAATTTCTCATACATTTGTGGTTCCAAAAACTTAAAGCACGCATCTTCCATCTTATTTTTAATTTCATTTAAACTTAAACGTGATGATAATGGTGCATATATTTCTTTTACCGAACGAACAAATAGTTTTTGTTCTTCTGCTCTCATTAAATTTAGATGTTCCACCTTAAAAACATTGTACGCTAATAAAATAATCAACACTCTTACATCTTTTGACATTACTATGAGCATATTTCTAACACTTTCAAATTCTTCAGTGTTATCAAAAGAATGTTTTATTCCAACCGAATTTAAGTTGGCCAGCATTTCGCTAATATCCTTGCCAAACTCTTTAGCAACCTCATCGTAATTAATCTCTTCCTTGGGTTTTAATATAAACAATGCGGTTGCTATAAAACAAGTATCATCTAAATTATAAGATTTTAATATATCATAAATATAAATTATTGTATCTTGTTGTTCGGTTGTTGAGTTTTGAAAATATTTTTGTAAAAATGATATATATTTATCATCTTTAATATAATTTTGTATACTCATCACTTCTCCTATTTTTTAAATTTTATTAAAGTTAATTGCTTGTAAAAAGTGCTTGCACTCAATTCCTTTTTATCCATAGAAATATTAGTAATTTTAACATCATTTTCAGTTTGTATAATATCTAATTGTTTAAATATTGTTAGACATATCATAAATTGCAAATACGATAACTTACGCTTAGAAATATTGACAATTTTTTGATAAAATTGATAGGTGCTATTACCTGAAATTTGGTTGTCATAAGCAAATTTTAATACCTTAAAATAGTCAGCAAAAACTTTACGGTCAACGCTAACGTCCTTAAATAACGAATAACTAAATTGACTTTTGTATGGAATATAAACTGCTGATTTTGTAGTTTGATTTAGCGCAGAAATATAACCCAAATTTAATATAGGGTCAATAAATATTATCCTTTTAAAACTATTAAAATGTTTAAAACTATTAGGTGCTAGCAAAATAGTATTTAATCCAGTTTCATCTTCAATTTCAAACAATCTATTACGGAAAATATTAATATTGTCATATATGCTTTTAAAATTTAGGTATGAATTATAATCATTTACAACTATCAGTGTTCCATATATACTCTCCTGCATATCTACTAGCAGGCGGATTAAATTTTCACGTGTATAATTAATAAATTTAGCGCTTCCACCTTCTTCAAAAGCCATTTGATGCAAGTAATTATAAGCAATCAAACCCTTGTCCTCAGGGCGATAAATATCTTCATAGTCAATACTTTTGATTATGCCTGTAATACGCTTAATATTTTTAAAGGTTTCAATGCTTAAATCAGTTAATATGTTACTTTTAGTATCGCTTGCCAAAATATATTGCATTGGCGCAAAATTAAAGGCCAATAATGACAAATTAGGATATTTAACCAATAAATGCTCTGGGTGTGCTTTCATTGGTGACACTTCCGCCTTTGAAGCAGTAATTTTAAATATAGGGCGTGAATTTTCGTGTCCACATGGCTCCATACGCTCTACACTTTCAATAAATGCAATGTTTGCTTCATCTATTGAAATTTCAAAATCATATACCTTAGTAGGCAAAAACTCATCTTTTATTAAATTTTTGTCAACGTAATCATTAAATTTTGCACAAAATTCATCATAATGCTCACCCTTTAAGGTCAAGCCCGCTGCCATTGTATGACCGCCAAATTTTTCCAAAATATCACTCATGCTGCACATAAGTGTATGCACATTAACCCCGTTGACACTTCGGCAAGAACCCGTCAACACTCCGTTATTGTCACTAAATAAACAGGTAGGTCTATGATATTCCTCACTAAGTTTAGCACACACAATGCCCAAAAGACCTGCCTCCCACTCGGTAGATTTGCAAACAATGGCCTTTATTGAATATATGTCAATACTATTTAGATAAGCTTTAACATCATCGTAAATTTTATTACACAATTGTTGACGTTGTATATTATAATTTAATATAGTTTTACATATTTTATTTATTTCTGTTGGACGTTTTTCTATATATAATTTCAACGATAAGTCCGCATCTCCCATTCTGCCCGAAGCGTTAATTTTAGGCGCTAATTTAAAGGCAATTTCATTAGCTTTAGCACTGCGACCTATACCACACTCGCTAGCCAATTTTAATAAACCTTGTGGCAAAGTGTCCATGCGAGATAAACCTAAAGTAACTATAGCACGATTTTCATCAATCATTTCTACTATATCCGAAATTGTAGCAATAGCAGTTGTAGACAAGTATGGCATAATTGCCTCCACGCCTCCAAGTGCTTGCACCAACTTTAACGCAACTCCTGCACCACAAAGATACTTAAATGGATAAGTAGAGCTTACTTTAGGATTAATAATTAAACAATTAGGTAAATTTCCATCGCTTTCGTGATGGTCAGTTACTATAATATCTATATTTTTAGATTTTAAATATTCAACTTCATTAACCGCTGTAATTCCGCAGTCAACAGTAATAATTAAATCAGGTGTTTCCTTTTCTAATACCTTATTAATAGTTTCCAAATTTAGGCCATAACCATCAATATATCTGTTAGGTAAAAAGGTAGAAACCTTTGCCCCTATTTTTTTTAAATAATCATACATTGTTGCAGTTGCAGTAATACCATCTACATCATAATCGCCATATATTAAAATATTATGGTTTAATTCAATATGGTCATTGATTTTTTGAACAACTAAAGCCATATTTTCAAACAAATAAGGATTGTTTAATTGTGATATATTAGGATTTAAATAGTCTCTTAGTTTATTTTCGGTATTTATACCTCTAACATACAATAGACGAACCACTCGTTCATCTAGCAAAAACTTTTTAGCCATATTACTAACAAAATTATTGTCTATTTGTACCCCTTCACACGAATTTACATATTTCATATCCATACCCTCTTTTAAAATGCAAAACTTCAACAAAAAGTCGCCTTATAATAAAGGCGACTTTGATTATTCGATAATTATATTATCTTCACTAGATGGAGTATCCTCTCCATCATCTTCCTTAACTTCAATCACTTGATTTTCAGTATATTTTTGCTCTAATTCGCCTTCCACTTCTTCTGTACTTTGTTGTTGTTTAACATTATCAACTTTTTTCACTCTTATTTTATCATTAACTTGAGTAATTGTCAAGCACCATACAAAAGGTAAGGCATAAATTGTAACAAATAATGTAATAACTGTAGCAAACAACGCTATTAAACTTGCTTGCTTAATGGTTGTAGGCATTAAAATTACAAATACTAACGCCAAAGCAAATATTGCTCCATACATCAACTTTTGTCTAAATGAATTAGATTTTACTGCATTTGCAAGTTGAGTTGAATAATCTTTTTTATCTTTAAGTTTAGCACGTTCCTTTTCAAGCGAATCAAACAACATAAAGTTTTCGCCCAAAATCAACAATGCTGTTAAAATATTAATGGTTAAGAACGAACTATTTATAGTTAATCTAAAAATAGCAGTCAAAGCCATTAACAATGCTACCCCTAGAGTACTACTTGCCAAAGCAGTGATTGCACAAGCCAAATTGTATCTAATAGCAATATAAGTTACTGCCAAAGCAATAATAATTAAACCACCCGCCAAAGCATAAACATAATCTTTTTGGGTTAAAGTGGCTTCTACTTTTGAATGTTCAGAAATAGTAAAATAACTAATTTTTAAATCTTTTGAAAGATTTGTATTAAATTTTATTTCATCTTTTATTTTTCCTGAATATTTTACTATTAGTTTAGTATAGTCACCCTCTCCTGCCACTTGCACTGATTGCAACTCTACTTTACTATCATCTAGATTATCGTTTATAGCCGAAGTATAATCTGTTAATTTGTCAGCCTTATAAGAACTTCCTATATTAACTGAAAAGGTGTTATAACCTTTAACTTCTGTACCACCCTTAAAACCAAATACGCACAACATTGCTATTCCCACAGCAATAATTACTGCTAGAATTATTAAAGGTGTTTTATTTTGTTTAATGTATTGTTTGCCTGTTTTAGTAAAATCTCTATTAATCATTATTTAAGCCCTCCTCTCTTGTAAAATTACACTTTTTACCATCTTCAGGGTTAAGAGGTAAGTATAATTTAAGCATCAAGCGCATTAATGCTTGTGAACAGAAGATATTAACTAAACCTAACACCATTGTAACTATACCAAACGATTGAATAGCCATAGTAGGCATCAAAGCACAAACAATTCCTGCTAATACTAGCATAACATTAAATGTAATTGTTGATATCACTGTCGAATTTATTCCTAGTTTTAATGAGGTGTGTAATTTTTTACCTTTAGCATATTCATTTTTAGCGGTTTCCAAAGTGTTGGTTAAAGCAATAACAGCCATAATGTATCCCACCGCAATAGCAAATATACCACTTAGGTTAATATGCACCAATGGCACAGATTGTAAGAAGAATAATCCAAGCACGATATAGAACAACATATTAAGTATTGCCATTAAGCCCAATTGTTTATATCTAATTGCTAAAAATACCATACTAGCCACTGCCATAACGCCTAATGCAACCCATATATATAACATAGGGTTTGCCACATTTGCTCTAACGCCTGCGCTTGCTGAAATATCGCCACTATAAGTGCAAATCAAATCAAGTGGTAACATACCTGTACGTATTTGAATAGCATATTCCTCGGTAGTTGCTTTGTCTACAAACTTTGGACTAGACATTGTTAAAGATTTGGTAGTAATTGCTTCAGTGCTACTACCCACTTGAGTTTCACCCAACAACATATATATTGTTCCACTATCTTCTACAATGTCAGCAGACTTTTCAGATATAATATTGTAACCCTCAGTTGTAAATGTAATTTCAACATAATATTGAGTTTGCACACCATTAGACATTTCCATCGCTTTAACGCTAGCAATATATTCACTAGTCATAAAAGCGTCATCTGGATTAGTGCTAGAACTAAATACTAATTGTTGAGGATTGCCTATTAGAGATATAACTTCGCTACTGTCATCGTGATTTACTATTCCGCCAACCTCTACCCTTATTTCGTCATTACCTTTACGAGAAATAGTGCTATTTTTAAAGCCACTATCTTCCAATATGTTGCGGATACCATCTATAGTGTTATCCATTAAAAGATTATAATTTTCATCATCGGCATCATTACGAGTGTTGGCTTTGTATTCCAATATTACGCCATCACCCACGTCAGAACCCAATACTAGTTCATTAACAAAACTTGAATACCTGTATTTAACTCCGTTAATAGAAAATGGATATGTGAAATTTACAAAACTTGCCACAAGTCCTATAGTTAATATAAGAGTTAATAAAATAATAAGCATTTTAGAACGATTTTTAGTCATAATTTCTCCCAATTTCTTAGTTATTATAGTTTATTAATCGATTTATGTCAACTAATTTTTACCCCATAAATCAATCTTTGACTAAAATTTAGCAAAAAATAACTATATTACGACTAATATCTTAAAATGCTTATTACTTTTCAAACAAATACTTAAATTTTTATCAAGTTTTAATATATCTTTTTTGGATAAGAAGGGATTCTTCATTCCCCTACAACACTATTTCTTCTTTATTAAATTTAGTATTATAGCACACACGCCACCAACCATAGCCGAAAATATAATATCGCTAATAATTCCAGCTCCAAAATTAAATCCGCCATTTAATACTGAAAATACTATAAAGGTTATAATAGAATAAGCACAACCAGTAAACAATCCTTTTACTAATAAACCCTCACCATTACTTTTATTTAAACTAATTACCGCCAACATAATACTTAACACCTTAATAATTTGGTCCACTAATGAAATAATACCAGAACTTAAGTCTACAAATTTTAATACAAAAGCAAATGCCAGTACTAACAATATCGAAACAATCACTCCTATCAAACTTGCCTTGATAATACTAGCAATAGTTCCTACGTTTATTTTTTTTATCTTTTCTTTCATAAATGCCTCCATAATACACTATGAAAAAAAGGACTAAGATATTAGTCCTTTTAAATAATTTTTAACAATTATTTTAAATTATTTTGTAGATTACTTATTCTGCATCTTCAGCATCTAAATCGTCATCTTGTTCAGTTGTAACATACTTTGGTTCGTTTTTATCAAACACATAGTATATTGCGTTAGCATGAACTTTAATAAAACCAAAATTCTTTTCAGTTCCAGACTTAATAACGATATATTTGTGTTCGCCTTCAGTTGAACTTTCAACAACTTCACCAACAACACCAGTATCAGTCATAACTTTGTCACCAACTTTAATACTATCACGTAGTTCTGTTAATTGAGTATTAAATTTACGGCGCTTCATATAGCCCATAACCATTAACACAACTAGGAATAATAATATTGCAATCATTAACAATGCCTCAACCTTAAAAGCTAAAATGTTATTAATCATGTTCTTATTCTCCCCCACAATTATAATTTATCACAAACAAGTATTTAAAGTCAAACATATTTATTAAATAATCTTGAATTTTATGTTATTTTTAATTCTTTTCAACAAAATTTAACAAAAATATATAAATTTTAGATTAAAAGAGGATATTAATCACGTCCGTATTTATTGTAAAATTCTTGTTTAAATTCTAAAAATCTATCTTCGTTAATTGCTTTTCGTATATTTTCCATCAATTTTAAACTAAATCTAAGATTGTGAAGTGACAATAATCTTCCTCCTAAAATTTCACCAGTTTTAATTAAGTGATGTAAATACGCTTTGGTGTGATGTGTACAGCAATAGCAATCACATTCATCATCTAGTGGAGTAAAGTCTTCCTTATGTTTAGCATTTTTTAGCACAACTTTCCCTTTGCTAGTCATCGCTGTCCCATTTCGAGCAATTCTAGTTTGCAATACGCAGTCAAACATATCAATTCCTCGCTCTACACCTTCCACCAAACAATCAGGACTTCCTACACCCATCAAATATCTAGGCATATCTGTTGGTAAATGAGGTTTTAGTTCGTCTAAGATTTCATACATCTCATTTTTAGGTTCGCCAACGCTTAAACCACCTATTGCAATACCGCATTTAGCATATTTCTTAGTTTCTTCCAAACTTTTTAAGCGTAAATCCTTATAAAAAGCGCCTTGAACAATAGGAAATAGCATTTGATTAGGATTTTTTTGCACATTGTAGCATCTTTCCAACCAGTTTAATGTACGATACATATTTTCCTCAGCTTTTTTGTAACTAATTCCGTACTCGCTACATACATCAAAAGCCATAATAATGTCAGCACCTAGCGCATTTTCAATTTCTATCGCTTTTTCAGGACTAATAAATAATTTCTCTCCACTTAAATGATTTCTAAATTCCACTCCATCATCGGTAATTTTACGTAATTTTGATAGTGAAAACACTTGAAAACCACCACTATCAGTAAGCATTGGACGATTAAAATTCATAAATTTATGCAATCCGCCTGCTTTTTTTACCAATTCGTGTCCTGGTCTAATAAACAAATGATAAGTATTAGCCAATATTATTTGTGCTTCTATATCATACAAATCTTGACTAGTTAAACTTTTAACAGTGGCCTGCGTGCCAACTGGCATAAAAATAGGCGTTAAAATATCACCATGCGGAGTATGTAAAATTCCTGTTCTTGCTCCACTATTTTTATCAATATGTGTAACCTCAAATTTAAAGTTTTCCATTATATAATCCTTTTATTAATCTTTTTAATTTTAACATATTTTTTTGGTTTTGTCTATATTTATTATGACAAGTTATAAAAAAACAAGGAAAATCCTTGTTTTATTTATTTATACCAGTATTGTTCAACTTATCCAAATTCATACCAATTAAATTTAAAATATTAATTTCCCTTGCAGATAATGCATTATCACGATACTCATTTTTTAATCTATCAACAAGCAAACCTACTTTAACATCATTATCTTTATATTCATATATTGTATCTAAATCAATATCTGCTGTTGAACCATATTGATTGTAATAAGCAATTAAAGGTTGTAATCTAGCATTAATCTTTTGATGTTTCCAAATCATACCCATACTTTCTAATTCTTTGATTTGTTGTTTGGTTAATTTATTTTTTCTATATTCATTACGTAACATATATACCAATACGTAAATTTTAACTTCTTCACCATTAAATATATAAGTTTCGTCTTTTTTAATAATCCCTATTGTGCCATAAGTTTGATAATAGTCTCTTAATGGAGCAATTCGATTATCAAATGATTTAATTTCCCAAATAATGCCCATACTTTCTAGTTCTTTAATAGTTTCTGCGTCTAGTAAACCATTTTTATATCGCAGACGTTCTTGACGAAGCAATTCATACATTTTTAAATCTTTGCCATTGTAATTAAATATAGTATTTCTTTTAATAGTTTTTAAACTTCCAACTTGCCTATAGTATTCTCTAAAATGCTCCACTCGGTCATATTTCCATACTATCCCCATACTTTCAAAAAGAGCTATTTCTTCTTCACTTAATCTGCCCTTTTTATAATCTTGACGCAACACGCTAGTCAATTTGCCTATTTGAATAATTTTTCCTCTATATAAATAAACATCACCACTTTTAATATTACTCAATGTCCCAAATTCACTATAATACGCTTTAAACCACTCATACTTATCGTATTTCCATTTCATACCCAAATTATTAAGTTGTTCAATCCTATCCTCTGATAATAAACCATTTTTATATTCTTGACGCAAATTAATAATAACACGACCGATGTTTATGCTATGTCCATTATATACATAAACATCACTCATTTTAATATTATCCAAACTACCCAATTCATCATAATAAGACTTTAAAATATCATAACGTGAACCAACTCTTTCATTATTTGAATTCTCTTGAATAATATTTTGAATTAAACCACTCATAAGCAATATCTCCCTGTTTTTGTTATTCTATCATAGATAAAAATTTTGTCAATATATAAATTAAAAATTTATAACAAAAAAACGCATATTCTTAAGAATACACGTTTTACTTTTAATTCACAACTAATCGATGCTTATAAAGTTTGTATTTATTAAAGCAGAAGTTGTAATTGAGCCAGCAACACCGCCACGCTCATAGTTGATTTTAACACAATCACCAACTCTAACTAATAGCATAGCATCTGGCAATTTAAACACTCTGTCAATATCAATATGAGTTGTTCCCTTATCATTAATAATATCTACGCTAGTTATAACATCTCCTACCTTTAATCCAAGTTCTCTTAACATACTTTCGGTTGTAAAGTTATCAATAGCCACTACTTCTTTAATGCGCATCAAACCAGTTGTTGAGTCATACACACTCTTAGAACTAATAGTTTTAGAGTACACGCCTAACATAACTCTAATAGTTTTGCGGTCAACACCATTACAATTATCTAAAATGCTATCTGCAACACGAATTGCTACATTTGTAGGAATAGCATAACCAATATTTTCAAATACTGATGCATCTGGATATTTAGCATTAACAATACCTATTAGTCGGCCAAAACTATCAAACAATCCGCCGCCGCTATTTCCGCCATTTATAGGAGTATCTACTCTAAATTCTCTTAACACTACTGCAGTATCACTAATTTTTAATGATATATATTGACTATCCACGCTAATAACACCGCTAGTAACAGCAATACCGCCAATACCAGGGTTTCCTACCGCTATTGAAGTTGTTCCAGGGGTAACCAAATCTGAATCAGCAACTTCCGCCTCAATGCAATCACTATTTTTAATTACCTCGCTATTAGTAACTTTTAATACGGCTATATCATATTGCTCAGAGCCCCCAATATATTCAGCATTAATTGCTCCATAACCATAGTTTACAATAGGAAGTCCTTGTTCATCATAATTAAATAAATTTGAATATATTTTACAGTTATTATTATAGTTATTTAGGTTAGTGCTTAGTGTTGAAATGCTTTCAATACTTTCTCCTCCATACAAGTATGCAGTAAATCTTGTAGCAATACCATCACTTGCCGCCACATTAGAACTAAAACATACGTGATAGTTAGTTATAATATAAGCATCGCCATTAGCTTTATCCAACTTATATATAACACCCGCACCAGCACCTATTGTAATTGATTTTTTAAAAGCATAATTAATTTCTTCGCCATAAGGTTTTTGTGTAACGCTTAATTTAGTGTTATAATCAATAATGTCTATTTCATGCTCTACATATATCGACACACCTGACCTTAATGCCTTAGAACTAGCAATAGCAGTGCTATCTATTTGAATATCCAAATATTCATCAATAAAGTTAATAAGGGTGTATCCTTCAGGTTTTGATTTTTTCACTTCTTCATACAAATCATTTATTGTTATATTTTGATATATCTCTTCGCCATCGGCACCATTAACTATGGTAAATTGTTCAGTTTTGCCATTAGTATAGGTCACAGTATAAGTATCTACTAGTCCTACGCTATCAGTTTTATCAATACTTTTAATTGAAACCGGTTTAACATTACTATCACAACCGCACACTATAAATGCCACTGGAACAATCAACATTAGCATTAAAACTTTGATAAATTTTTTCATACATATCCCCTTTATTATTTAAGCAATATTATGTTAATAATTATAGTGATATTTATACCCTAAGTCAAATATTTTTATTATATTTTACCATAAATTTGTTAAATTTTGAGCATGAAAAAACTAAGAGTTGATACCCTTAGTTTTATTTTAATTATTCAGCCTTTGCAAATACTTTTGCGCAAACAGCAGCAACAACGTTAACAACAGCAGCTAGCCATAATGCAATACCTACTGAAACAGAACCCTTAGCAGCTTCAAGAACTTTCTTGCCACCCACGATTTCCTTAATGTATTCAGCACGAAGACCGAAACCAGCAACTAGTACTAATACTGCAGAAACAGCAATAGCAATTAAAGCATATTTAGCAACTTTGCTAATGATTTCAGGCATTTTAATAACGTTAAGGTTTGCTAATACTTGTAAAATTGCCACAATGATTAATACGATAGCTAATACTACCATAATCCAAGCAAAAATACGATACCAAGTTACAGCAGTAAGGTCCATTTCGCCCCATTCCTTTTTAGTTAAAAGGTCGTAGCCAGAATAAGATTCCTTAAATCCATAACCCTTTAGCGCAAATGCAGGTAGTGCTAGGAAAACTAATGACAAAACTCCTGCCAAACCAGAACATAATGCTCCAATCCACTTTTTCATAAAAAACCCTCCTTTTGATATTAGTATAATAACAAATCTAAATTTTTATGTCAAACATATTTAATTAGTTTTTATAATTTTATTAAATAATTTTTTAATTGTTCTTTTTTATAAAAAAATAAGGAGGAAATTCTCCTTATTTTAATACTCTTTATATGGTTCTACCCATGTTATTATTCTATTTCCTGCACCATCAGTAAAGGTACCACGAAGAATCTTAATAATATCAACCAATACACCTATACCTAATAATCCTGCTGTAAATAGATACAGTATGCCCGTCCCCTTCTTGCCAACATAAAATCTATGGAATCCTAAAAATCCAAATATATAACAGAATAAAAATGTTGATAATCTATACACTTGTATTTCTTTATCAGATGATTTTATTATTTCTGTTAAAATTACAATAATTAAAGCAACAATTGCTGTAACGACAACTAGCCATAGACCAATACCAACGCTTAGCATCTTGCCGTATTCTTTAGCGGCAAGTCCGCCAAGCAGATCTTTGTACATGTCAATCATTTCACCACGGATTCCGAAACCAGCAACTAGTACTAATACTGCAGAAACAGCAACAGCAATTAAAGCATATTTAGCAACTTTGCTAATGATTTCAGGCATTTTTATAACGTTAAGGTTTGCTAATACTTGTAAAATTGCCACAATGATTAATACGATAGCCAATACTACCATAATCCAAGCAAAAATACGATACCAAGTTACAGCAGTAAGGTCCATTTCGCCCCATACCTTGTCAGTTAACAAATCCCAACCAGATGCAGGATCAGCACCTTTCATTTTTAATGCAGGCATTGCTAGGAATACTAGTGACAAAACGCCAGCCAAACCAGAACATAATGCTCCAATCCACTTTTTCATAAAAAACCCTCCTTTTGATATTTTTATGATAGCAAATATGTTTTTTTAAGTCAAATTTATTTAACTAATTTATTTAACTAATTTATTTAACTAATTTATTTAACTAATTTATTTAACTAATTTATTAAGATTTTATTAAATTTGCACAAATTTGACAAAATTTATTAATCAAACCCTATAAAATTTATAAATAATTATATAAAAACGTAATAATCTTTGCATTTTTTATGATTTTTTTATATAATATAGTTAATAAAGATTTAGCAAATACTATTTGTTTTATTTTAGGAGATAATATGATTTTAGACGAATTTGATAATGAAGTTACTTCGGTTGTAAACCCTTCTGCCTCACTTAAAAACAATATTAAAAATTTCCCTACTACTGCAGTATCGTTTTTTTCTAAGGCGTTGATGAAAAAATTTGTTGAAACCTACAAGCCAAAAAAAATAGCAGAACTTTCACATAGTTCTGGCAGTTTTCCAATTTATAAGATAAAGCACGAAGGAATTGATATTGCCGTATATCAATCAATGATTGGTGCCCCTGCTTGTGCTTTGCAATATGAGGAAATAATTGCTTTAGGCGTTAAAAATTTGGTGCTTATAGGTTCTTGTGGTTGCTTAGATAAATCCATTGAGGAGTTTTCAATAATAATCCCTCACGAAGCGGTTCGTGATGAAGGCACTAGTTACCACTACTACCCTAAAAATGATGAAATTCGTATGAATGCACGTGTGGTTAAAATTTTGGAAGATTCATTACGTAAACAAGGTGCTGACTTTATCAAGGCAAAAACGTGGACTAACGATGCCTTTTATCGTGAAACCAAATCAAAGGTAAAGCGTAGACGTGAAATGGGCTGTCGTGTGGTTGATATGGAATGTTCTGCAATGATTGCTGTTGCACGTTTTAGAAAGGTTAACTTTGGTCAACTATTCTATTCGGCTGATAATCTAGATAGCGACTACTGGGACCCACGTAACCTTCGCAATTACGCACTTAATACACGTCATCGTATGATACCTATTGCCATTAATTGCGCTAAGGAAATGCATTTAAAACTAAACAACTAAAAAGTTAAGAGTCTATTGCAGACTCTTTTTTTAATATAAAAAAACAGATGTCATACCAACATCTGTTTTTAAGGATTTTAAATTGTATCCATTAATTAAAAGTTTCCGTTTGCTTGTGCAGCAACTTCTGCAGCAAAGTCATCTTTACGTTTTTCAATACCTTCACCAACTTCCCAACGAATAAATCTACGAATAGTAATTTTTTCGCCGATAACAAGAGTTAATTCGTTGATAATATCTTGAACTTTCTTATCTGGGTCCTTAATGAATGGTTGATTTAAAAGACAAACTTCTTCATAATGCTTATTTAACTTACCTTCAATAATTTTTTCCAAAACTGCTTCAGGTTTGTTAGCATTTTTAGGGTCATTTTTAAGTTGAGCAATAAAGATTTCCTTTTGTTCAGCAATATAACTAGCACTTAAATCTTCTGGTTTAACAGCCATAGGATTAGTAGCAACTACTTGCATTGCAAAATCTTTAGCAGCTTCCAACAATTTAGGATTTTTAGCAGCAAAGTCAGTTTCAGTATTAACTTCAACCATTGCAACCTTTTGGTGAAGATTCATATGGTCATAAATACCCATAGTTCCTTCAGCAGCAATACGTCCAGCTTTCTTTTCAACTTTCTTAGCACTGTTTTTGTTTAAAATTTTAATAGCTTCGTCAACGTTTCCGTTAGCTTCAGTCAAAGCTTTTTTACATTCCATCATGCCAACACCAGTCATTTGACGTAGGTCAGCAACCATTTTTGCGGTAATTTCCATAAATTTTATCCCCCTATATTATTTATTTTCTTCAACAACTTCTTCTGCAGGTTGTTCTTTTTCATCAGCAATTTTATTAGTAACTGTTGATTTAACAACTGCGTCCATAGAAACTTCTTCATCACTTGCGTTCATATCACGAAGTGTAACACCGTCACGACCTTCGATAATAGCATCTGCCAAAGCGTTAAGAATCAACTTAACTGAACGGATAGCGTCATCATTAGCAGGAATACATACATCAACATCATCAGGGTCACAGTTAGTATCTACAATACCTACAACTGGAATACCTAAGCGCTTAGCTTCCTTAACACAGATGTGTTCAGATTTAGGGTCTACCATAATGATAAGACCTGGAAGTGTAGTCATATCCTTAATACCTAACAAATTAGCTTGTAATTTGTCACGTTCTGCCTTAAGTTTGATAACTTCCTTCTTAGGTAGCAACTCAAAGTCACCCATTTGTTCCATACTGTTTAGCTTGTTCATACGTTCAACTCTAGTACGGATTGTGCTAAAGTTAGTAAGTGTACCACCCAACCAACGGCTGTTTACGTAGTACATACCAGCACGTTCTGCTTCTTGCATACAAGTTTCACTTGCTTGCTTTTTAGTACCAACGAATAATACGCTAGCACCAGCAGCTGCTTTTTCCTTGATAAACATATAAGCTTTATCAATTAGCTTAGATGTGTCCTCAAGATTGATGATGTGAATGCCGTTACGATCTGTGAAGATATATTTCTTCATCTTTGGGTTCCATTTACGTGTTTGGTGACCAAAATGAACGCCGGCTTCAAGTAATTGTTTCATTGAAATAACAGACATTTATTTTTCCTCCTTGTTTTTAGTCTTCCCCACAAAGTCAACTCCCTCGTCAACCCTTGCATTAATGCAATTTTTAGCAAGCATATATGCATTAATATTGGGCAACCGACAATGAATATTTGCAGGTGCTTATTTTTGAAACATACAACAGCACAAAAAAAATACTGCTATTGCACATTAATAATATAACAAATAAATTATATAATGTCAACTACCTGTGTAAAAATTTTTTATTTATATAAAAAAAATGCCAAAAGTTTAACAATAACTTTTGACACTTTTTGTATTCTAATTATTTAACCAACATTTCAGTATCACGTGCAATAATGTATTCTTCATCTGTAGGAATACGATACACTTGTACCTTTGAACTAGGTTTAGTTAAGCACTCAATAGTACCACGAGGGATTGAATTGTTTTTATCAAAGTCAAAATCAATGCCTAGATATTCCATATCCTTCATAACCTCAGCACGCACTAGTTCATCATTTTCACCAATACCACCTGTAAAGATAATAGCATCAACACCACCTAAAACTGCAGCATATGAACCTATGTATTTTTTAATGCTATAGCAAAGCATATCAAAACTTAGTTTATATCTAGCATCAGTAGTACATTTTTCATCAATATCACGCATATCACTACTTTCGCCATTAATACCAAATAAACCACTTTGCTTATTTAAGTAGTTAATTGCGCCAGAGATATCAAGATTTTTATGCTTCATAATTTGTTCTACGATAGCTGGGTCAATATCACCTGAACGAGTGCCCATAACCACACCGGCAAGTGGTGTATATCCCATAGAAGTATCTATACTTTTACCATCTTTAATAGCAGTAACACTACTACCATTACCCAAGTGGCAAGAAATAATCTTTTTACCTTGCAATCCACCCATTATTTCGCCCAACTTTTCAGTTACATATCTATGTGAACTACCATGGAAGCCATAACGACGAATTTGATGATGAGTATACATTTCATAAGGGATAGCATACATATACGCCTTTTTAGGCATAGTTGCGTGGAAAGCAGTATCAAATACTACTACATTCTTCTTGTCAGGCATTGCTTCCATACAAGCACGCATACCAACAATATGTGCTGGATTGTGAAGCGGAGCAAGATTAACAATTTCCTCAAATGCCTTTAAAGTATTTTCATCTAAAACAACTGATTTAACAAACTTTTCGCCACCATGCACCATTCTGTGACCAATAGCATCAATCTCGCTCATATTTTTAATGCAACCATATTCTTCGCTAAGCAATAATTCAATAAGCCCCTTGATTGCATCGCTATGCTCACGCATAACATAGTCTAATTTTGTTTTACCCTTTTCGCTTTCAAATTTAATAAAAGAGCCGTCCAAACCAATACGCTCGCAAGTACATTTTGCATAAACTTTAGAGGTATGGCTATCAATTAATTGCGCCTTTAGGGAAGAACTTCCCGCATTAATAACTAGAATTTTCATAATATTTAATTTTCTCCTTCTTCTATTTGTAATTTAGTTATAATCACTGTATTGTAAATATCATTAATCGAGCAACCTCTAGATAAATCATTTACTGGGTGATTAAAGTTTATCATTATTGGACCAGTTGCCTTGCAACCTCCCAATCGTTCAGCAATTTTATAAGCAGTATTTCCACAATTTAAGTCAGGGAATACAAACACATTTGCCTTACCCATAATTTGTGAATTAGGACATTTTATCTTGGCAATTTCAGGAACTGAAGCCGCATCATATTGCATTTCGCCTTCTATAATATAGTTAGGTGCGCTCTCCTTAGCCAACTTGGTTGCGTTATACACTTTTTTAACCAAATCGCTCTCCGCGCTGCCAAAAGTAGAGTATGACACAAATGCAACTTTAGGTTCACGATTTATTACATTGTAATAAAAGTTCGCTCCTGCTACTCCAATTTGTGCAAGTTCTTCCTCGTTTGGATTAACATTTGTAGATACATCTAAATATAGTTTTGGCTCAACAAAATCTTCACGGTCCAACAGCATACAGCCAACAACCCTTTGCCCTGCCTTACCTTTTATTATTTGCAAAGCAGGTCTTAAAGCATCTGCCGAAGTGTAATAGGCACCTATTACCATTCCGTCCGCCTCGCCCATTTCTACTAACATAGTTCCAAAATAACTAGGGTCACTTAAAATATCCATCGCTTGCTCACGTGTATAGTTTGCTTTAGCACGCTTTTTAATAAACAAGTCCACCATTTCATCATATCTATTATAGTTGCTTGGGTCTATAATTTTAACCCACGAACTATTTTTAAGTTCAATAGGATATTGCTCCTTTTTCCCTAATAAAACTAGGTTACATACAGCATCGGCAACTAATCTGCAACTAGCTTTCATCACACGCTCATCTAAAAGCGCCTCTGGCAACAATATTGTTCCTTTCTTTTCTTTTGCTTTAATGTATAATCTATTAATAATATCCATAGTTCTATAATAGCTTACTTGAAAAAATTTGTAAAGCAAATAAACAACAAAAATTTAATCTTTCAACAATTTTTTTAATTTTGATATATGTCTTTTCATATATTCCATTCCATAGTCTATTGAACTTTCAATACTATCTTTATCAAAGCCCATTTGCGAAATATCCGACTGTGTAATATTTATACGGATATCGCTACAATCTCCTTTTAATTTAGTTATTTCCGTTTGCATTAATGTAATTAAATTAATCATTGAAGCCACTATCTTTAATTTACTATGTTCAATCTGTTTTTTATAATCAGCAACAACATCTATCGTTAAAATAATATAATCTTTTGCTTCCTTTCTTGCAACAGCATCTGGAACATTATTTAATATACCTCCATCGCCTAATATTTGATTATCTATTTTTATACTAGGAAATACTACAGGAATAGACGAACTGGCTAAAATATTATCTAGTAATTTACCTTGCTTTAAAATCACCAACTTACCTTCCATAATATCTGTTGCTACACTTATAAAAGGTATTTTTAATTGCTCGTGAGTAATATCACCTATTTCTTGAAACAATACTTTTCTTAGTTTTTTACCACTCATTATATTAGAACCTACAAAAAGATTGATTAAATTAAAATCCATCAACTTATTTTTGGTTATTTTTTTGCTTATATTTAACAAGTAATCGCTATCCTTACCACTAGCATATAGCCCGCCTACAATAGCACCCATACTACAACCCACTATTAGGTCTGGAATTATATTATTTTGTTCCAACACTTTTAAAACTCCAATATGAGCATAACCCTTAGTTGCTCCGCCACCTAAAACTAGTGCTAATTTTTTCATTGTATTCCCCTTTTATCAATAAAAAAGACTTACCTTTTAAGATAAGTCTAACATACAAATATTATTTGTTAAATATTCTCTTTTATTCAATAATCATTTATTGTTTTTTATCGGTTCCCCAAAACACTGTTACAGGTGCTGTAATGTTAATTTCCTTGGTTAGGAAATCTGCCTCCTCACCATCTTGAGTAAAGGGTTCGTTTGAGTGATTTTCAATCTTTACGCTTTTACACTTTCTTAGTATAACATTTTTATGTTTTTTTACGCTCTTTAAGCCAAACAAAAACATCTTAAGCAAGGTAAATAAAGCTTTAAAGAAACTGCGCTTTTTCTCAATTAATATAACATCTAACAACCCATCATCAATATCACGAGTTTTATTAATCTTAAAGCCCGCTGCTGAGGCACTATTTAGCACCATCATCATAATATATCTACCATGATGACGTTCACCATCTATTTCCACCGTTAAAGGTAGTGTTCGCATGCTAAATAATTGCTTTGCGCCTGTTATAAAATATGCAAATTTACCTAATAATTTTTTCATACCAGTACTGGTTTTAAAACTAGTGCTAACAAACATTCCGCCCGCAAAGGTATATATCATAAAATTATTACCTTCTTGCATAATGTCATATTTAATAGTTTCGCCACGCAATATAACGTCTATTGCTTTATCTAAATCTCTAGGTACATTAAGCGTTCTACATACATCATTAACCGTTCCGTAAGGCAAAAATCCAAGTGTAGGTCTACCCTTGCTTTGCTTAACTCCATTTATTACATTATGTATACTTCCATCTCCGCCAGCAACCACCACACAGTCATACTTTTCAGCATTTTTGCGTGCCAAATCTATCATATCTTCCGCACTTTTACTTTGCACAGTGTCGCAAGGACTAAACTTAGTAGATAGACGTTGTTGAATGTAAGGCATAACTTCCTTAATTTTGCCTTTACGTGCATTGGGATTGTATATTACAATTAGCGACTTTTGTTGCATATTCTTCCTTCATAGTATTATATTTTATTTTTTGTATTGTATGTTTGTACAAATCTAAGATTTTTTACGCCTCAAGATATCAAATTTATGTAAAGGTTTATCGGTATAAACATATACTTTTTGTTGAACCACTTTAACATCATCAATTTCTTCACCCTCTTCGGTTTCAATCTTATTGATATTTATTATAGCATTATTTTTAAATTTAGACAACACTTCTAAACTTGTATTTGTTAAAAATCTGTTACGCATTTCAACCAACGCCCTACCATTAGCACTATCTTCTAGCACTATTGCTATAAAATCATATTCCGCTTCAGGCATAGAGGTTTGTAAATTTTGCTTAGCCGAACCAAAGAAAAATCCTGTACTATAGGTTCTATGGCTAGATTTATTTACTTCGTTTGCAATTTCCTCTGGTAAATCATAATTAGAGTGACTTTCCATATAATCTAATGCCTTACGATAAGCATTTACAATATTGGCCACGTAATATTCGCTTTTCATACGGCCTTCCACCTTAATGCTGGCAATACCTGCATCACGAAGTTGGTCAAGATAGTTTATCATACACATATCGTGTGAATTTAGTATATATGTACCTTTACTATCTTCCTCGATAGGATATTCCTCAGTTTTATTAGTTTCACGAATAGTGTAATTCCATCTACACGCTTGCACACAAGCGCCACGATTAGCATCACGACCTGTCATAAAGGTTGATAGCAAACATCTACCCGAATAACTAATACACATAGCACCATGACCAAAACATTCTAGTTCCACTTCACTAGGAAGTTCACTACGAAGTTTTTTAATTTCTTCCAAACTTAACTCCCTAGCCAAAATTATACGCTTCGCACCTAAGCTAGCATAAAATTTAGCAGTTTCGCTATTTGTCACATTTGCTTGTGTTGATATATGAATATCAAGGTTAGGTGCCACACGTTTTACCACTTGCATAACACCCAAATCTGCCACAATAACAGCATCTACACCAAGGTTGTTCAAATCTTTAATATAATCTTCAAGGCCATCAAAATCGCTATCATGCGGAATAATATTGATAGTGATATAAATTTTTTTGCCTGCCTTGTGTACAAAATCTACTGCCCAAGCAAGTTGTTCCATATCAAAATTGCCAGCAAAAGTACGCAACCCAAAGCGCTTAGAAGCAAGATATACTGCATCAGCGCCATAATGGATTGCTAGTTTTAGTTTATCAATATTTCCCACAGGGGCTAATAATTCCATATTTTCTCCATTTTAAATTCTATTTTAGTTTAGTTACACAAACCCCGTCACCTATATGATAGATATGACTGTCCAGTTTAGGATTATGTGTAACCTCATCAATAAATTGCCTTAAACCATTAACCATACTTCTACAAGATGATGGTGTAACAATTTCGCCATTAACCATTCCGTGAAACAAAATATTATCGGCAATAATTGCTCCATTTGGGTTTAATAATTCCAATAATCTAGGTAAATAATTGATGTATTGACCTTTAGGTCCATCTAGGTAAATCAAATCAAACTTTTTGTCACACTCGTTAATATACCACCTAGCATCAATCAGTCTTGCATCTATTTTGTTTAACATATTATATTTAGCAATATTGTTTAGTGCTTCACGATAGTTGTCGGTTGATATTTCCAACGTTGTTACATTAGTAACGCTATCGCACATTGCCATATTAATACTACCATAAGCAATAGCAGTACCAATTTCTAGTATTGTTTTTACTTTGTTAGTATTAATATAGTCAACAATAAATTGCATTGTATCATCTTTTGTAATAGGAATATCGTTTTTTTCTGCATATATTTTTAAGGCAGTTAACATAATTAATTACTCTCCACTATTATAGGTATTATCATCGGCTTACGCTTTAATTTTTTGTTTAAGAAGTTGGTTAATTGTTTTCTAATATTTTGTTTTAAGGTCATATAGTCACGTGCTTTTAGGTCGACTTCCTCAGCTGAATCTATAACTACATTTTTAGCATCTTCCAACCAAGATTGTGCCTCACCCATATAAGTAAAACCACGCGAAACTATTTCAGGACGTGAAGCAAACTTGCCTAAGTTAGGATTAATGTTAACAATAACCACACATAGTCCATCTTCCGACAATTGTTTACGTTCCTTTAACACATTACTTTCCATTTCGCCAACGCCAGCACCGTCAATCAATCTGTTACCAAATGGAACAAAGCCATTTGCCTTAAATGTTCGTTCGCCAACATCTACTTTCATACCTAGTTGCGGAATTAATACATTATGGCGGTCAACGCCCATACTTTCAGCAATACTTGCGTGAGCCATCAAATGCTTTTGTTCGCCGTGAACTGGTATAAAATATTTAGGTTTTACTAGCGCAAACATCATCTTTAATTCTTCCTTGTATGCATGACCAGAAGCGTGCACTTGTTCTAGTTGATTGTATATAACATCGGCACCCAAAGTAATTAGTTTGTTAATTACATTGTTAACCATTTTTTCGTTACCCGGAATTGGACTACTAGAGAAAATAATACAATCGTTATTTCCAATTTCCAAGCCCTTAAATTCGCCGTTAGCCATACGTGATAACGCACTCATAGGTTCGCCTTGGCTACCTGTAGAAATGATACAAATTTCTTCATCTCTATAATTATTTAATTTATCAATATCTACAATGTTTGCCTTATTAATTTTCATTTCGCCAACTTTTGTAGCAACATCTGTAACATTAACCATACTACGACCAGTAAATGTTATTTTACGTCCATTACGTTCGGCAATATTCATTATTTCTTGCAATCTATGCACGTTTGAAGCAAAGGTTGCAATAATAATACGTTCTTTTTTATGGTCGGCAAATAAATTTTCAAAGGTATTACTTACCACTTTTTCGCTCATTGAATAGCCCGAACGCTCAGCGTTTGTAGAGTCTGCCATATACAATAACACACCCTTGCTACCATATTCTGCAAAACGATGGAAGTCTATACGTTCACCGTGAACAGGTGTTAAGTCAACCTTAAAGTCACCCGAATGCATTACAATACCTACAGGAGTTTTAATAGCCAAGCCATAAGCTCCTGCTATTGAGTGGTTAACATTTAAAAATTCTACTTCAAAACAACCTATTTTAACCTTTTGTCTAGGACGAACCACTTGAGTTTTATATTGAATTTTTCTAAACTCGTCCATCTTCTTTTGAATCATACCGCAAGTAAGCGCACTAGCATAAATAGGTGTTTTAATATCGTTTAAAACATAAGGTAACCCTCCAATATGGTCCTCGTGACCGTGAGTTATTACCATACCACGAATTTTGTCCTTATTTTCAAGCAAATAAGTGATATCAGGTACAACTAGGTCAATACCCAACAAACTATCGTCTGGGAACATTACCCCGCTATCAACAATCAATATATCGTTGCCGTATTCAAATACGGTCATATTTTTACCTACTTCGCCAATTCCGCCAAGGAACATAACTTTTAAGTTGTTTTTATTACCAGTTTTTCGAGAAGTTGATTTTTTAATTTGCTTTGGTTCTTCTTTAGTTTTTGCTACTGGCTTTTCATTGTTAACTTTGTCTACTTTTACGGTATTTTGCTTATTATTAGCACTATTAGACTTAGTTTTTTCGCCCTTAGCGCCCGCCACCTTAGTATTTCTTGGTCGAGTTGAGGATTTACGCATTCCGCTTCGATTGGATTTGTTCATCAATAGTTCTGCTTGTTCTAATAGCGAACTATCAAACTCCTCACTTGTTAATAATCTTTCATATTCTTCCATAAATTTTTCCTTTTAAATCATTTTTATATTATTTAGTAAATTATTAAGTCGGTATATATGTGCTTACAAAAAACACTTATGCAATACATTTGATTATGGGCACAATTCTCCCGCTCATAATACATCAATGTAAACCTTTTATTAGCAACACCCCTGTTACAAAATTAAAAATAAAAAAATAACTTACTGGTGTTATTATAACATAACGAAAACTAAATTACAAGTGTTTTTAAAAATTTAGTTTAATTATGCTAAAATTTTTAATATTAAAATCATCATTTTACTATAATTTTACATTTTTTGACAAACAAAAAACCAAAGTCCTTAACGACCTTGATTTTAATATAATTTTAGTTATTTTCAGCGCTATCTTCTTGTACTGGTTTAACTTCCTCAGTTTGTTTAACGTCGGTACTTTCTGCACTTAAAATTTTAACATCTTTTCCCTCTGCAGACACTTTTTCCTTGTTTAAATTAAAATCCTTTTTAAATGCAGCACGAATGTTTGTAGGATTTTCCTTACCTTGGAATAGTCTTTTAATGTTTCCACGATGTACATACATAATTAAGGTTACTATAGCAACCAATGCTATATAGCAAAGCCAACCATAATTTTCTGGATTAATACGAACTAATTGTATGGTTGCAGAAATTAATACAAAACCTAGAGTTCCAACTGAACCAATACTGGTAATTGTAACAAAGGTAAAGCAAACAACTAGCACAATTAATGCAACCCACCAAGGTAGCGCTATAAAGCTAAAGCCCGCAAAGGCAGCCACACCCTTTCCGCCTTTAAACTTGCACATAACTGGAAAAATATGACCCAATATTACTGAGACGCCTGCAACGTATATTGCAATTTGCGCAATATCCATATCTTTAAATATTAGTTTTGCTGCAAGGGTTGGTATCAATCCTTTACATATTTCCAAGGTCATATTAAGAATTGCCCACTTAAAGCCAAAGGTACGCAACATATTAAGTGTACCAGGGTTACCACTACCATGCTTAGTAATGTCGTCCTTTTTACACTTAGATATAATCTTGGCAAAGTTAATATTGCCAAACAAATAACTACATACTGCTAAAATAATTAAATATAAAACTTTCATAAATATCCTTATATCATTTATAATAACCAAATTTTAAATTTTAAGCAAGCAAATTTAACCAAGTTATCAAATTTGTATATTTTTTAACAAAAAAACGCCTACTAAATGTAAGCGTTAAATTAATTAATCTTTATCACTGCGTGACTTAAATTGAATTTTAATAGGAGTTCCACTAAAGTCCCAAGCACGTCTAAATGCATTTTCCAAATATTTAGTATATGCATTATCAGCAATAGATGCATCATTACAATATATATCAAAAGTTGGTGGACAGTTAGAACTTTGTTTACCGTGTGTAATTTTCATACGTCTGCCATTTTTGTATGGTGGTTGTGTTACACTAATTGCATTAACCAATACGTTATTAAATAATCCCATACTTATTTCCCTAGTTGAATTTGCATATACCTTTTCAACCATTTCCATAACCTTGCCTGTACGCTTATGTTCCTTACAAGAAATAAACACTGGTACAAAATATTTCATAAAGGCAAGGTCTACTTCCAACTTCTTTTTATAACTTTCCAAAGTTCCAGTTTGCTTATCAATCAAATCCCACTTGTTGATTACTATCACACTAGGTTTGCCTTGCTCGTGAATTAGCCCTGCAATCTTTACATCTTGCTCGGTAATACCTTGCTCGGCATCAATTACCAGTATTGCCACATCACAACGTGTAATAGCGTCAAGACTACGCACCGCACTATAACGCTCGATACTAGATGGTTCTATTTTGCTTTTCTTTCTAAGCCCTGCAGTATCAATAATAAAGTAATCTTCATTATTGTATCTAAATGGAACTTCAATAGCGTCACGAGTAGTACCTGCCACGCTACTAACCGCCACACGCTTTTCACCAACTAGATAATTAGTAAGCGTACTTTTACCGGCGTTTGGTTTACCTACTATTGCAAGTTTTAACCCCTTGTTTGCTTCAGTTTCTGGTATTTGTTTAATATGTGCCACAATTTCATCTAACAAGTCGCCCACCCCTTTACCATGCTCTACCGACACACCAAAAGGTTCGCCTAAACCAAGGTCGTAAAACTCATACGTCTTTTCTATTTCGTTATTATCCAACTTGTTAACCGCCAATACTTTAGGCGCTTTGCTTTTACGAAGATAATTTGCCACTTCCTTATCTTGCGATGTCATACCCTCTTTACCATCTACAAAAAACACAATCACATCTGCAACATCAATTGCTAGTTGCGCTTGCTCTAAAATGTTTGCATTAATTTCGTCCTTTGCTTCAAAATCTAATCCGCCAGTATCTACTAAAGTAAACGCATATCCACACCAAGTTGCATCGGCAAAAATCCTATCCCTAGTAACACCAGGGGTATCTTCCACTATACTAATTCTACGTCCTACAACTTTGTTAAAAAACGTGCTTTTACCCACGTTAGGTTTTCCAACCACTGCCACAATTGGCTTATTCATAATTCACCTCTTTTACTGCAAATACATAATTTGCTTTGCAATAATTTTTTAATTCAAAATATATTATATCAAATAATCTATTTTTTTTCAATCCTTATTTCAAAATATTTTAAAAATAACTAAATTTTCAGAAAATCCCCATCTAACACAATTAAAAAAGTTAACCAAAATTTAAAACTATTTTGGCTAACCCTGTCGAAACCATTAATAAAAATATTTTTTATTTTCAAAATTTGCAATTATTACAATTTGCGCATTTACAAAATATTTTTTTTGATTTGACTTTGTTTAATATTATTTTTATCGCCAACAAAATTATTGCCACCACTAACAAAGCAACCATTGTATATACCAACCCCTTAGCCAGCAAACTATACAAGATAAACGCAATCAAATAAGCAAGCCCTAGTTGAAGTGCTATACCTATTAGGGTATATTTAACACCAACCTCTTTTAACAGCACTGCAAAATTTGAAATACACGGAAAATACAGCAAGGTGAACACTAAAAACGAAACCCCTTCGGCAATACCAAAATTAACCGGACTTGAAACGCTAACCAAACTGACACCCAACAAACCCAAATTAGTTACTTTGTTACAAATTGCAAAGTGCGACAAAATCAATTCCTTAGCAACCAATCCCACTAGTAACGCACAAATAATATTAGGATTGTTTAGCCCTACAGGTTTAAACGCCCAACTAATTATACTACTAAAACTATAAAGTATTGATTTACCAACTTCACCCACGTATTCAAATCTAATGTTTAAGTTACTTAATAACCATAATACTATACTTGCTCCAAATATAATTCCAAATACTTTAAAAATAAATTGCTTGCAACTTGTTTTTATACTTTTATAAATATCAAATATTTTAGGAAATTTCAACGGAGGGAACTCAATAATAAATTGTGAGTTTTGGCTAGGCAATATAGTTCGTTCAAAAATTATTGCAAATATAATCGCCACCACAATTCCTAACATATACAATCCAAAAATTACCCAAATACTATTAACTCTAAATAACGCTAAACACAAAGTTGTATATATAGGCAACTTAGCGCTACAACTAATAAACGGAGTAAGTAGGCTTGCCTTGATTTGCGAATTTTTGTCCACCATATTTTTAGCAGTTAAAGTTGCGCTTGTTGAACACCCCAACCCCATTAATAATGTATACACCATCTTTCCATTTAATCCAATCTTTTGAAATATATCATCAAGTAAAAATGCCATACGTGTAATTAGTCCACTATTTTCTAAAATGGATAAAAACAAATACATTAAACAAATCTGTGGTAAAAATCCCAACACACTAAAGCACGCCCCAAATATTCCTTCGCTAAAAATTGCAATTATAAATTTTGAATTAGTAGCACTTTTAATAATGCTCATAACTGGTTTTTGTATTACATAATTTAATATTTTTAAAAAAGCATCACTAATTATAGGACCAACTAAGAAAAATGTAGTAAATATAATAAAAAACATTAAAAATATAAACGCAGGAAAATATATAGTTAATTTTAAAAATTTATTATCGAATTTTGTATAACCATATATTTGATTATTATTTTTATTGCAGTTTTTATCTATCTTTAATATGTATTTATATATCGTTT
>JAZUAD010000020.1:0-28134 GCA_045637825.1 Candidatus Onthoplasma sp. | reverse complement strand
TACATTGTTTAATAATAATTTTATTGAATATGTTTATAAATATTTTATTTCATGTTTTACTAACTTTTTAATACTAATATTTAAAATAATATTTATCTTATTTGTAGTATTTTATTCAAATATTACAAATTAAATTTATTTAATTTCATTGATTAAATTCTCAATAAATTTAAACCCCTTATTGTATGGTTCATCAGTAGTTAAATCCACGCCAATATCTTGCAATAATTCTACTGGCGGCTTACTACAACCACTCTTTAAAAAGTTGATATATTTTTTATAATACTGCTCATCTTCCAACAAATTTTGAACAATACATAACGCACTAATAAATCCAGTAGCATATTTGTATACATAAAACGCATTGTAAAAATGAGGTATCCTTGCCCACTCATATTTTAATTCTGTTGGCAAAACAATACTATCACCATAATATTTTTTATTCAACTCATAGTACTTATTGTTATAATCCTCGTAAGTTAAAGGATTTCCTTGTTCTAGTTGATTATGTGCAAAATCTTCAAATTCACTAAACAATGTTTGGCGATACACAGTAGCACGCAAACTATCCAACATTTCAAATATTAAAGCAACTTTTTGTTCTTTTGAAGCTGTTTTGGATACATGTAAGTTGAGCAATATTTCATTAACAGTACTTGCTACTTCTGCCACAAAAATCACATAGTCCGACAATTCAAAAGGTTGATTTCTATCAGACAATTCAGTATGCATTGCATGCCCTATTTCATGAGCTAAAGTGCTAACACTATTGTAGTCGTCCACAAAATTCATAAGCACAATGCTAGGATAACCATAAAATCCGCTACTATACGCACCTGTTTGTTTATTTTCGTTAGGTAAATAATCTATTACTCCTTGATTAAACTTCTCCTCCAAAATCTTCTTATATTCGTCACCCAAAATTTCAGTACACTCTTTAACCAATTTAATAGCTTCATCAACTGAATATTTGGATTTATTTCCAACAGTTAACATCATGTCATAATACGCCATATCCTCGATGTTTAAATACTTTGATTTTATCTTTAAAAATTTTTGCAAAACATTTATTCTGTTTGTGATATTTTTTATTAATGTATCATAAACCTTAGTGTCTACTTCCTCATAAAACATTGACCTTTCTCTAGTTGAGTTAAATTTAGTTAAATTACTATTAAATATATCGTATTGAATATCGTTGGTATACAAACATGAAATAGTCCTAATTTTCCCACCATATCCATTCATAATTGACTTAAATGCACTTTCTCTAATTTTGCGGTCCTTATTATCTAAAAGTTTTGAATAGTCTGCTTCATATACTTCGTGAATATTTCCTTCACTATCAATTATGTTATCAAACTTAATTTCACCGTTTGTTAAAGTATTAAACACCTCACTATCATTACCTAAACACAAACTCATTTTGCTTAGCAAAACGCTATCTCTTTCATCAATCTTATGAGGTTTGTCTCTTAAAATATGTTCAAAAAATCTTTTATAATTTTTCAATTCCTCATCATCAATCAACTCTTTCAAATAATCTTCACTCAATTCACTTAATTGAGGCGAAACAAACGAACTGGCCTCAGCGCACTGCTTGCCAATATATTCAAGCTTTTTAGACAAATTAATAAACTCAACATTTGAAGTATCCGTGTCCAAAGTATGGTCAACAAATGAATAGGTTTTATAAAAAACTATTGTATATTCTTTGTCAAACATTAAATATTGTTTTAATACATTTTTATCGTTAAATTTTCCATAAAAATCCTTATATTTGTCAGCATTATCTTTTAAGTATTGTAAATTACTTTTTAACTCTTCTTCATCTTTAATATAACTTGATAAATCCCATTTGTATTGTTCATCTATTTCACTTCTTTTCTTCATAAAATCTCCCTATTTTGTTATATTTTTATTATATATTTTATTATAAAATTAGTCAAATATATTAAATTGCTTTTTAGGTCGATTTTTGATATTTAGAATATAAAAAACGACTAAAATTTTAGTCGTTTATTAACTATTTATATCTCTAATTTGCTTTTGTTTTCTTTTTCCCTATCTTTTTAGTTTTTTCAATTAAAGTTTTTGCCAATTCCTGCTTGGTTTTATATTCTTCCTTTGTCACAACCCCGTTTTCAAGTAAATAATCGCCATAATAATATGCTTGCTTTGTTTTGTCTGTTTCTACAATATCTTTCTTTTTAAACACCTTTACTATCGTTTTAAAAAATATTTTAATATCTAGCCAAAAACTACAGTGCTCTACATAATATTTATCGTATTCAAAAACTTCTTCCCACGTTGCATTATTTCGTCCATTAACTTGAGCTAAACCAGTTAATCCTGGTCGCACCAAACTTCTAATATTTTGTTCTTCATTATAAAACACCATATCCTTTACCAGTTTTGGTCTAGGGCCCACAATACTCATATCACCCTTAAATATATTCCACAACTGAGGAAGTTCGTCTAATGAAGTTTTGCGCAACATATTTCCAAATTTAGTCATACGATCTTTATCTGGCAACAAGTCACCATTTTCATCATACTTATACACCATCGAACGATACTTGTACAACTTAAATATCTTATTGTTTTTGCCAGGACGATAATTTGTAAATACAATTCCTCTACCCATTTTAATTCTACACACTATAGAAGTAACCAAAAACACTGGGCTTAATATAATAAGTGCCAAGCCCGATAACAATATATCTAAAAATCGCTTAAAAAACAGCGTATATAATGTTTTTTTCATACCTTTGTATATCTTATCTATATAATTATATACTAACATACAAAATCTTCTAAATCAAGCAAAACAACTAAAGTTTTAAAAAGTTTTTAACAGTATAAAAAACTTCTATGAATTTTCATAGAAGTTTTTATTTATTTTAGTCTTTGTTAGATTTGATAGTTTTTCTTCTTGACTTATTTCTCTTACCAGCCAATGCGAAGAATAAAATTACTCCACCCAACACAACAACTGATACGATAATTAATACAACACCAACCACTTCATCTTTGATGCTCTTAGGTTCAGTTTTGTTAGATACGCTAAATTCAATTGTCTTAGTTGTAGCATTGTTGTTAGAATCTCTTACAGTCAATGACAATTCATAACTACCTACACCTTGGATTGACCATGTAGAAGTATTTCCACTAGTTGTCTTGCTTGAAACTGAATCACCTGTCAATTCAATATTCCAACTGTTTGGAGTAAAGTATTCAGCGTCTCCGCCAGTCGCATTTACGTCCTTTAAGTCAACCTTAATGTCATAACTAAATAATTGTTTTTTGCTTTCCTTTTCAGTAGCCACAATAGTTAATATATAATTACCATTTTCAGCATCGTCATCTTGAACAAATGTTGTTTTAAATGTAATATCTTCACCATTGTAAGTAATCTTAGAGTTATCTAATTTGTTGTTTCCAATAATAACTGTAGGAGCATAATAATCACCACAAGTAATTGTAAATGATTTAGACTCAGAGTTATAATCAGTAGTAGCTGTATAAGTTACCTTATACACACCATCTTTATTAGCATCAGTAACAAAGTAGTAGTTGTTAAATGATTCTTCATTTAATAAAACTTCAACATCTGTTTCGTTACCCTTACTATCAGTAAATACTACTTTTGGCTCAGCGTTAATTTCCTTACCATTTTCGATTGCTGAAATAACTTCCAATTCGATTGTTTCGCCCTTTTCAGCAGTACGATTTTGTAGGAATTTATCCACATCTGCTTCCCATGTCATCTTAGGTTCAGTAATTGTAACAGTAATTGTAACATCTGGAGTTTCATAACCAGGGATATTGTTCATTGAATACTTAGCGCTAATTGTAGCAACATAAGTTCCAGCTTTATCAAACTTAAAGCTATGAGCAGTTGAACCTAAACCTGATGGTTTATTTTCTCCCCAAGAAATATCAAAGTCATCTGCTGAATAAGTATATTCACCATCACCAGCAAGACTGATGTTAAATTTAACTTCTTCACCAATAGTTTTTGTAATATGTTCATCGTTATCTACTTTAATATATGCTTTTTCAGTTTTTGCAACCTCAAAAGTTGAAACGTAAGATGCAGTGTTACCAGCATCATCTGTAGCAGTATATACTACATAATATGTTCCTGCATAAGTAGTTGTAAGTTCAGCCACGCCAATACCACATTCGCCTGTGATTTTTTGTACGAAATCTTCAACTGTAACACCAACTGTTTGGTCAGGAGTATCTACATAACAAGTAACTTTTACTTGTAAACTGCTGTCTACCACATTGTTATCCTTATCATAGTCGATAAATGAAACTGCAGGTAATTTCACTAAGCAATTTTGGTTAAATGCGCTAACACTTACACCCTTGCTATATTCAAGCATTTGTTCTTCATAGTTACTTACTGGAGTACCATATAGTACTGGAGCACGATCTTCATCTGTATTATTAATTGCAATTTCTTGCGCTTTAATTACAAATTGACCTTGGTCGTTAATTGCTACTGCAAATACAACCACGCTCTTTTGTTCTACATAACCTGTTAAAGTTAATTCAGTTTTACCATCAACAGATTCCAATTGTTCAGAAATATCTAAATCTTTTCTTGCCCATTCAGTTAAGAATGTATCAAAATCATAACCATATTTTTCAACATAATTAGGATCTTTTGAAGATTTATCATCAATATAATCTGCTAAAATATTTTCAATTTCTGTCTTACCCTTTGCATCTTTACCACCATAGTAGTAATAAGTTCTAACTTCTACACGCTCATCAGCAACCATTGTGCTATCTTTAGGTTCTTCCTTAGCAGTTGCAGTTGTAAATGTTAATGCAGCATTAGGGTCAATTTCCTCATTGATTGTAGGGAAATTGATAATTAGATTTTTATCAACGTTGTTTGTTAATACGTCAGCATCAGCAACCTCAATAACATACTCTTGAGCAGTAGCATACTTACCATCTGCATCTGTAGCAGTATATACTAATTTAAAGCTCATACCAGCGTAATCTTCAGCAGTTTTGTATTCGTTGCCATCTTTATCTGTTTTAGCAGTAAATTCAAAACGAACTACTTGATTATATTTTTCTTTTTGTCCTTCAGCAGGAGCAGTCCAAGCGCCGTTATCAGCACTATCGATATCGAATTCTATTCCAGAACCATCAGTTGCAACCAACTTACGTTCCCATTTAAGTGCATTGTATCCAGACATATAGTCCTTAGCATAAATTGCTGGAACTTCAAATCCGTTATAACCAACTTCGTTATAAATCTTATGAGCTACGTTTGTATTAACGCTGTCTTCCCAGTTATCGCCTTCAATACTATAAGTATCAGCATAAGCAACTAAATAAGGTTTTTTGTTATTTAAGTTCATAGATGCTGTTTTGCTTGTAGCAGTGTTACCATAAGCATCTGTTACTTTGTATTCTACAGTATAATAACCAGTTTTATTAATAGTTACAGTATAGTTGTTTGTTAACACATAAGTATCACCATTACCCTTAATAGTAATTACAGTATCCACTTCTACACCAGACTTATTATGAGTTTTGTCAGTAACGTTTGCTGTAGGCAATGTGATAGGAGCGCCAGCTTGAACGTTGCTAATAGTATTATGAGTAACTTCCAATTTAGCCTCATTATTATATTCACTATCAACCTTTACAGTATAAGTTTTGTCAGGGAAAGATGTTACCTTTGATACATATTTAATAGTATATGTTGCAGTTTCTTCACCTTCAGCAAGTGTTGGAACAAAGTAAAGATTGTTATCCTCATCTTCACCCTTAACTAGAAGGTCGTTAGCATCTCCGCCACCATTTTTGATAACTTTGATATATTCACCAGCATCATTTTTATCATATGTTTTGTTTAAATTAGCATCTTGACTATTGATAATAGTTGGTAATGGTAAAGCATATTTAACTTGTTCACCTTCACTATTTACAGTATTAGTAATTGAAGGGATAATCTTTTTATCAACATTACCCTCATCGTCAGCAGTTTCAAATTCCCAACTATGAGCCACACTATTAACTTGAATTTGTTGAGCTTCACTATAATAAGTTTTACCTCCAGCCACAGCTTTGTAACGTACGGTATATTCACCCTTACCTATATGAGCAACTTTAACATATTTAACCTCAGTGGTTGTATCGTTAGACGCTATTACATTTTTGTTTTCATCTAACTTTGTAAAGTAATCAACTGAAACAGGTTTACCTTTTTTAAGAGTTTCGCCAGTTTGACAATCATAAGTGTATTCAACGCCAGTTCTGTCCTTAACTACGATGTAATCATCGTGAGAGCCAGAAACGTTTTCCACTTTAGGCATAGGTATAATTAATTCTTCACCCTTACCATTTTCGACAACTTTGTCCATTTTTGAACCAGAAATTAAAAGTGATGTTGTCACATCTGCTTCGTCAGCATCAGCAAAAGTAATTGCAGGGTTAAAGATTGCCATACAAGTAATCAATGCAAATGCGAAAATAAAGTAAATAAATTTAGATAATTTTTTCATTGATAGTCTCCTATTTTTTGTTTAACAATGCTATTGTAATTAATATTTGAATTTTTGTCAACGATTTTTAAGCAAATTCGACAAATTAAATTAATCTTTTTTTAGCATTGATGATATTTGTAGTTTGTTTCAGCACTTAAAATTTATTATACGAATAAGTACTAGTTTTGTCGAAAAGGTAAATTTACCTTAATTTTTCCAAAATCTGCACGTAATCCTTAGGTAATGGTGCCTCAAATTCCATATTTTGTTTAGATGTAGGATGCACAAAACGAATTTTATAGGCAAATAGCAGTTGCCCTTTAGTTTTAATTGCCTTATCAACACCTCCATACAACTCATCGCCTACTATAGCGTGATTTAAACTCTTTAAATGTGCCCTTATTTGATGAGTTCGGCCTGTTTTTAACACACATCTTAGCAAAGTATAGTGTTCATAAGACTTATGTATATAGAAATCAGTATAACTATATTTACCCTTTTCAGACGAAACCAGTGCCATTTGCTTACGATTTTTAGGATTACGCCCAATATAGCCCTCTACCGAAAAGTCGTTTTTAATCCTACCTTTAACCAGTGCTAAATATTCTCTATTTAAAGTTTTATCTTTTAATTGTTCTTGCAAAAACTTATGCGCATTGTCGTTTTTTGCCACCAGCATCAATCCTGCAGTATCTTTATCTAATCTATGAACAATCCCTGGACGCAACACTCCGTTAATAGTGCTCAAATCCTTAATATGATACATCAAAGCATTAACCAAAGTCCTGCTTTTGGTTGTAGAACACGGATGAACAACTAACCCTTGCTGTTTATTAATCACCAACAAGTCCTTATCTTGGTATACTATATTAATAGGTATATCCTGAGCTTCGGTTGAAATTGTTTCAACTGGCGGAAATTCTATTTCTACAAGGTCTCCAATTTTCAATTTATAGCCAGCTTTAACATTTTTGCCATTAACTTGAATTTTTTGTTGTTCAATCAAAGTTTTGATATACGAGCGAGTGCACTCCTTAAACTTGTCACTAACATATACATCTAATCTTATATCATTAATATCGCATTTAATTTGTTCCATCTTTGCCCTTCCTTGTTAAAAATACAAAATATATACCTATTAAAACAGAACCTACAACTATGCAACAATCGGCAAAATTAAATATTGGAAAACTTTTCCAAAAATCAAACATAATAAAATCACGCACATAGCCCAACATAATTCTATCAACAAAATTGCCAATAGCACCAGCCAGCATTAGGCCAAAGCCAATTGTATAGGTTTTAGATTTAATTTTTAAGGACACATCAACAAAAATTAAGCATAACACAATAATTATGCTAAACACAATTAAAAAAGTTGTGCTTTTGGAAAAAATTCCAAAAGCAGCCCCACTATTACCTCCATTTGTTTGGAAAGCGATTATATAAGGTATTATTTTTGTATATGCAATATCGCTAAAGCAATACTTGGTAATAAGGTCAATTGCTAGCGCCACCACAATAATTATACCCATAACAACATATTTATGTTTTGTTTTCATTTTAGTCCTTTTTTTCAGGTGTCAAAATCTTCTTACCTTCAGGCGTAAGAATAAAACTATCATCTTTAAATCTATGAATACTTCCGTTTAAGCCATAAATAGCCCCACTAATAAAGTCCAAAACCCTAGTTCTATCCTCATCAGCAATTTTTTCAAGGTCAAGCATTACCGATTGATTTTGCCTTAAACTATCAACAGCGCTTTGAATTTCCTTCATAGTGCTAGGTGAATAAATAATTAAATTGTCACGCATACCCATATTAAAGGTATCTGCTTGAAAATTATTACGAGTAGGCACTTCGGTTGCAGTTTCTTGCTTAATATGCATATTAAAATTAGCATATTTGTCGTCTACAGGTTCTTCCACAACTGTTTGGCTTTTTTTATTTTTCGAATCAAAGCCCAAACCTCTCATTAACCAATCACCAAATCCCATTTTACACCCCTATTTTTTATCTTTAAATAATTGTTTCTTTAAAATTTCATATTCCTTATCGCTGGCAAGTTTAAATTCCTCATTAACACGAGTATAGATATCTAATACGCCTTGTGGACATTTCTTTTCCTTAGCTTTTTCTAGCATCTTGCCCGAAACAGTGATAGCGTTTGCCCTTGTATAATTAATATTTGATAATATTATGGACTCAATCACTTCAATACACTTGCTTTCAAACTCTTTTTTGTTCAAATCCATACACTCACCTCTCTTGTATATCTATAAATATATAAAACTTTTTAACTTTTGTCAATAATTTTATAAGTCATATTTTAAATTTCGATTAATTTTATACATTTTAAACAATAATTATACTAGCTTATTAAACAAAAAGACAAATAGTAACCTATTTGCCTCTTTGTAATTTTATTTTGATTAAACTGATTTATTCATCTTGAATGTTCTAATATATGTAGCAGTGCCATCGTTGTAAGTATATTTTATTTCATATGTTGCACTATTTTCATATAATTTCATTTCTATTTGATAATAGGATAAAGTTTTACTATCTGTAGCAACATCTTCATCGTTATATCTAATTAGATTTAATAATAACTTTTTAAAATTAATATCTTCATCAATCTTATCAGCGCTTAAAATGACAACATTCGTATCAACTCCATTAACTTTTTCTACACTATTTACCTTTTCATTATTTATATTAAATGATTTAATTACTACTTCATTATAAACAAATAATCCATTTTCTTTATTATAAACAGTAGCACCACTACTATCTTTTTCCTTAGCATTAATTATAATGTTAAACAACAATTCAATAGTACGTGAAGTATTTCCATCGGTCACAGTAACCTTAATAGATTCACTTGAAGTTAATGATGTGATATTTTTTAATGTTATTGTAGTTCCATCTATATCAACCAAACCACTAGTTGCAGTAATTGAAATAGTTGGTTCTTCTATTAAGCTTAAAGCATTATTGTATACACGTATAAATCCTTTTAAATCAAATGTTGCTGTGTTGTTAGTAATATTAATATCATTATCATCAATAGTTAAATCGATATAATAATCACCACCGTTAAAGTTGAATACTATTAAATTACTAATATTTCCAACCAAAATATAGTAATCCTTTTCAACTTTAAATACTCCATTAGCGTCTACCACGCCATTAAAGATTATATTGTATAAATAATATACTTTATTATCTATTTCTATTGTATAGACACATCTACATTCCGAAATATCACTAGCATTTTGAACATAGTTTGCCAAACTTTGTTTAATAACATCTTTTATAACATCAGCCGAATTATTAGTATAACTATCTCCGGTCAATAATCCAATAATTGAAACATTATAATATTGTTGATTTCCTATTTCCCCAGTTAGGAAGAATTGATTTAGTTTCATTTCCTTATTAGGTGTAATAGGATTTTCAGCAGTAATAGTCCAGTTGTCTTCCAACAATATCGAACCACCTTCCACGGCTTTAAACACTAATTTAATTTCAGCAGTATTGGTAAACAAATAATCAGATTCGCCTTCTTCAAAATATGGCAATGTACCTACCAAGTTTACTCCGTTAAATGTAACATTCGTAATCTTTCTATTTATATCACCAATCTTTACATATATTTCATACTTGTCAGGATTAGTAGCAATATCGTTAAGTTTATAACATAATCCTTCAAAGTTTGTAGCATCTCCAGTAATAGGCTCATATATTTTATCTGATTCATTATATTTAAAATATTTACCGCCAACCCAGTCACTTGGTTGAGTTTCCAATAAAGTTGCATCTAATGAATACAAACCTAAATCACCCATTAATATAATAGTTTTGCCATCGGATACGCCATCTTCAAATTTTGGCCAAGCATTTGCCCCGTAGGTAATTATTTTATTATTATAAGATTCATTTAAAGTTATCTTAGCAGGATTGTATACTAAGTAATGCGCAAAATACACACTTTCATCACCTTTGTATGTAATAGTCATACGAATACTTACTATTTCGTAAGATGCGGTGTTATCGGTTGACATCTTTACACTAGGCAAGGTTAAACTTAACGCAAAACCACCTTCACCTAAATATCTATTATCTTCATTATTATTAACAACATTTGGATTATCTGGGTCAGGTTCTGGAGCATTTCCAGGAAGAATGTTTGTTACACTAGCATTATCCCACTTACTAGAAAGCTTAATATCATTAACTGTTGTATTGTAATCAAATGTTAATAATTTATAACTTACTGTTAACAATTTATCGGTAACAGCATCGTTTGTATCATCTGCAAATATTGAATTTATTGTGTTTTTAGGTTGTCCATATCCTTGACGATAAGTTGCAAAGGCATAATTACCAATATTTCTATTATCTTCAGATGCTTGACCTAAGTCTTTAAAGAAATCAATAGTTGTTCCCGACACAAAGCCAACACCAGTTCCTTTATTAATTTGGTTTCCGTATTGAGCTGTAGTGTTATCATAAGGATATACATTTATTACAAACGATTCACCATAAGCACTCTTGTTAGTAGTAACAACATTTAATGTAAATGAACCTGTTGGGTTTCCTTTTATTGTCAACTTACCATTATTATCAACTTGAACATAAGGATTATCCTTATCTAAAGGTTTATCAAATCTATAAATATCGCTAACACTAAACTTTAAATATTTTGAAACATCTTCTGGTAATAAAGTACTATCTTTTCCATTGTATAACGCTTGTTTATATTCAATAGTTTCACCTGTCGAATATTTCTCTAGTGTTACAAACAAGTTGTTGTAATAAGTTTCACCGCCAATCACACCTTCGCTTTGCAATAAGTCTATAGTAGTTTTGTCTGTTTTATCATTACTATTGCCTAAGTCATAAATATTAGAACCCAAGTATAGGTCTACCATATATTGACTTTCCAAGTTAGGATTTATACCGATTTTTATATTGTTTTCCAATACTAAATTATAATATAATCTTCCTACTATCAAATCTCCATCTTTAACATCAAATATCAATGTTACAGGTGTAGATTTTGCCACATCACGTGATTGAATTATTTGAGTATCTGCATCATACCATGCTAGCGATGTGTTTGTGCTAGGATAAGTAATTACAGTATCCAAATATATATGGTCAACCAATTGATTTAATGCTCCAATATACTCTAAATTACCATTTGTTATTTCTATGCCATTAACCTTTGCACTTACACGATTGGTTTCATTTGAATATTTATCAAATATCTTGCCTATTTGTGTTCCAGCATAAGCTGTTTCATAATTTAATACAGGTTCGCCATAACCATACTCAACTTCAAAGTTAGATACAATTAAATCTATTTCGCTTGACACGCCATTTATTGTAATTATCTTAACTTTAAATCTATAAGTTTTATCAAGTTCAAGTGTTCCTTTATCCAAAACAATTCTACTGCTATAATTTGGATTCGAAACTTCTTGTTCAATCTTGCAACTAGGTTTATGTCCAGTTTGCGTATCTTGTTCTATAAACCCAACATATGCAACCATTCCCTCAATTTCATTAGTTGGATAATATTGCAAGTAAGCAAAGTCAATACCTTTATCTAACTTACTATATTCTATTGATATATCGTCAACTATCTTATCACCATTATCATCAATTTGAATTAGGTTATTATTGTATTCAACCTTGCTATAATCAACATTTTCATCAAGCACTATAAATTTATATTCTATAGTTGCGGTCGTATTGCTTAATGTCAATATATTAGTAGGAGCATCACCATCACTTCTAAAGGTTAATTTACCACTATTAATGCTTGATACATTCACACCTTCAGGCGCTTGCAAATTAAACATTAACTTATTAGGGTTATTGTCCATTAATAAACCTAAGCCAACAATATTATCATAACCATAATATTTAGTTTCATTTACATCAATAGCAATACGTGAAGCATATACCAAACCTTCAACATCTTCGCCAGTTCCAAAGAAATGTTTGTCAATATTTTGATTTTCATTTTTCTCTTCTTCACTTAATTGTCTCAATAGCAATTCACTGTTAATAGTTTTTGTTTCATAAGTTGCACCTGCAACTCTGTAATTTGATTCTAGTTCATAAGTCTTAGGTAGTTCGATATATAATACATAAGTAGTAGCATAAGCACTTCCATCAGTCAATATTACCTCTATGTTTAATCTTAATTTGCTATTAACAGCACTATGTACAAAGCTTAATATTCCACTTTCTTCAAACGTCATAGTTTCATACAACGCATTGTCTTTTACAAAATATTGATAATTATTAGCATATTGAGCTTCTGGTCGTAGAGTTTCACCACCATCACCAGTTAATGTAAAGTTAATTGATTTAAACGAGCCAACGTTTAAGGTTAGATAGTTTATAGAAGTGTTTTTATCTATATTTTGTACTTTTATAGTTGTTTTTGCTTCATTAATAGTTATATTTAAAGCACTTCCTATAATTGTTAAATTGTCTCCTTCCTCAGGGATTACCACATCTGGTGTTACCCTAGTTCCTGTTTGACTATAGCCTTGATTTGCCTCATTATACTTGCCATCTATATTAGCTTTAACATTTACAGTAATTATACGAGAAATTTCATAATTTCCACTTGTAGCAATATTGTTTAATATAACTTTAATATATACAGTATAGTCATTTTTTCTAGTAGTAAATGTAAGTAGATTATCTTGTTTACTAACATCTGTAAATGAATCATTCCAATTTATAGCATTAGATGAGTATTGTAAAGTATAGTCTTTATTATAGCCACCAAACACCTCTGCTAAATCTAAACTATTTTCAAATGAAGTTCCGTTAAATTGTCCAACCACAAATTGTGTTTCTGGCTTAAATTCAAAACCGTCAACCAGTACTTTTAGATTAATTACAAAACCACCCTCATAAGTTAATTTCAAATAGAAATATACATCTTCGCCTATAGGATTAGTTAAGGTTACTTTATTAGCATCAATTTGTGCAATATCCATATCGCCTAATTTTAATTTTTGATTTTCAACAACTAATCCATTACTATGGTTATTTTTAGCAAACTCAATCAAATTTAATGCCTTTGTTTCAGCATTTTTAGTTACTTCAAAATAACCACTTAAATCTACAACATTTTCCACATCATAATTATAGGTTATAGCATCTTTTATTCTATAGTTATAATAATCCTGATTTTCTAATACTATCACATCTTCGTTATAACTAATTTCCACATCTGGTTGTAAAATTAATTTATAATTACATACATGAACTAGCGAAGTTCCATTTTGTACCACTACTGCCAAAGTAATAGTTTGTACAGTGTTACTTGTGGTAAATGTAGTATTATTAGGAATTAATTGTCCTGGTTTAATATCTGCAATAGCGCCTTGAACATTTTCGCTACTAATCATAAACAAATATACATTTTTACGATCAGTATCTATCAAGTCCTTAGAAATATTATTAGCCACATTATAAATTTTGTTAGCATCAGCATCAACCACATCAATAATCTTAGTATCATTGTCAGTTATTGTATATGTTACAGGTTCTGTATTTCTTCCGTTTTGTACTATGACATTGTTAAACAATTCATCAGCCACTATCTTTAATATATAGTAACCATAAGCACCTGTATCACCTGCATATACTTTAAATGCAATATAACCAGGTTTGCTTAAATATTCTGCTTTTAAACTTGAAGAAATTAGTATGTTGCTTCCGTTTGCAGTAATGTTTTCAGTAATCGCTTGCCATACATTAGCATAAGTACCCGACACAGCCACAATTTCAACCTTTTTAATAGCTTTTGGACTTTCATCTTTGCTAAAATAGTTCAATCCATTCCAATCTTCTGGTTGTTGCTCATCTGTTACTATTTCATAACTATTAGTTTGTGTATTATATTTATAATATTTGCCTTGCTCATAGTTATCACTTAAATCAATACGAGTATAAGTAGCATATCTATCCATCTCCAACAACTTATCATTAATCAAGTTAATGGTTGTCAAATTGCCACCAGTTTCACTTCCGTTGTTAGTGATAATTTCTTTTAATAAAATATCATATTTTATACGTACTTGAGATTCCCAATCATCAACAGAAGTATCCACACCTAACCATTGAGCAAAATCATTTATGTCATACTTATCCTCAATACTCTTAGACAAATCTACAATACTTGCATTAAACACATTGTATCCTGTTAAAGTTTTATCATCTATATTAAATGGATAAGTTATACTAACTACAGTCTGGTTCAATACTTTAAATTCAATATCATAACTATAAGTTTCGCCTGATTGATAAGTTAATTGCACACGAACTTTTGTTGAATATTGATTATTAATAGCATCAAATTTAATAGTTTGCTTTTTAGAGTTAGAGTATGATGAAATTGTATATCCGTCATCAATAGTTTTAAAAGAAATTTTAGAAACTTTTTCATTATCTGTTAAATCAAACAAGTCAGTATTACTTGCATTTTCGGTGTCATATAACACATATTCTGTTCCGCTTAACATAATATCTGTACTAGGCTTTAAAATATATGGCTCAACATAAATATCATACTTTTCATCTGTTTTGATATTTTTGTTATCAAATACCAACTCAACACCATAATATATAGCATCTACATATTCAGTATTTGTAGCCAAATCTTTACCATAACTATTATAGTTAAATGTAATATTATTTATCGTTCCTAAATTTGTTGGATATATATTTAGTTTATAATAGTTTCCGCCTTGATGAGTTGAAGAAACAAGTGTATATATTCCTGTTTGTCCATCTAACACATAACAATTGCCACTATTTATTTTTGTTGGTCCAACAAAGTTGTGGTTATCCACACGTTTGCTAAACTTATACACATTTTTACCATTACTATCTATAGAAACAGCCAAAATATCATTATCATTACCTTCGTTTACAAACAAATATGCGTTTTGCTTACAATATATAACACTATGGTTATCCACTAAGGTGTGCATTATATTGTCGCCATAACTTTCAGCCAATACTTGTAAAGTTTCTCCTTCCTCTTGAGGAATGATAAATTTATTATTAACAATATCAAAGCTACGTCCATTTTCCATATTGTAAGTAGTACCAATTAGTTTATAAACCATATTATTATACTTTATGGTATTCATATTTTGAATCAGTGTAGCGTTATTGTAATTGTATGTTATGTTTAAATGCTCGTTATTAGTATCAAACCATAAAATATCTGTTAGTTCTGCTTTTGCATAATATACAACATCATCTTCCTTGCTTAGTGCTTCCTCATACTCTCCAGTTGTATCATTTAGTATGTAATTTTTGCGACCATCTATATATTCGCTTACATAGTAAATATCTCCACCACGTGACAAATTAAATATGGTTTTTAAATCATCTAAACTATAAATCTTGTCTTCCGTAGCCACCAATTTAATAGGGTCAATTTCTTGGTTGCTTGAATTTACGATTTCAGACTTAGCATCAATTTCAAACAATACTTCTCCAATAACAACATAATCTTTAGTTAAATTAACTTTTACATAATATCTATCTATTTCGCTAATAGGACTAATTACATGTAAAGTATTGTCAACCACTTCTACAATATTTGTTGTATATTGTTGAGTGTGATTCTCGTCCAAATAAGTTAAATAGCTATAACTTGGATTAATACTTGTTATATCTACCGGCACTAAAGCCTCATCACTATAACTATAATAAGTTAAAGCGTTGTTATATCTCATTATTTTTAAAGCATCAAAACCAAATTCTGCATTATTCAAATCATTTAAACTAATAGCTTCTTCAATTTCAGCAGTTATGATGTAGTTAGGACTTACAGTTAATGTAAACGAATCAACTTTCGTGTTATTATATTTTATTTCAAATTCCAGCGCAGTAACTTCGCTTACTTCAGGAACAACAAAAGCCCAATTTGACTCTGTTATTGTTATAGTTTTGTTTTCATTTTTTATCTTGTATCCTATTACAATAGAACTACTATTATTGCTTTCTATCTTAAACAAAGCTTCTTCATTTACAACTGATGCCAATACAAAGTTCGTTCCACTATAAATAGTTGTAGTTTTGTTAGTATTTGAAGGAATAATAGTATAAGGACTTTCAAATCTAAATTGTTTATTTTGCGTTACTAATATAGTTTTAAATTCTAATTCCAAAGTAATGTTATCATAAATATTACGAACTATTTTCCATTGCTTATCATTTACGTCATATTTAACTTCCGCTACAACCTCACCGCTAACCTTATCTTTTATTTGGTTATTTTCCAATTCATATTTATCTGTAACAGATTGACCAATTCTTTCAATAGAAAAACTTGTAACATTTATTTGCATTTTACTATCTATTGATTGACCATTATATGTATATGTGTTTTGAGGAACAGAATACGTCATTTCCTTAGTACTGTTAACAAAATTATCTAAATCAATTTTAAAGTTTTCATATTCATCTGTTATTTTTACTTTAATAGTCTTTTTAACGCTTGCGTCAATAGATTGCAATTCTATATTTACAAAACTATTTTTAGTAATTTGAGCTGAAGATATTTTTAATTTAGTTTGTCCGTTTTGGTCTTCCATCTCAAATTTTAAGTAATTATTATCTTGTATTGTATAATCTTCCATAGTCGAATAGAAAGGTTCAGGTCTTATCCAACCACCTTCGGTTTTTAATCTAAACGCACTAGCACCTTCGCTCTTTTTTACAAGATACTCGGAAGTTCCACTTTGATAATACAATTTATCGCCATTTACAGTTACGGCGTATACATTATACACATAACCATTTTCGTAAGATATTTCTAGTTGATAACAAATCTCGTCAGTATATTCCGTTTGAGACATACTATAATAAACACCCGGTTCATATGAATAAGTATGCTTATTGGTTTCATCTACTTTTATAAACTTATCATCCGACTCGTTATAAGCATAATAATATTCAGGTTCTTCCTCTTGAGTTATTTTTGAGGCAGTATATACTTTATTTCCTACATCTATTGTATAACCAGTAACTTCTCGAGATAAAATTACCAATTTAGGTGTTTCTGTTCTAAATTCATAACTGCCATAATTATATAACCACTCAAACTTAACATAATGACCTTCCGGTAAAGTTTCGCTAACTTCAAATTCCACACAAATTGCTTTAACGGTATAATCAAGATAACGTTCTGCCCAATTTGTAATAATAGTGCTATCTGTTATTATTCCACCAACCTTATTAGCATCATAATAAGTCATATTTGGATTAAACACATTACTTGCCTTAGCGTAGTCGATGGTTATATCTTTAATTGTGATCTTATCACCAACTGCCGATACAAAACGGTCTTCAGCATCATATTCTTTAGCATTTATTTGCAATCTGCTTATAATATCATTTAATATACTTTCATTATAAGCATTGTTAACATATATATATGCAGTTGCTACCTTTTCGTTAATAGCATTATTAGACGTTCCGTCCCAACCTAATCCAATTTCTTTATGTCCAGCAATTATGTTATACACTCCATTATTTATTGTTTCGCTATGTTCGAAATAATCACCGCCAAAATTAACTGTTGGTTTAATTGAAGAATTATTAAAATTATAATAACTTGTAGCTTCTATACTATTAACATCAGAAATTCCATAAATCTTTGCCCAATTAACAACAAACTTATCATTACAAGTATTACTATAATCTATAGCATTAATTTTAAAGTTTTGAGAAATATTCTTTAGTTCTATACCATTGCTAACAGCATTAGCCGTTACGTTTATTTCTATACCATCAACTTCAACTTCTTTAATAATATAGTGGCTTATTATAATATAATAATCTTCCCAATTTTCCACAAATTCTTCAGAGCCCACACTAACGTTGACAGGAGTTAACAACTCGCCATTCTTTGTGTAATAATTAATATATATGTTTATGTTGTTGATATTATCTTTAGTAACATCACCTAAAACCTCTACCGCTTTTACAGCGCCTACCGCTTCATAATAATTTTGATATTCGTTAATCCAATTAATAATAGTATTATTTGATATATTATCTGCCAAAGTATATTCAAAACCATCAAAAGTATAGTATTTCTTATTTTTATCATAAGTTGTTGAAGCGCCTATGTAACAATCTGGATTTTTAGTAATCCTAGTACCAGGTAATAATGATAAATCATAAGTAATATCGCCATATTCACCTTGTTTTCCTGAAATTAACTCGTTTATATATTCTTCAGCATATTGCAATCTGTTATATTCGGTTAAATATTTTGTTCTAACTAGTACTGGATACAACTTAGAGTAATAGTTTGCTCCTGTAGGAACAATTTTGTTTACAAACCTGTTATTTTCAATATAACCCAATAAGAAATACTCTGTTCCTCCTTGTTCAAAACTAATCATATCTATAGTTTTGTAATTATTTTTAGTATAATACCTACTAGATATCCACTCCGTATCCTTAGTGGTAACTATTGGAGTATATACCCCTGCCACAATTTCATATACAGTTAATCCATTGCCCCAACCAGTAGGAGTTTTATCTCCAGTCAACAATGTATATTTAGGCGCAAACATTAAAATTTGATTATAACTTCCGCCTTCTTGAACCACCGCCAAATCTTCAACGTCATAACCTGTTCCAAAATCCATAGATTCTCCAACAATTATTGGCAAGCTCAATTTGTCTTCTACAAGGTTAATATTTGTAGTCACTTCATTAACCACTACGTCTCTATAGGTTTTAGTGCAAGTCCAACTTCCATCGGCATTTACAACTATTGCATACAATCTTATATCCATTCCGCTCAAATCTGCAAAAATTGGTTTAACATTAATAATGGTGCTTGCATTGTTATAGTCAATAGTTGTAATAAATTTATCGTTAATTACTTGATATGCTTTTTCTTGCTCATTATAACCTAACAATGTCAAATACAAACCAGTGTCCAAGGTCTTAAATAAATATTTACCATTTTCAAGTTGTTTGTCCAAAATAAAGCAACTGCCCACTTGCAAATCCAAATAAAATTCAGGTGTGTAAGTTTCTAACGTGTTTCCATTATCATCATACTCAGTAACATTTATAACAACTCTTGTTTGCTCTTCTTCATTTTCAACTAGATACAAAACTTTTCCTGAAACCTCATCAGCAACCAAACTAAAATTAATCAAAGTTCTAACAGCAACTGAACCATTTTCATGTTTTGTTTCATTTTTTAATGTCAACGCATAGCCCGATTGACCTGCAGGGTTACCTAATTCAACTTCATAATCAACATTGTTATTAATGTTATTTGTATCTAATCCAGAAATAGACGCCTTAATATTATTATACCTATCTCTATGAAAGTTTATATTTATATCTTCAGCATTACCCAAACTTTCCGTTTGCTTAAATTTCCAGCTTACGTTATTAAGGAAGTGTGTATTTTTTAAAAATTGAAGTTCATTATACCTTCCAGCAATTTCTGTTTCATTTTTACCATTTACCTTTGACAATGTCAAACCTAAATCGTACATATCTAATGTAGTATCATCTTTTACAATCCACTTATTATCTTGAAGTAAACTTGTAACAATTTGTCCCTTATCTCCGTTAAATATTATAGATTCAGCATCTGAACCCACAACCGTGATTACTGAAGTCTTGGTTGTCATTTCCTTTAGTTTATCAAGGTAAGATAAAGTATTGTCATTTATTAATCTATCTCTAACTGCGTAGGTAGGATAAGTTGCCAACATAAACTCATATCTTCCTGATGTTGCAGAATTAAATATATATCGCTTAGCAATGCTATCATATTTTAAAAAGTCGCAATCTTTTCTCGCTTCGATTTCACCAGTTGTTTGATTATACATTCCTATTTTTACAGTTTTAAATTGATTTTGAGGTTTACTATCTTCTATATATAACAAAGGATATGGTTGATTGTTTTCAACAAAATATATTTGATGCTCTTTTTCTTCTCTTCCCGCAAAGGGCTTAGATGCCTTAACTGGAGCAGTTATAACTTCTAATGGATAATCTTCTCCTTCAACCGCTTCCAGATATTGAACAGCATCGCAATTGTATCCACTTTCATAACCAAACAAGCCATTTGTTATAGTATTATTGCTTATATTAGTTTCACCCAAACCTTGGTCTTTAAATGATATACTTGTAACCTTTCTATCAATATTTAATTCAAGGTTTTTAAATATAAGGTCAGCTTTATCTGTAACAGTAATTTGTATTGTTCCGTCATACTCTTCTGAAATATCATTCAATCTAAAATATATTGGCGTGTTTAAATGGAAGGTTTTAGATTTACGTTCAACCCATTCACCATCTTTAAACTCAACAAAAGTTATAAGTTTTGAATTTGTTGCACTTGTCTTAACCAAACATTCGGTTTCTGTAATATTTGCAGGTTGACTCACAATTGTAAATGTAAATATTTGTTCATTAGACAAATTTTGTCCGCCCAGCAAGCTTGCGTCAAATGTCAAATCTGTTTTAGTTATAGTAAATTCCACATCTTTAGGTTTTATTACCTTTTTTTCAAATTCACCTCTAATGGCCATAAATCCTATTACTCCACCGATTAATAGAACAAATCCAAGAATTACTAATCCTACAATTTTTACAATTCTTTTAAACATATAACAAACCCCTTAATTTTATCTCAAAAATCTTTTAATACTAGTATAAGTAATTATAATAATATTATAATTTAATCTACCCTTAAAGTCAAACCAAATTGCTACAAAATACGACAATTACAAATATCATAAAATTATTTTCACGAAGAGTAAATATTAATAAAAGCATTTAAAAATAGCAGTAAACAAATTATTTAAAATACTTTTTACAATATTTTTACAAAAATAAAAAAATATTGATGAATTTTCAATATTTTTTCGTTTTTATTTGTTTTTTATATTTTTTTTGATTTATTTTAAAATTTCTTTAAATTTATTGCAAATTTTAACAAATACATCAACCGAAAGGTTTTCTGGTCTAATCATAACACCCAATTCAAAGCTTTTTAATAAATTTTCTATCTCCATTCTTGAAACGTTGTATTTCTTTAACAGGTTATTTACCAAAGTTTTTCTTCTCATTGCAAAGGCATTATGTACAAAGTCTACAAAAAACTTTCTATCAACAATACCATATTTATCCAATTTCAAATCTAATCTAATTAACGCAGAATCGACATTAGGAGCAGGTGTGAAACATTCACGTTTAATAGTCCTAACATATTTAACATCTGCAATACTTTGCAAAATCACCGATGTAATACCATAATCTTTATTATTACACTCTGCACTAAATCGCTCTGCAACTTCCTTTTGCACCATAAACATCATACTATCTATATTTTTTGCAAAATCTAAAAGTTTAAATATAATAGGTGTAGTAATATAGTAAGGAATATTGGCAACCACTTTAAATCTTTTGTTGCTACTAATATATTTAGCCAAATCAACCTGCATAAAATCTTCAAATACAAATTTAAGATTATTATGTTCTCTTTCAAGTTTTAACAACCTTTCTATTAAGCTTTTATCAATTTCAAACGAAGTTACACTTTTTGCTTTTAATGCCAGTTGATTAGTAAGCGTTCCTGCACCTGCACCAATCTCAATAACATCATCTTCATTGGTTACCCCTGCACTTTCAACGATAAATTTCAATAAATTAGTATCAAAAATAAAATTTTGTCCTAATTGTTTTTTAAAATCAATTTTATCCATATTTTATCCTTTTATTAATATTAAATTAATTAAATATTTAAACAAACTACTATTTTATAGTATTATTTTAGCATTTTGCAATTATTTGCTTTTATTTTTAGTTTATTATTTTATTTTTAAATTAAATAATTTAATTGCATTATTTGTTGTTATTTTATCCAATTTTTCAATATTTTCATTTTTTAATTTCGCAATATATTCTAATGTGTATTTTGTGTATGAAGGGTCATTAACTTTCCCCCTAAAAGGAACAGGCGTTAAATAAGGACTGTCTGTTTCAACCATAAATTTATCCATATCAACCCACTTTACAACCTCTTGTACATTAACCGCATTTGAATAAGTAACCACCCCTGTAAACGAAATTAAAAAACCTAATTTAATCACTTCCTTTGCCCACTCAACCGAACCCGAATAACAATGAATTACTCCCGCATTGTCATAAGGAACGTATTTTTTTAATATTTCCAAAACGTCACCATACGCCTCTCTACAATGCACCACAATTGGCAAGTTATACTTTTTAGCCAACTCAATTTGTTTTTCAAACGCTTCAACTTGTTTATCTTTATTATCCTTACGCCAATGATAGTCAAGCCCAATTTCACCAACAGCAACAAGTTTTTTACTATCTAAATTATCCTTAATTAACTCTTCTAGTTTTTTAAACGTTTCTTCATCAACCCCATCTACATCTTCTGGGTGAATTCCAATAGCACAATAAATATTATCGTAACGATAAGCCATCTCTAAAGCATTGACGCTATCCTGTAAATTAACCCCCATAGTAATCGCATCTGTAACGCCATTATCTTTCATACGTTTTATAATATCATCAATTTGATTATAATCAATATTTTTATTTTCATCAAGCACCATAGTTAAATGGCAATGCGTATCTATCATAATTATTCCTCACCAATATATTTTACCATATAATATAAAAAAGTCAATAAATATTCACATTTATTAAAGTAGAAAAATGATAGAAATCACTTTCTATCATCTATCTTTTTAATTATTATTGGCTATCACCAAATACTTCTATCAACATTTGTTTGTTTTCTAAAAAAGCATTTTCACATTTATTCCACAACTCATTATAAGTATCTGGACTTACAATTTTTAACCACCTAGCAGTTAAACCATTCCTTCCCCAATACCATAAAGAACCATAATGATCCATATCAGATATATCTTTCAACAAAATCTCAAACATTTCAAGCGTAAAACATTGTTTATCTTCTTTTGCAAATTTTAATGTTAATGTTCTAAAGTCAGCTTTTAAAAATTTTTTAATATTTTGTTTAGCCCCATCTTCTATAGTTACAGTCGCTAACATTTCATAATATTTTTCTTCAAACTCAGCACACAACTGTTTATATTGTTTTGGATTGTTTTTGATAAAATAATTAAAATCAACATTCCTAGTTCCATTGTCTATACGATAAAAACCGTTTTCATTAAGTTCTTTTTCAAAATTGATATCATTTTTTAACTTAATCTTTTTAATCTTAATTATCTTGTTATCCTCTTTCAATTCCTCTACTAAAAAGTCAAAATCTATCACATTTTCATCAAAAGGCCTTGCCCCTTTTAGACTGTATTGTAAACTATGTGAAATATTTTCAAATTTGAAGTCTTTTACAATTTGTTTCAGCCCATTAAAATCTATAAAGAAAGCATCTTTTGATAATCTTGCAATTTCTTGGTCATATACTTTTATCCCTTTCGTTTTATAATAATTAACCAGTTCTTTATATGTTTCAAATTTTTCATACCCTTCAATAGATGTAACCGTTTCCTTATTATTAACAACAAAAAATTTATTGTCACTCTCATCTACAAAAACCGAATATCCATTTTCAACACCCAATAAAGTACAACCTTCTATCTCAATTTTCCCGTCTTTATTAAACATCTTGTTCAACATCTTGCTCGCTTGCATACTTGTATCAATAACCTCTGACACTTCAAGCCCATAAAGCCCCATACGATAGATAACAGATTTATCTAAATTATAGCAAGTTATAAAAGTATCATTGTTGTGTTTTGCAGACCTTTCAAAAAACACCTTTAAATAAGGTCCAAATTTTTCTTTATCAGTTTCAAGAGTATAGCCTTTTTCTCTACGCTTAACAATTATATTATAAGCATATAGATTGTTTATTTTTACTCCTTTTCCAATATCTAACTTTAATTCTTTCATAATATCCTCTTAACTTAATTATAGCATACAAATCAAAAAAGTCAATAAGTATATTAATACTTATCAACTTTATTTATCTATTCCAAACAATTCATTTGGCGTTATATTAAAATTTTTATATATTGCAAATATGCTATCATAAGACGGCTTTTTATTCCCTTTCAACCATTGTCCAACAGTTGTTTGGTTTACACCTAAAACCTCACCCAACTTTTGCTGGCTAAGATTATTCATAATCATTATTTCTTTAATAATTTCTTGAAATTCCATATTGTTATATTATTATATTTTAGGTCAAAAGACTTGACTTAGGTCTAAAGACCTGTTATTATATAAATAATCTAGGTTAAAAGACCTAATTTTCTACATTAAGGAGAAATTTTATGAAAATTACACAATCTGAAAAAGCAACCGAACAAGATTTGGTCTATATTAAAGAAGATTTAACCTCTTTATTTAATGACCTTTCTGAAAATCTTGAAAAAAATGAAATCAAAGCACATAATAATTTGGAAATTCATAGACAATCCATCAACGCTGATTTTGATGGATTAAAAAGACACGAAAATGAAAAACATTATAAAAAGTGGAATAAACGTGCAATTATCGCAGGAGTAACATCTATTGCGGGTGTTGTCGGTTTAGTCGCCGCAGGAGCAATCACTCAAAACCCAACATTCTTTAGCCCTGGCAATTTAATTGTTGGTGGATTATTGCCTGCTTTTGCTGTAGGATTAACAAACTATTTTGCATCCTTTTCACCAAAACATAGAGAAAAATTAGAAAAAATTGAACAAGAACGCCAAGCACATCTTGATAATATTCCTTTTAGTAAACACGCATTGCATGACCAAAAAGAAATCGAAATTAATAAAGCATGGATGGATGCCGTTGCAAATGAGTTAGGGTTTAATGAAGTAAATCCTAAAGCTCTAGAGGCGTATGCCCAACGCAAACTTGAAGAACAACAAGCACAATCTTTATAGGAGAATATTATGAATTTAGAAAAAGGAAAAATTATAACACTAGAAAATGATAAAAAATACTTAATATTAGATGCTTTTACATATAATAATGAACAATATTTATATATTTCATCTTTAGATATCCGCCATATTTGTTTTGTAAAAGTTACAAATATTAATAATGAAATCGATATCAAAATACTTAAGGATGAAAAATTAATAAAGCAATTTGCACAAGATTATATACTAGATTATTCTAATCAAAAAACCACACTTGAAGAATTTATAAATATTATAACCACAAGTAATAAATCTAATAAACTAGAATATTTGATAGGTTTAATTATATATAATATGGGCGAAGAATACATTAATCAGGTAATACAATATTTAAAATAAATACAAAAAATACACTCTAACCAACCATTTAGAGTGTATTTTTGTTATTTAAATACTAAAATTTATTTATAATTAATAATTAATCCTAAACAAATTCAATTATAGCCATATCAGCGTTGTCACCACGGCGCTTTCCTGTCTTCAATAGACGAAGATATCCACCACCTTGACCAAGTTCCTTAGCACGTTCTGCATACTTAGGAGCGTAGAAGTTAAAGATTTTTTCAACAACAGGATCTTTAATATTGTCCATACGAGCAATATATTGAGCCTTCTTTTCGCCTTCCTTACGAGGTTCTTTAACCATATATACTTTAGCCTTTATAGCACGTCTAGCAGCCAATTTTTCAGGTGCGTCATTAATTACTTCACGAGTAGTTTTGTTACCCTTATCGTCAACAAAGTTTTTACTAACTGTAATAACCTTATCATAAGTTTTAATACCAAGAGTAATTAACTTTTCAACATAACTCTTTAAATACTTTGCCTTAGCAACAGTAGTTTCAATTCTACCATGCATAATAAGGTCAGTAGCTTGGTTACGAGTTAAAGCACGACGTTCCTTGCTAGGTCTATTAAACTTTTTAACCTTCATTTAAGTTCTCCTTTTAATAGTTTTCGTTATTATCAAGGTTAATGCCATAAGATTCCATTTTTTGAATAACTTCCTCTAATGATTTAGCACCCATATTACGTACTTTTAACATATCTGCTCTTGTCTTTTTAGCCAAATCGCCAATAGTTTCAATACCAGCACGCTTCAAGCAGTTGTAACTACGAACGCTAAGTTCCATTTCCTCAATAGGTTTTTCAAACAATTTTGTTCTTTCGTCTTCTTTTCTAGCTACCAATATGTCAGTATCAGCCATTGTTTCAACAAGTTCAACAAACATATTAAAGTAGTCGTTAAGCAACTTTGCACTTAATGCAATAACCTCTTTAGCACTAACAGTGCCATAAGTTTGAACATCAAGTACAAGTTTATCAAAGTCCATATTTTGTCCAACACGACTTGATTGAACTTCAAAACTCACCTTTTTAACAGGAGTAAATAATGAATCAATTGCGATAAAGTCTACTTCATCTGAAAAATCTTTGTTGTTTTCAGCAGTAACATAACCACGTCCACGACCTACAAACAATTGCATATCTAGTTCTTCACCAGCTTCAATTTTACAAATATATAAATCCGGATTTAGAATTGTTACCATATCTCCGCAATCAATATCTCTAGCATAAACCTCAGCAGGACCTGTTTTGCGCAATGTCATAACAGCTTTAAAATCTCTGCTCGTATTGCTAGATTTAACTGCCAATTTCTTTAAGTTAAGAATGATATCAGGAACGTCTTCTGAAACACCTTTTATTGTTGAAAATTCGTGTAAAACGTTTCTAATTTTAATTCCAACAACTGCGGCTCCTGGTAAACTTGATAGCAACACTCTGCGTAGAGCATTACCTAAAGTAATACCAAAACCCTTTTCTAGTGGTTCAACAACGATTCGAGCATTAGCTCCGTTATCAAACTCTTCCAAATTAATTCTTGGCTTTTCGATTTCCATCATATTTAAATTCCTCCTATTATCTTGAATAATATTCGACAATCAAGTTTTCTTTAATATTTAGGTCAATATCATCTCTTTCTGGTAATGCTATAACTTTACCTGTAAGAGTTTCTGCACTAAATTCTAACCATTTAGGTGTAACAATCTTAAGTTCTTTTAACGCTTTGAACATTTCTAGAGATTGACTTGCTTCCTTAACTGCAATCACATCTCCAACCTTAACACGATAAGAAGGAATATTTACCTTTTTACCATTAACTGTTAAATGGTTTTGACCAACTCTTTGTCTTGCTTCAGCACGACTAGAGCCAATACCCATTCTATATGCAACGTTATCTAAACGCAATTCAAGCATTTGAAGTAATGCAAAACCTGTTTGTTGTTTGCTTCTAGATGCTTCTTCGTAAAGATTAGCAAATTGTTTTTCCAACAAACCATAAGCATTTCTAACTTTTTGTTTTTCTCTTAATTGTAAACCGTATTCAGAAACTTTCTTTCTAGCAGCACCGTGTTGTCCAGGAACAACTGGTCTACGGTCGATAGCACACTTACCAGATGTACATCTTTCGCCCTTAAGGAAAAGTTTGCAACCTTCTCTACGGCATTGACGACATTTAGCATCTGTATATTTTGCCATTGTTTATTCTCCTTTTATATTCTTCTTCTCT
>JAZUAD010000019.1:0-8731 GCA_045637825.1 Candidatus Onthoplasma sp. | reverse complement strand
TTTTAAAAAATATTTTTTATATTATTTTTATTTAATTTTAATATTTTTATATATTTCTTCACTAATTTTTTCAATAGTTTTCAAATTATTGTTTTCCACACAACTAATTGTTGTCCAACCATATTTATCGGCAACATATTTTCCACTATTATAAGCGTCAATTAAATGACTACTATCTTGCTCGTGAATATCTTGTTTTGTTCCCGCTTTTAAGCCCTCACGCTCATTAGCAAGTCGCATACTAACCTCTGGTGGTACATCTAAAAAAATCACCTTATCTGCCCTTGGCAATTTCAATTCTTCAAATTCAAAAGTATCCAACCACCCCAAAAATTTATCACGTTCGACTTTATCGTGAATTTTACCCGCTTGATGCAACATATTACTTTGAGTATATCTATCCAAAATAATTATACCACCCGCATCATAATGATCTTTCAATTCTTTCATATAAGTACACAATCTGTCTACCGCAAACAAAGCACTGGTTTGGTATGCGTCCAACTCACTTGCACTTTTGCACAACTCACCACCTAAATACATTTTTACAGGTGCACTTGAATTACTTTCATAATTTGGAAAACTTTGACGCACAACATTATACCCTTCTGTTTTTAATCTTTCGTACAACTTAATGCTTTGAGTTTGCTTTCCGCTACCATCTGTTCCTTCAATAACAATAATATATCCCATACTCTTTTCTCCTTTGCCTCATATTATCACAAAAGTAAAATTTAAGCAAATAAAAAAGAGTTGTATTTCCAACCCTTTTAATGTTTCACAAATTCAATAATGTGATTATCTTTATTTCTACAAAACGGTTTTAAACCAAATTCTTTTTCAAGAGTAATTTTAATCCCCTCTCTTAACATATTTACTTTTCTATTTAACAACACACAACCATCGCTATATTCTGGATTTTCTTTCATAAACCTATTGGTTCTTTGCATAATAAAATCCAAGCGATTGTATGCATCAACCCAATCTTTAGGTTGCCAGCCATTTAAAATCATAGAAGACACGCTTAATCTATCTGCAATCTCCCATTTGTCGTATGCTAAGGCAAGTTTCCAACAATCATTAAAATAATTATATAAGTGTTTTAGTTTAGTTTCTTTATCCATCAGTCTCTCCTTAATCAAATAATATCACAATTGTTTAAATCTGTCAATATTATTTTTAATACACTCCAAAATCAATTATATTCAACTCTTCAATTCAGCACATTAAGTTATTTCGTGTGCTGACAGCACTCGGGTGTGCACGATTGCACAAAAAATATACGCTTTCATAGTTGAAAGCGTATTATTATTTAGTTGCGTAAGCACTAAATATTATCTAGTTTAGATATTATTTCGTGTTTGTCAATATGTTGGCCAATAAACACTAGTTTAATCATGCGGTCGCCGTATTGTTCGTCCCAATCTTTGCGAAGTAATGCTTCTTGCTCTAATAATTGCTTTAATTCCTCTTCTGGCATTGTGGCATACCAATAACCTGTTTGGTTTAAGTTCTTTTGTGGTCCCGCCTGCTCAAATAGGTATGACATTTCAGTTTCATCACTAAAATATACAAGACCCTTGGTGCGAATTATTTGACGTCCCCAATCTTCATTTATAAAGTCTAGAAATTTTTTACGGTCAAAAGGTTTACGTCTGTAATAAACAAATGTACCAACCCCATATTCTTCCTCACCGTGACTATGGTCGTGACCACAATGACAATGTCCGTTACAATTACACTCATGGTCGTGATGTTCATGCTCTTCTTCGTGATGGTGCTCGTGGCAATGACATTCTTCACCGTTTTCGTGGCAATGGCACTCATGTTCTTCGTGGTGATGGTGACATTTACAATCAGGGTCATCACAATGCTCATGATCGTGGTGGTGTTCGTGGTGATGGTTGTGGTGGTGTTCGTGTTTATGTTCAATAATTTCGTCACGATTACCTACATTTTCCGCCTCAAGTTCACGTATCCAACCCGCACTAGTAGCACTACGTTCAAAGTCAAACATATTAGTATCAAGTATTTTGGCAAGATCAACCTTCGAGTAGTTGGTTTCAATAACTTTTGCCACAGGTTGAAGTTCCTTAATCACCGCCTTAACACGTGCAAGTTCTTCAGCGCTTACTTCATCAATTTTATTAAGCAACACAATATCGCAAAATTCAAGTTGTTGAATAATAAGCCCTTCAATATCATCTTCGCCATACTTATTTTCGGTTAAAGTGTCGCCACAATTAAATTCTTTAACAAGTCTTAAAGCATCAGTTACGCTAACAACAGCATCAAGTTTGCAAAGTGGTGGAATATTGTTTGCCTTGCATTGTTCTTCAATAGCAATAATGGATTGCACAATAGGCACTGGCTCACAAATACCACTTGCTTCAATCAAGATATGGTCATATTTTTGACTACGAGCTAGATTTAGTATTTGATTAATTAAATCTTCATTAAGATTGCAACAAATACAACCGTTTTGTAGTGCAACAAGGTCATCTCCCACAGTTACTACTCCGCCCTTTTGAATAAGGTCAGCGTCAATATTAACCTCGCCAATATCATTGACAATAACCGCCATCTTGTAGCCCTTGTCGTTATTTAAAATATTATTAATAAGTGTAGTTTTACCACTACCTAAATATCCCGTTACCAAAGTAATAGGTACACATTTATACATAAATTTTCTCCTTATATAATTATAGACAAACATTACTTGTCTCAAACTCTCACCGCAAATTATACACCAAACATCCAAGTTTTGCAAGTGGATTTATATTATAATAACAATATTCTATAACTTTTCTAATATTGCTAGCGTTTCCACGTGTTTGGTTTGTGGAAACATATCAAACGGCTCGATTTTAACTATTTTATGAGTATTTTGTAATACTTTCAAGTCCTTTGCAAGTGCTATTGGATTACATGCTATGTAAATTATTTGGTCGGCTGATTTTACGCTATCAATAACCTCTGGACTGCAACCAACATGAGCAGGGTCAAGCACAACGCTACATTTAACACCTTTATTTTCACTTTGCACTTTTTTAATTAGGTTTGGTACAATTTTTGTGCAATCGCCATTGATAACTTCCATATTTGTAATATTATTGGATTTAACTAATTGTCTTGCTTTTTCGCTTGCTTGTGGCACAATCTCTACGCTAAACACTTTACTTTCACCCTTACTTAATGTTGCACTAAGTAGCCCAGCACCTGCATAAGCATCAATTACCACTCCGCCACCAATACTAGAAATTACTTCGCTATAAAGTTTGGTTTTGATATCATTGTTTACCTGCAAGAAACTTGCCACATCAATATCATACCTAATTCCAAACTCATCTAGCTCAATCGCTTTAATTCCAGCAATATGTATATACTCTCTGCCTAAAATAATGGAGTTATGTTGATTGTTAATATTTATGTATAGTCCAAATTTACCAAGCATACTTAACTTATTAGCCAACTTGTCCAAATGCTTAATATCGCCACTGGTACCTACCAAACACACCAAAGTTTGCTCCTTTACACTACGCACAACAAGGTATTTTAATAAACCTTTGTATGTATTAAAATCAAAAGTCTTAATATTATTTTCACTTATCCACTCACGCACTATATTTAAGGTTTGATTAATCTTATCGTTCATAAGCAAGCACTTATCAATTTCAACAATATTATGACTACCCATTTCAAACATACCAATATTTTTACCAAGTGGAAATACAGCCTTGTTGCGATAACCATATTCAGCACTACCCTCGCAAGGCAAAACTTCCAAATCAAGTCCGCCAACTTTTTGTAACGTTTCCTTAACCAAATTAGTTTTAAATTCGAGTTGTTTGTCATATTTTAGGTGTTGCAAATTGCAACCGCCACAACGTGTAAAATATGGACAAGGCGCAACTACTCTATCTGCACTACTCTCAACCACGTGCTTTAACCTAGCATTACAAAACTTTGACTTTTCTTGTATTATTTCAACTTCCACCATCTCCTCAGGCAAAGCAAAATCAACAAAAGTCACCTTTTGCAATTCTTTATTTATATTTTCATTTCCGCCCATTTCATCAATATCACGCAAAGGTCTAGCCACACCCTCGCCATTCATACCTAATTTATCAATCTTTAATCTCATATTTTAATTATACACCACAAAACAATTTTTTGCAATAAGATTAAAAAAATAAAGTCACAATAAATGTGACCTTATTTTAATTTATAATGTAAAATCTTTTTCTTCATCATTACCATTTGTTTGGCTCAAATCAAATCCTATATCTTTTAATTTTAACACCATTTCTCTAGTTACCTTATATTTAGTTGCCTTGCCATTTTTTGTCTTAACATACGCACTAACAAAAGACATCACCTTAGGTCCAAGTTCTTTATCAAATAGAATATCTTTAAAACTTCCAAAAGTGTTTTTATATTCCAATACATCTTGATAAAACTCATCAAACCATTTGGTATTTTCATTTTGAACGTTCCAAACAAAGCCGATATTATTTAATGCTTCAATATGATTTTGTGCTAGTCTGATTGAGCCCTTGTAGTTGTTAGCTTTACGATCATATATTTTACGAACTAGCATAACCTTAGTACCCAACTGTTTACCATCTTCAGTAACATAATTTGTTGGAATATCCAAATTACCATATTCGTTTTTATATTGCAACAAACTTGTATAAAAATCACTAAACCAGTCTATTTTTGCTTCCCAATCAAATCCAATTTCGTTAAGCATAGCTATATCTCGTTCGTTTAAATTTAGTTTATTAATACCTCTTAGAAATAATCTAATAATATTAACTGTTTTAGCCAATTTCCATTCTTCTTGTTTTTCCGAATTCACATTAGGATATCTATTATTTTTACTAATAAACGCTTGCAAATCAATAATAAACTTATTCATATTAAACACTCTAGCAACTGAATGTAGTGAAACAAATGAATTTATGTTACTTGGTGCTTGTAAAGTTAATTTTGAACTTGTCATTTTTGAAATTAAAGATGGCTCATTATGATTAAATAAATCTTGTATTTGTAAATATTCATTATTTGTTATTTTAACCAACTGTTTAACCCAAGAATTATCTTTTAACAAAAGTTCTTCACAAATATATCCAAACGTTTGCCTATGCATTCCCACTCCGTGACCTGCCGGATTTCGAATACTATCTCTAAATACCTCAATAAATTTTACCAAATTAGCCAAATCCTCCGTACTGAAGTCGTTAGGATTAATATGGTAATAATTTGTAATAAAATTATAAAAAGTTTGGTCTATTTGATACGTTCCATCTTGATTAAATCCTTCAACTATTAATGGTTTTATATTGCCTAATGTAAAACTATTACTAAACTTTAAGAACGGAATATTTGATTTCGCTATTTTTTTATCCCTCAACCTTTTACAAGTTGGAATAATATTAGAATTATTTTCATTATCATCTAAATATTTAGCATAAGGAATATAAAAGAATTCTTTTAACATTTTTTCAAAACTGCCCGCAATATTTATCATAGGCGGATTTTCCCTTACTCCCGCCGCCTCGTTACGTAAATACGTAGCAAAAGCAGTTCTTAAATTATCGTGTATATCATCTGACAATGATACTATACTTAATTGTAATATACCATCTATTGTTGAATAAGCATAATCTGTAATAGCACTTGCCACCTCTTGGTAACTGTTGCCTTTAAAAGTTTTTGCTTTTGCAATAATTGCTTTTAAATTTGGGGTAGGATAATTATCACTTAATATATTTAATTCTTGACTACAATCAACATTACACCTTTCGGCTTTGGTATAATAATTAATGGCACTTGTAATATCTCCAATACAATTATAACAATCGCCTAGAATTTTATATGCATTACCTATTTGTTTGATTTGTTGCGATACAAAATCCACCGCTTTATTACTTTCATTTAAAACTTTATCCGATTTATTATTTTTTAACTGACGAACTTTTTGTTTTCCCATATTCACTTTAGAATATTGAATTGTTGGTATAACCTTTTCCTTAATCAAAGTAATTATATAATTTATATTTCCAATATCAACTTGTCCATCACTTGTCACATTGGTTAACATTAAATTATCTAATATTTTTTTTGCTTCTATTATTGTTAAAGTATGATAATTTTTACAAATTGCTTCATAGTCATTATCTTTTAAATAAGCTTTAACAGTTTTAATACCTTGATTCTTAGTATCCATAATTTCTCCTATTAATATTAATATAACATAAATTCACAAATCACGCAATAGAAAAATCAAAAAAAACAAGCATAATTAAATGCTTGCTTTTTAGTTTTATTGTTTATTTAAAACTTTTTCGTTATATTTAGCCATATCTTCGTCAGTTACACCTTTAATGGTTAATGAAATACGTTTCTTTTCAGGTTCTACGCCAATGATTTTAACAATAACCTTGTCACCAACCTTTAACACTTCGCTTGGGTGCTTTATATATTCTTTACTAATTTCGCTGATATGTACAAGTCCGTCTTGGTGAACCGAAATATCCACAAACACACCAAAGTCAATAACGTTACGTACCACGCCATCAAGAACCATACCACATTTTAAGTCCTTAACATCAAGTAGTTCGCTTTTTAAAATTGGTTTTGGTAAATCTTCACGAATATCACGACCTGGCTTAGAAAGTTCCTTAACAATATCTTCAAGTGTCGGTTCGCCACAATTAATTGTTTTAGCTATTTTGCTTATACCTTCGCTTGCAACCACATTAGCAAAATTTTGCATCTTTTCAGTATTGATATCCTTTAAGGTTAAGCCAAAGTATTGTAATAGTCTTTGACAAACTTCATAACTTTCAGGGTGAACACCTGTATTGTCAAGAATGTTATTTCCATCTGTAACACGCAAGAATCCAGCACATTGTTCAAACGCTTTATCGCCTAGTTTTGGCACTTTTTTAATATCCTTAAGATTTTCAAATTTACCATTTTCTTGACGATATTTTTCAATATTTTTAGCCACAGTTTTATTTAATCCAGCAACATAACCTAGCAGACTAGGACTGGCAGTATTTACATCTACACCCACACTGTTAACACAAGACTCCACCACGCCTTCAAGCACTTCGGTAAGACGAGCTTGTGGCATATCGTGTTGATATTGACCAACACCAATACTTTTAACATCTATCTTAATAAGTTCGGCAAGTGGGTCTTGAAGACGACGTGCAATTGATACCGCACTACGAAGCGCAACGTCAAAGGTAGGGAATTCTTCCGCACCAAGCTTACTAGCACTATACACACTAGCACCTGCCTCGTTAACTACCGCATATTCAACCTTATATGGTAACTTTTTAATAAAGTTAGCTACAAAAATTTCACTTTCTTTAGTAGCTGTTCCGTTACCGATACTAATAACATCTACGTTATGTTTTTCAATCAAAACTTTTAGTTTTGCTTCTGCCTCTTCAATCTTATTTTGAGGTGGAGTTGGATACACAACTGTTGTATCTAGCACAGTGCCGTACTCGTCAATAACCGCTATCTTACAGCCTGTACGATATGCTGGGTCAAGGCCCAAAATCACTCTATTTTTAAGTGGTGGTTGCATTAGTAATGGCTTTAAGTTAACCTCAAACATCTTAATTGCTTGTTCGCTCGCCGTATCGGTTAATTCGTTACGAATTTCACGTTCGATACTAGGGAAAATCAAACGATTATAACTATCTTCTGCAATAGTGTTTAACAATTCTTCATAAGGACTATTCTCCTTAATATATTTCTTGGCAATAATATCAAGTGCAATTTGAAGTTTTAATACAAGACTTACCTTTAAAAACTTTTCCTTTTCACCACGATTAATAGCTAACACACGATGACTTGGCAAATTCTTAATAGGAGATTTATAATTAGCATACATTTGATAAACATATGCACCTTCACCTTCTTGCAATTCACACTCAATGTCGCCACGATGAATCATATAGTTACGCAAACTCTTACGAATTTCCGCATCATCACTTATCATTTCGGCAACGATATCACTTGCTCCTTGAATAGCGTCCGCAATCGAAACAACTTCCTCAGTTAAATACTTTTCAGCTTCAATTTCAATCATTTCGCCACTTTGTGCCAAAATAAAGTCTGCCAAAGGTTGAAGCCCTCTAGCTATAGCCACGCTAGCACGAGTTTTACGCTTAGGTCTAAATGGACGATAGATATCATCTATTTCAGTAATAGTATTTGCATCTTCTAATGACTTCTTAATTTCATCAGTCATATTACCTTGCTCGTTAATTAGATTAAATACTTCTTCACGACGCTTGTTTAAGTTGCGAAGATAATTTAGTCTGTCCGAAAAAGTACGCAAAGTTTGGTCATCACAACTACCTGTCAACTCTTTACGATAACGAGCAATAAATGGTATTGTACAACCCTCATCAAGTAGATTAATAATGTTATCTACGTGATGTTGTTTTAAATTTAATTCCAAACTTAATTGTTGATTAATTTCCATAATTGTATTCCTTTTAAGTAATAATTTTATTATAGCATAATTTAATATTTTTGACAAATAAATTAATGGTAAAAATCAAAAACAAATTAATAAAAAATACAAGAAAATCTCTTGTATTTTTATAAATTTTATATTATTTTATAGGCGTTTATTATATTTTTAAATATTAACTCTCTTTATTTGCCGACTTAAATCAAAAAGATTGTATTTATTTTA
>JAZUAD010000018.1:0-68046 GCA_045637825.1 Candidatus Onthoplasma sp. | reverse complement strand
AATCAGCATTAAATAAAAAATAAATAATAAATATTTAATTTAAAATATTAAAAATAATCCCTAAAAAATAAATTTAGGGATATTTTTTGTCTAAAAATGCAGATAAATGCCTTAAATTTTGAAAAAATTAAAGGTTTTATCCACAAATTTTAAAAAAAGTATTGAAATTTATCCAAATTTGTAGTATATTAGTTATGAAATAAATTGTTGCATTGTGTAACAATGATTTTAAGGAGAGAAAAATGGCTAATATTTCATTATCAAATATGTTATCAACCAGTGTTTGGACTGCCTTTTTAAGCGTACTTGCTATTATTGGTATAGTTGTTGCTGGTGGTGTTATTGTGGCTTTGTTGGGTAGGATGGTTTTATCATTGATTAATCCAAAAGCTGAGGAAGTTCGCACTGTAGATGAGTTTGGTTATAATACTCAAACAATTAAAAGTGATTTTACTAATCAGAGTGAATATTTAACTCAAAGTGAGGAATTTAAACGTAATGCTGAAATTCAACAATCTACTAAAACTCAAGAAGTAGATGATTATTCGTATGCTGTAGACGTTAATAATGATTTGGCTAAAATTGAGGAAGCTGAATTAAACAAGGAATTAAATAAAGTTGAAGAAGATGACTTCTTTAAAGATTTTGTCGGTGATAATGATAATAGATTTGGAACAGATGATGACTTGATGGGTATGATTGATGAAATATCTCAAGATGTTCTTGACGAGGAAGACCAAATCAATGCTCAAATCGAACAAGAGCAAAGCAAGGCAAATCAATCTGTTTTGGATAGATATTCTATTGATAGTTACTTTGATGAAACTGATGAAATTGATGAAGATGTTGAAGAAATTGAACAAACTGAGGAAATATCAAATATTATTGATGCTCAAACAATAGACGAAATAAATGCGTTAAAACAACAAGTTAAGGAAATTGTGGAAAGTATGGAAGAAAATAGAAATCAAAACGAAACATTTAACGAACAATTAATTAATATCTTAAATGAATTAAAAGAAGCTAATAAGCGTGAAGTAAAAACTGAAGAAGATGCTGAACGTGAAATTAATGAATTGAAACAACAACTAGAAGAATCTCGTGTTGAGATGGAACAACAACTTCAAGAAAGAATTGTTGATAAAGATGTGGAAACTAAGGAGCATCTACAACAACAATTAGATGACGCTAATGCTGAAATTGAAAACTTAAAAACTCAATTATCTGAATTGTTAGCAAAAATGGAACAACCTGAAGACGATGCAGATGAAGTTAAACCTGAGGAAGTTGAGGAAGATGAAATTACTGCTTTACGTAACGAGATTAAGAATATGATAACTGAACTTCGTGAAGAAAAAGATGCTAAAAATGATGAATTCAATTCTCAATTACTTGAAATATTAAATGAAATGAAACAAGCAACTTTAACTCAAGCAGAACAAGTTAAAGTAGAAACTAACGAAGAAGCTATTGAGCAAGTGGAAGAATGGCAAGACGAAGTTGAAGCAAACGAAAAAGTTGTTCAAGAACAATTTAAGGAAGAAATGCTTCATAAGACAGACGATGAAAAATCTGAAATTATGGCTCAAATGAAAAGTTATAATGCTGAAATTAAGGACCTAAAGGAACAACTTGCGTTCTTGATTGAACAATTTAAAACTGAAAGCGAAAATGCTAAAAATTCTAATCAAACCTTGATTGAACAATTGGAAGCAGAACGTAAACATAGAATTCGTTTAGAACAAGAAAAACTTGAAAACGAAAAACAACAACAAGAACAATTGGAAATGTTAAGAAAAGAAAACGAACAATTAATTGATCGTATTCAAACTCAAGCAACCCCTATTGATACTTTAACTAAAGAAGAATTGGACGACTTGTATAGCGAAGCGACAACTGATATTAGTGCAACTAATGAAAAGGCAAAAGCAGAACAAGAAATCAACGATTTGAAAAAGCAAGTTTCAAGATTGGCTGATTATATTAAAGAACGTGAAAATGGCTTGGCTGAACAAATAGATGTTCACGAAGTAAGAGCGGTTGACTTTGATATGGAGCAAATTAAGGAAATAACTGCTAAAGAAGTGGAAGATAAAGTTAAAGAGCAAATAATAAATTCTTTGGCTGAAGTTGAAATTTTAAAAGAAGAATTAGCGCAAACTAAGCAAGAAATTGAAAATCAATACAAAGCGCAATTGGCAAACACTGATGCTGGAATGGAATATGAAAGAGTAAGTGAATTGCAAGCATCTGCTGAAAAAATTGATAACTTAAATGCAAAATTAAGCGAAGTGTCACAAAACTTGCAACAAGAACAAGAAAATAGTAAAACTACTAGTGAAGAATGTGTGGCAGAATTGGAAAGTGCAAGAGAATCAAAAACTGAATTGATTAAACAAGCAGATTTAGATGAAAATAATGTTTCAGTAGTTGGACCTAAAAATAATAAGGTGGCTTTGATTGCTAAAGATGAAATTAAAGCTCAAACAGTTGAAAACATTGATATTGAAACTGTAAAACTATTAACAGAAATTGAAATTGATGAAATTGTGGCAGTGCGTTTACAACAATCTAATGATGAAATTGCGCGCTTGAAGAAAGAAATTGAGCAGTTGAAGCAAAACTTGGCAGACAAAGCTACTGATGACGAAGATGAAGGAAAAACAAAAGTTCCTGTTGTAAGAAGTCCTTTGTTTGATGTTGAAATGATTAAAACAATTACTGCTCAAGAAGTAGAGAAAAAAGTTCAAGAACGTTTGTCTGAAGCAATGAAGGAAATTGAAACTATGAAAGCTCAACTAGAATTGTCTAAGCAAGAAATTGAAAGACAATATAAACAAGAAGTTGTAGCTAATCGTTTGGAAGAAAGTGAAGTTAAGGACAAATTAAAAGGAACTGCTGCTGAAGTGATTGAACTTAAGGAGCAATTAATAGATTTAACCGAACAAATTGCTTTGGAACATCAAGAAGCAAAACAAAATAGTGAAGCTATTGCTGAACAATTAGACCAAGACAGAAAGGAAATGCAAGAAATTGCTAAACAACAACTTGCCATTGCTGAACAAAGCACTGAAAGCGCTGAAGTAACTGTTATTGGACCTAAAAACAATCAAATAGCGTTGGTTACTGGAATGACTATGATAACTGAAGAGGTTGGCGAAATGAATGAAAATATCCCTACAATAGATATTGAAACAGTTAAACAATTAACCGAACAAGAAATTGAAGAAAAAGTTCAATTAAGAATGGCTAGTTCAATTATCGAAATTGAAGAATTGAAAAAGCAAATATTAAATTTATCTATTCAAATTCAAGAAATTAAAGGTGAACCTACTGAAGATGATAGTAAACCTTTGGTATTCCATTATGCTACAGAAGAAGCATACTTAGAAAGATTGGCAATTTTGGACGAAAGACTAAAGAGTGCTAAAAAAGATTTGAAGATAAATAATAAGGAATTAAATCCTTTGGAAAAAGTTAAACGCACATTAGAAAGAGATAAACTAAAACTTCGCCGTAAATATGCTATAGTGGCTAAGAAGAAAGTTGCTTTATATGGCGTTAACAATTATGTTGATATTGACAAAGATAAAGCTGAAAAATTGGCTCAAGAATTGGAGTTGTTGGAAGGTTTGAAATTATCAGTTGCTCATTGCGAAGAAGTAATGAATGCTAATATCGATAGATATCCTATCCTCGTTCATACCGATAAGATTTTAAGAGAAAATATTTCTAATATCGAAACAGATATTGATACTTTAAATAAAGAACTTAAAGCTTTACGTGAAAAGAACGGAACAGATATTGAAGCTTAATAAAATCAATAAAATCTCATACATTTAAGTATGGGATTTTTATTTTTATAAAATATATAATATAAAGATTGCCTATAGGATATTAGCAAATAAGATTTTAAACTAAAGTTTATAAAATTTGTTTATAAAAGGTTTGTTTATACATTTGGTTAAATGGAATATTTTGTGTTATACTAGTAAAAAGGAGAAACTGATGGGATTTTTGAAAAAACAAACTGTTGTTGGTTTATGTTTAGGTGGAGGAGGTGCCAGGGGCTTTGCTCATTTAGGCGCAATGAAAGCTTTTGAAGAATATGGTATTAATTTTGATATGGTAGCAGGTTGCAGTGTTGGTAGTTGCGTTGGTGCTTTTGTTTGTTCGGGCAAAAACTTTAAACAAACCTATAATATTGCAAAAGTTTTGCAAGTGAAGGATATTAAGCGCAATAAAATAAAGTTTATGCCATCTACTACTGAGGGTTTGGAAGAACTGATTACTAACAATATTAAACAAAAAAATATTGAAGAGTTACCTAAAAAACTTTTTATTATAAGCGTTGATGCTAAAACAGGTAAAGAAGTGGTATTTGATAGCGGATTGTTGTCAAAGGCGGTGGCTGGAAGTTGCGCTGTGCCAGGAGTGTTTTATCCTGTTGTTTATAACAATATGACACTTATAGATGGCGGAGTAATGAACAATATACCTGCAGATGTATTGCGTGCTAAAGGTTGTGATGTTGTGATTACTATTGATGTTAATAGCACTAGAGGTGGTGGAACAAGTAGCGAGAAGTTTTATGATGTGTTTTTGGCATCTATTGGAATTATGATGAAAAATAATTCAAAACAAGGATATTTGTATAGTGATATTGTGGTTCAACCAGATATGAAACGTTTTAAATCTAGTAAGTTAGATGGGTATGAAGCGATGGTGGAAGAAGGTTATAACGCCACAATTGCAGCAATGCCAGAAATTTTAAAGTTGATTAAAAGCAAAAGATATAGATTATGGAAAAGAAACAAAAGAAAAAATATGCACAAATTATAGTACTTAGTGTTTTAATTGCTGTATTTGCAGTTTCAATGTTTTTTTCGTCATTCATTTCAGCGGATTTGCAGGGTTTGTTATATAAAGCTGACATAAGAGTAAGTGATGATGATTTGGTGGTTAATTTTATTGATATAGGGCAAGGCGATGCTACTGCAATACAATTCCCTAACGGACAAGTAATGTTGATAGATGCTGGGCCAAAAGCTAGTCAAAATTATTTAGTAGAATACATAAAAAGTAATGTATTAGCAAGCAATAATGATTTGGTGATAGACTATTTGATATTAACACACCCTGATAGTGACCATTCGGGAGGAATGTGTGCGGTATTTAGTGAATTTGAAGTAAGAAACTTTTTTAGGCCAAATATTGCTAGTAAAGAGGAAGATGCTAAAGATTTTGCTACACATTCGGCATTAGATGAATATGATTATGTTATTAAAGCTTCTAAGCAAGAAACTGGGTTAACTACAGAGGTTGTTAAGCAAAATTTTGATTTTAATGTAGGTAAAGTTGAAGTGAAAATATTTGCACCTTTAAAGGTGTATTCATCAACTAATTCAATGAGTAGTGTTATAAAAATCAGTTATTTGGATAAAAGTTTTTTGTTTGCTGGTGACATTTTATTAGAGGCAGAAATGGATATTATAGAACAATACGGAGATGTTTTAGATGTGGACGTGTTAAAAGTTGCTCATCATGGAAGTAATTCATCAACCAGTTGGGAATTTATACAAACAGTTAGTCCTGAGTATGCCATTATAAGCGTGGGAGAAAATAATTATGGTCACCCGTATTTTACAACTATTGCAAATTTACAAACTTTTGGTGCTAAAGTTTATACAACGCAAAATGATTGTCAAAGATTTGTTTGTGGTGAAAATATATTTAAAATTTTAAAGCCCGAAACCACACACTCGTTTGAATTTGTAGATTGGTGGATTATTGCTTTAAGTATAATAATTGTATGTATGATTGTTATAATTAAAATAATATTAAATCTAATAAAAATCAATAAAGAGGTTAAAAAAATCACTTAATACAGGCAAAACTGGGTGTTAAAATTCGAATAAATGTCAAAAATTGTCAAAAAATATCGAAAAATGTTTACATTTGGCGGTTTGTGGTATATAATTAAGTGATGTTTATGAAAAAAATTGTATTAAAAAAATTTAAAAAAGTGCGATTGTTTGTGCCTAATGATATTAGGTTAAGTTTTTATATATATCCTTTAAATGAGGATATAAGCGAGGAAGAACTTAGTAAAATAGATTTTAGCAATATAACCTTGCTGGATAAGCAAACTAGTATTAACTCATTACTATATGATGAAACGCCAACTAAAATAGAGGGCTCTAATATATATTCCTTGCTTGAAGAGGGCGTACTTAAAGGACAATTGACTGGAGCAGATTTAGGGATTTATGATTATAAATCGATTGAAGAATATGTCGAGGTTAAAAGTAAATTTGATGACAAAGTAAAGTGTACAAGCATAAAAGATATGTTCTTTTACGATAAGGAAGATGATTTTAATTTTACACACTGTGTATTGGCGGAAGAAAATCCTTTGGGTGGAAAAGATACTCAAGTGGTTTTAACTTTTAAGGGCTATTTGGAGGTAACCAAAACCGAATTTAGTATACTTAGAAGATGTAATAATGATAGCGAGTTTTCATATGTTTTTGTGCCACAAATTTTTGTAAATAAGTATAAACTTCGTAATGGTGATGAGATTTTAGGTGCGTGTAAAGAGGTTGATGGTAAAATAGTATTAAACTCAATATTTTCCATAAATCAACAATCAAGATATAAGTGGGAAGTAGAACGTGAGTGGTTTAATAATTTAACTTTTAGCAAAACTTCAAAACAAGTTAAAGCTTCGGGAGAATTGTCAAAGACAATTAGTAATAAGTTTAAACTATTTGTAAGTGATAATGTGTTTTTGTATTTTAACAAAACTTCTCAAACAAAACCATTTGTTTCTAAGTTTATTGAAGAGTTAAATACTATGTTTGACAGAGTGATTTATATAAACCCTCAATATCAACCAATTGAAGAGTTGAATGATATGTATAGTATTGCTAAATTTTGTGCACAACCAAACGATTTAGAAGAGGAACGTGCTATAATTACCTTATTGGGCGTAAATTATGCTAAACGTTTGATTGAACTAGGCAAGCGTGTGGCAGTAGTAATTGATAATATAGATGCCATTATGGCACTAGACAAAAATAATATGCAAGAAATGCCAATATGTACAACCCTACTTAATTGCATTAGAGCAACAACAATAGGTTCTTGTGCAGGATTTATTATTGTTCCACTACGTGTAAATACAATTAAAACAATACAATTAGACACTATGTTTAAAGCAAAGGAAACTTTAGGGATAGTAATTGAAAATAATGAAATAGACTTATTTAAAAGTTATAGGATTTAAAAGTGCCCTTAATTTGGCACTTTTTTTTAAGGATAAACTAGATATAGAGTTTTATAAGTGCTTTAAAAATTTTATTAAAGAAGTTGCAAATTGTAAGTTAATATGATATCATATAATAAACAATAAAAAAATTAATGCATATTGTTTAATAAAGGAGAAAATCATGAAAAAGTGGATAAAAAAGGTACTGGCGGGGGCTATAGTTTTATCTTCATCAATAGGTTTGGCCGGATGTGGAATTTTTCAAGATAAACCAGCAGAAGCAGGTTATGAGTTTAAAAATTATGACAAGACCTATTATATTTATGATGAATTCTCAATTACTGGAACAATGTTGCGCATAATTGACAAAAAGGGTAACGTTGAAGAAATATTGGTAACAGAGGATATGATTAAACGCTTGCCTGATATGACTACTGTAGGTAAAAAGACAGTGGTTATTGAATATAATGGTGTAGATTATTCATTTACTATTACTATTGAAAATAGAACACAAGATCAACTTTTAGCCAAGTTGCAAAGTTTTTTACGTAGATACGAAAGTGGAAAAGATTCCTTAGTTGATGTTAATATAGATACAAATTTACAAGCAAAATATCTTGAAAATATCGCTAATATTAATGAACAGGAAACTATAACTTTGCTTAGCGAAATGTTTAAAGGCGATAAGTTACTAGATGCTACATATAATTCATTGTTTGATGCAATAGTGCAAGGTTCGTTTGATTTAGACGAAAGTCATATTATTGACACAAATGATATGAAAGCAAAACTTGATACTTTAAAAGTTTTAGAAAGTATTAAGCAAAGTGTTTCAGAATTTGATATTAGAACCTATATAATTGACTTAATTTTACCTAAAACAGATGCTTATTATATAGAAAAAGTTGCTGATTATTTTGCAACAGGGTTTGAGGTTAATAGTGTTACTGGTAAAATTAAAATAAATGATGTGGTTTCAAAATATTATTACAAATTAAAACACTTTGAAAGTTTTGATATTGTAGATGCTTATACTGAATTGTTAACTCAAATTAATATTCATACAGTAAACCCTATGGTAAAAGAAGCAACTGCTAATTTGAAGACTTTAGATGTAGAGCAAATATTGCATTTACCTTCAAAAATGACTGAAACTTATTGGAAAAATTATGCTCACGTTATGACTGCAGATAACTTTGCTATTGTAGAATATGCGCAATGGGGCGGATATGGTATAAATATAGGCGATGTTTCTAGTTTATTTGAAAACAATAAGGTTGCTAATGATTTATTAAAAGCTAAAATAAATGCTGAAACAACTTTTGCATTAAGTTTTGAAAATGCGATAATTGACTTGGTTAAACTAATTAATGGTGAAAGTGAAAAAGAATTTAAAGATATTGTATTAGAAGCGTTAGATAAAAATTATTCATATGCAAATCTTTTAGCTACTGTAGATGAAAGTCTTCAAGCTAATAAGTGGATTTTAATGACCTATGAAGATGATTGGTGTTATGGCGTAACAGATGGTTATTCTTATTGGGGTGGTGACCTATATCCAAAGTTTGAGGCCTATTATGATGTAGAATATTACACTGAATATGCTGATACGTGCAAAACTTATTATGATAAAATTAATGATGAGGGTTTTGTGGGTGCGGTAAAACAAGCTAAATTGGTTGAAAACCTATTAGATTATGCTGGATATATTGAAAGCGACCGTCAACAAGCAACTAATAAAATATATGGTATTTTAGATGGAGAATATGAGGGCGAAGATTTGTATTGGGCTATTGCAGATGTTTTATTCCCTAATGGTGCAGCGGAAAGCATTGAAGATATCAAAAATATAGTTAAGTCTTATTTGGATAGCGACCTAGTAGGTGCAATAGAACAAAATGAATTAGTAGAAAAATTATTTGACCTAATTGATATTTATCCAGAAGAAAACAAACAACAAGCAATAGATACAATATATTCTATTATTAAAGGCGAAAAGCAAGGCAAAGAGGCATATTCCGCTATAGTAAATATAGTAATGCTTGAAGAAAATGATTATTATATTGATTTAATTAGTAATGCTATTAATGATTGGTTTATGGTTGAAAGTGCGACTGGTCAAGAAGCAGTACAAAAAATTATTACTGAAATTGTTGAAAATTTAAGAACCGCCACCGAATTTGATGTTAAACAAAAGTATACCGATTTAATAAAAGCAATTAATATACATACAACTAATGAAATGGTTAAAACCTTTACAAATTCAGTTGAAAGTTTAGAATTTGAACAAATTGCTCATTTAACTTCTGAATTGATGTATACAATGTATATGGAAACCTATAAAATTGCTACACCTGACCAATTGTTGAAAATAGATTATCAAGAAATTACAACTCCAGAAGCACAACAACTAATTAATAGATATGCTTCTAACATTAAGAATACAATTAGAGTGTTTGAAGATACATTAATAAATATTGGAGATATTAATAGTTTTGGAAACTTTATTGACAAGGTGTTGACTTGTGTAAAAGCGCTTGAAGATTATTATAGTGAAGAAATTGATATGATTAAAATTCTAAAGCAAAATAATTGGGTATTTGCGGAAGAGTACGAAACTTTAGAAGGTACAGAATTAGATACTTATTTATATTGTCATTGGGATTATGATTCAACTATTGGAGAATGGGTAATTAGTGGAATAGATTACGATATCGAAATCATGTGGCTGGAAGATGAAAGAGCGAATTATGAAGAAATTTATAAATATGTTAATATTGTAAAATCTTTAACTACAGACATAAATGGTTTTGTTGACGAATTAATACAAGAATACAAGCAAGACATTTTAGATATTGCAATGGAATTTTGTTATGATTATTTAGCGGTAAATCCTAATAGTTATTTGGCGCTTGACCTTGAAGATGTATTTAGTGATGCGATAGATGATTATTTGGCTGGAACGCTTGATAAACAACAACTAATGACAGATATTGAAACTATTATTGATACTTATGCAACTAAAGAAACTAGAACAGTGTTAAATACGGCGTTTATGTTATATAGTGCATTAAATTATGATGAAAGCATTGATTATAATGAACTATTTAAAGATATTACACTTCCTAACCAAGTTGAAAGCATTGATTATAACAAATTAATGTCCAAAGTTATGGATAAGGATACTTATGAAATATTTAACTTTAGTGATGTGGAAATAGAGTATATAACTGATGATGCTGGCAAGATTGTGGCTGAAAAACTAACATTAAAAATTGATGTTAATTTTGATGTGTTGATATCATCTTTAAAGGGTGATGTAGTAGTTAGTATGACACTAGATTTTGATGGAGTAGAGCAAGATATTTAATATTTTATTGATGGCTTTACATAAAAATATTTATAAATAAGGCACATTGATTAAAAATGTGCCTTGTTTATAGTTATAAAAGGATAACTATGTTAAAAGTAAAAAATGTTTTTAAAAGTTATAAAAATAAAAAGGTGCTTAAAGGCGTATATTTGCATATAAAGGAAGGTGAAATTAAAGGCCTTATAGGTGTAAATGGGTCTGGTAAAAGCACGTTAATTGAATGTGTATGTGGTGTAAAGAATTTTGACAGTGGAGAAATATTGATAAACAATATAAATATTTTGGATAAGCAAAATAAAAATCAAATCAAGCAAAATATTGGTTATATGCCACAAACTTTTAGCTTATTTAACGACTTGACTGTTGAGGAAAATTTACAATATTTATGTGCTATTTATAATATTGATGAGAAAACTTGCGTGGATAGAGCAATTAACATTTGTTATTTACAAGAGCATAGAAAAACTTTAGCGCAAAATTTATCGGGCGGATATAAACAATTGCTATCTATGGCGGGAGCAATCATTCATAGCCCTAAGTTTTTAATATTAGATGAACCTACTGCCTCTATGGACCCTATTTTTAGGCGACAATTTTGGCAAATAGTAAATGATTGCAGAAAAAACAATATAACAATATTAGTTATTACTCACTATATGGAAGAACTGGTAGAATGTGATAGTTTTGTAAGTTTGGCAAACGGAAAAGTGTCTTTTGAAGGAAGTGTAAATGACTTTAAAAAGGAAGGACTGCTAGATATGGAAAGTTTGTTAAATAAATACTCGTTAAAAGATTTTAAGGAGAACTAATGAAAACTTTTTTTAAAATGGTAAAATACGAGTTGATAAGAATAAGCAGAAACAAAGTAGTATTAACAATGCTTCTTTCCTTTTCTATTATACTATTGCTTATTCTTTCCTTTGTTCAAGTAGATACCAAAAACTATCCAATAGCCATTTTTACCGATGGTGTTAATGTTGAAGATAGCGGAGTGATGGACACTATTGAAGAAAATATAAAACTGAAAAGAATAACATATGTTGACAGCAAGGAAGAGGGTTTGAAACTAATCAAAAAAAGTAAGGTGTGCTTTTTTATTTGTTTACAAGCTGGCGAAACAGAGGAGGAAACAACGGCAGTGTTTTATTATGACCAGACAAGCACTGTTGGACGAACAATAAAAAACAATATATCAGATGCTAAAAATGAATATGCGTATTTAACAATAACAGATTTTTTAAGCGATTATGGAATTACTTTAAAGGAAAGTTATTTTCAACTAATAACCTTTGAGCCGGCAAGTGCTAAAGAGGTAAATATTAAACAAATGCCTTTTGCAATGGAGGTTGGTACGTGCGTGTCAATAGTATTGATGTTTGGACTTGCGTACTCAATGTCTAGAGATAACGAAACAAATATTAGCAAAAACTTATCCTATATGCCAGTTGGGTCCAATAGATATTTAATGTCAAAAGTGTTTCCGTATTATTTATTAGGTATTACGCAACTATCTGTTTTGTATTTAATAGGTGCCTTATTTTTTAAAATAAGTTTTGAAGTTAATATATTATTAATAATATTGTTAAGTAGTGTGTTTGTTTTGTCGGTTATAGGTTTAAGTTTGATTTTTAGTATGTTAAAAAGTCAAATAGCCACCATATTTATCGATATGTTAACAATTGTTTTGCCTGTATTTATATTAACGATGATTTATGTTCAAGCCAGTCCTATTTTAGTGCAATTTGCGTTATATAGTTTCCCTATTGTGCCTTTTGTGAGTTTATTAAATAGTATGATGTTCAACGGAGTGGTGCTGTGGTGGCAAGTAGGAGTACTACTACTTCAAGCAATTATATATTATTTAATAGCAATGCTTATTTTAAAAAGAAGAATTAAAGAATAAAACAAAAACAGAGAACCAAATTTGGTTCTCTGTTTTTAACTGATTAAGATGAATAAAGGTAATTATTTTTTATAATTTATTAATAATAGTAAAGTCAGTTTCAAATTTTGTTTTAAATTCATCAGTACTGATTGGTTTTATGCCACAACTTGCTAATGCGGCAAGGCAAGTTACATTTGTTGAAAAGAATTCATTTTTATCTATAACTAAAACCTTAATTCTTAATTTATCAAAAGTGATGTTGTGAACATTTAGCAATCCATTGCTCTCTAAATATTCAATAAACTCTTCTCCTTCTTTGTTATTAACAAGTTTAACTAATACTTGTTTTCTTTGTGAATTTTTCATAAATTTCTCCTTCATATAAAATTCCACAAAGAATGCAATAAAAAATCCATCGTTTGATGGATAAAAAGTTTAAACTAATCCATCATTCAGCCTTTGGCACCTTACAATTGCAGGTTGCCGTGCGGTCAACGGGGCTGTCCCTTACGCACTCTTTATGGTAACTTAATTATAGTATAATAATCAAAATTTGTCAAATAAAAAACCATAGTTTGTTCAACTATGGTTTACATTGGTTGCGGGAGTTGGATTTGAACCAACGACCTTCGGGTTATGGGCCCGACGAGCTGCCGAACTGCTCTATCCCGCGATATTGAGTTTTGAGCATTAAAAAACGCATTTATTAATGCTTACATATATATTATATGCAAAATATACGACTTTGTCAACACTTTTTTAAAAATTTATTTATTTTTTTAATAGAATCGTGAGTGTGTGAGTAAAAATTAATAAAGTATAAATATTTATCTAAGTGATTTTATTGTACAAAATACATTATGCACTAAATGCCTAGTTCTAAAATGGACAAAGTGTTTGTATATTTATTTAGAGGATATTATGCATAATTTGAATATACAAGAAGTTTTTAAACAATTTAATTCATCCATTAATGGTTTGAATAATAAGCAGGTTTTGAATAATAGGGCTAAATATGGAATTAATGAGATAGATAAGGAAAAACGTAAAAATTTTTTTATTAGATTTTTGGCGCAATTTAAAAATATAATGGTGCTGATACTTCTATTTTCGGCTATTATTTCAATTAGTATTGCGATTATCAATGAACAAACTGGGGAATTATTTGAAGGGTTTGTTATTTTATTTATTGTAATAATGAATGCGTTTGTGGGCGTGGCACAGGAAAACAAGGCAGAGGCCTGTATTGCAGAACTTAAGAAAAGTGAAAAAACAAATGCACGACTTCTGCGAGAGGGTGCTATACAGATTGTGCCTTCTCAAGATATTGTTGTTGGAGATATCTTGTTTTTGGAGGCAGGTGATATTGTGCCAGCAGACCTTAGATTGATTGAAACTAATAATTTTAAATGTGATGAAAGTAAACTTACAGGAGAGTCGTTATCTAGCAATAAAGATGCAAGTGTTATATGTAAACCCAATGCTGTGCTGGCAGAACGAAGCAATATGGCATATTCAGGAAGTGTTGTAACTTCGGGCAAGGCCAAAGGAATTGTTACTAGTGTTGGTAATAGTACAGAAATGGGTAAAATAGCACATCTATTATTTAAGGCAAAAAAAGATTTGACACCTCTTCAAAAAAGTATTGAAAAAATTGGTAAATTTATTACTTGGTCTGTATTGTCTATTTGTGTAATTATATTTTTAATAGATTTGCTTTTTGTGAAAGATAGTAATTTTATAGGCGCCTTAATGACCTCTGTGGCTTTAGCTGTAGCAGCAATACCAGAAAGTTTACCTGCCGTTATTACGCTTATTATGGCTATGGGTGTACAACAACTGGCAAAACGAAAAGTTATTATTAAACAATTAAGTGCGGTGGAAACCTTGGGGAGTTGCGAAATTATATGTACAGACAAAACAGGAACCTTAACTCAAAATAAAATGACAGTGGTGCAAACTTTTACAAATAATTCCTATCACACTTTGGTTGGTGAAAATAATATTGAAATGTTAAGATGTATGAAGTTTTGCAATAATTCATATATAGATAATCAAGGTAGGGTTATAGGAGAGCCGACAGAGAGTGCTATATTTGAATATTCTTTGCAAGGCAATATAAAAGATTCTAAACGTATACAAGAAATTGCGTTTGATTCAACCCGCAAGATGATGACAACTTTAAATATGTGTGATGATGGGATATATAGTTATACTAAAGGAGCTTTTGATAGAGTTATAAAACTATGTACTCATATTAATATTAATGGTCAAATAATTCCCTTAAGCGAAAATATGGAAGAGCATTTAGTTAAAGTCAGTAATGCTATGGCAGATAAGGCATTAAGAGTACTTGCCTTTTGCTATAAGCGTTATGATAGTTTAGAGGGAACTGAGGAATTGGAAAAAGGTTTAGTTTTTGTGGGGTTATGCGGAATGATGGATGCTCCTAGGAAGGAGGTTAAGGGCGCAATTAATAAATGCTTTAAGGCGGGACTTAAACCTATTATGATAACTGGCGACCATAAACGAACTGCTTTTGCTATTGCTAAAGATTTGGGCATTGCTAGTTCCTTAAGACAAGTTTTGACTGGTGATGAAATTGAAAAGATGACCGATAAGGAATTCGCTGACGTGGTGCAAAGTTATACGGTGTTTGCACGTGTATCACCTGAACACAAGGTGAAGATTGTTAAGGCCTACAAAAACCTTAAAAAAATAGTGGCAATGACAGGTGATGGTGTAAATGATGCACCTAGTTTAAAGATTGCTGACATTGGTGTTGGTATGGGTATTGGTGGTACTGATATTGTAAAAAGTGTTAGTGATATGCTAATAACTGATGATAATTTTGCTAGCATAGTGGTGGCGGTGGAAGAGGGGCGAAAAGTATATAACAATATTCAAAAAGCACTGCAATATTTAATATCTACTAATTGTGTGGAAGTGTTTGGAATGTTGTTTGGGCTTGTGTTTTTTCCGCAGTATGTATTTTTGTATCCCTCACAAATGCTATTTATAAATCTTGTTAGTGATAGTCTGCCAGCGTTTGCTTTGGGAAAAGAATTAGTTGAACCAGAAATTATGACCAGTCCACCACGTAAAAGTAATAGTGGAGTGTTTGGGCAAGATGTGGGCATTAGTATAATTTATCAATCAATAATTCAAATGGTGATAGTGGTAAGTGTATATATTTATGCTTTGTTTAGTTTTGGTAGTGATATTGCTACCACAATGATTTTCTTTGTAATTGTATTTATGCAGTTGCTTCATAGTATTAATTGTAAAACCAATCAAAGTATATTGGGTAAAAATTTATTAGATAATAAAACCTTTAATATTTGTTTTGCGGTATCGTTAGGTATAAGTTTGTTAGTTGCGGTTTGTCCAATATTTTATACAATATTTAATTTGACATACTTAAATATCCATCAATGGATTATGGTTGCTATTGCATCAATTAGCATTATTCCATTATGTGAGGTTGTAAAATTATTTTTAAATTATAGAAAAAATAACAATTATAATTTTTATCATAAAATAAAACAAGAAAATAATTAAAAAATAAGCAATTTAATAAAATGCTTAAAATAAGAGCAAAATAATAAATATAATATATTTTATGAAGTTAATTTAAATAAAATTTTAAATATAAAGTCTTAGTTTTAAACTAAGGCTTTTATTTTTTATGTTTAAAATCTATTTAATTGCAAATAATAAATTTTAGGAGGAATTATGATAGAATTTCAACAAAGTAAAACAAAAGAAAATTTAGCACGTTCGTTTGCTGCTGAGTGTCAGGAGGGTGCCAGGTATCAATTTATGTCACAAACTGCAATGCAAGATGGTTACACATATATGAGTGCGTTAATTAGAACACTGGCGCATAATGAAATGGCGCACGCTAAACAATTTTTTCAAATGATTACAAAGTATGGTGGTGACAATGTTCAAAATATTGAGATATGTGCGGGGTATCCATTTCGTTCGGGCGAGTTGGTAGAGCTATTAAAATTGGAAAGCGAAAACGAACATTCGTCGGGTGAAAATATTTATCCTGAATTTGCCGACATTGCCCAAGAAGAGGGATATAAAGATGTGGCAAATTTATTTAGAATGGTTGCAGATGTGGAAAAAGGACACGAGCGTATTTTAACTCAACTTCACGAGGAATTAAAAGGGAAAACTTTATATAAATGTTGTGAGGGTGAGGGTTGCTTTAAATGTGATGAATGTGGTACTGTACAAACTGGTAAATGTGCTCCGATGGAATGTCCGCTTTGCCATCAACCACAAGGTTATTATCGAATTAATATTACAATGAATAGGTCTAAATAATTTAATAAAAAAAGGAGTAGATTAGTCTAGTCCTTTTTTGTTTTGTAAAGATAATTGTTTACGGAAGCACAAATAACACATACTAACATAACTTTCCTCAGCACCTATTAAAATTTCGTCTCCCGAAGTTGTTATTTTGCCATCAACTAGTCGTGCATTTACTTTTGCTCTGCGACCACAAGTGCATACTGTTTTAATTTCCTGTAAACTATCGGCTATTTCCACAAGGCGTTTGCTACCTTCAAATAGTTCTGTTTTAAAGTTTGTAAGTAAACCGTAACATAATACTGGTATATCAAAAGAAATTCGTCTTAATTGTTCAATTTGACTAACTGTTGCAAATTGACATTCATCAACAATTATAACATCAATTTTATTTTTCAAATTTTCAGATTTGTATAGTTCGATAATGTTTTGATGTTTATTAAATTTTATACAATCTGCCTTAAGTCCTATGCGAGAAGTTACTTCTGGTTTTCCATCTTCAAAGCGAGTGTCTATGCTGGGTTTTAATAGTAATACATTAAATCCTTTTTGAATATAATTAAAGCGACACATTAATGCTTCGGCGGTTTTGCTACTACCCATAACACCATATTTAAAATAAAGTTTACTCATAACTATTTCCTTTTGCAAATAATATCAAATTATATAAATATTGTCAAACAAAAAAGAGTAGATTTGTCTACTCTTTTTAACTATTTAGACATTCCATAATTACGTGCTTTAATATTTTCAACGGTGTCATAATCAAGGTTTGGATAACAACAAATAATAGTATCAAAATCATTTTTAATACAGTAATCAAGTCCTTTTTCAAAAACTCGGTTTAGTTGACTATCTGGGGTAAGTATAGTATAAGAAGGTTCTGCGCCAGGTATAGTAACTTTACTAGATAATTTTTTTAAAGAAACGGTTAATTTTTCATCTTTATCGCTACTTAGATATACCAATAATTCTGTCATTTGTTTAATATTTTTGCCAATAAAAGCGTTACGTATTATTTCATTTTTATTTTGTTTCATAAACAACTCCTTTTTATTATTGTTAATTATAATAGATAGTTACAAGTTTGTCAATATGCAATTATTATTTTAATAAAGGATTAATATTTGTCAAAGTTGTAGAGCGATGTAAATTATCTTCAATAAAATCTGCACAAACACATAAAATGTCGTCAATACTTAATGATGCAATATGTGTTAAATTATCATTTGTTCTGCCATCATAAAATTCAAAACCCTTATCGTGATTATAATAAAATCTTCCGTGCATATAAGAATTTCTAACACGATTAATGTCTATATCAAAATCTTTAAAATATTTTTGTAAATTAGCGTGATTTGATATTGAGAATATACTAAACATTATATTGCTAATAATTATTGATTCAAAGATAAATGAATCTTCGTGAACAAAAGTGGAATAATTTTGACGGTCAGTAGGAGTCCATAATGCATCTGAGTCAATTAAAGACATTTGTTCTTCAGCGCAAAAGCAGAAGTCTAAAAATTGATATCGAGACATAAAGTTTTTGTTTAACCAAAATAGTTGTCGTATGGCAAGATTGTTGTTTTTGGCAATATGACCTGAATTATCTGCAAAAGGGAAACATTGTGATATTATACAAAATTTGTTATCTAGCAAACTATCTATATGATTTTCAACATCAACGCCTTTATTGTAAGTAAGGTTGTATAGTGCTAGTTTTTGATATTGGTCCAAAGGTATTATTTCATTTTCAGTACCATCTTTATATTGAGTTATAAATTTAGTTATATTGTCAGGTGTTAATTTATTGTTTATAGCTGCTTGTGTTAATTTTTTTATAGCAACTTCAAAAGTACAGAATTTATGATTATTTTTTAAGTGTATAAATTGCAGTAACAGGTCGTGTAATTCAACAAAATTAAATTTAAAATGGTTTCCTTTAAAATCTATTTCAATTTCAAAATCACTATTTAAAGTCCAGTTAGGATTTTCCATTTTAATATCGTTATGTGCAAATGCTTGACGTATTGTATCTAATAATTTGGTAGTGTTTAAATTTGTTTTAGATGTAGATAAATCATCACGCATTTTTTTTAGTGTTGATGGCATTTTATCATCGATATTATGCCTTAAAAAGTCATAACAGGTAACAAAATTTTGTCGCAACAAATTAGATATAGTAGATGAAATACAAGACTCCAGTAATTGTTTTGAATCAAATTCTTCATATAGTTTCATTTTATGCTTACAGGCATCTTTAACTATTTTACGTAAACTTTTGTTGGGGTGTGTTCGCCATTCAACCAGTCCCCAGAATAGCAACATTTCTTGAGCTAAAGAAACGTAATTAATATTTTCCTTTTCTAAATCCATAATAAACCTCTAATAATATATTAACATAAAATTAAGTGAATAGCAATAGTAAAACAAAAAAGCCCTATTTAATTTAGGGCTTTTGAATTTAGGATTCTTTTCCGCAACAGTTTTTGTATTTTTTACCACTACCACAAGGGCAAGGTGAGTTACGGTCAACTTTTGTGCTAGGTTCTGCCTTTGCAGGAGTTTTGCTAGTATTTGCAGGCATAAATGGTCCTTTAGCTTGAGGAGCAAATGGACCTTGAGGTTGTCCTTGAGGAGTTCCTCCATTTGTAGGGATAGGTGCACGTTGAGGAACCTTTATATCAATACGGATTTTTAGTCTAAACAAAGTAGATGCAGTATATTCACGTATTTGATCAATCATATTATCAAACATATCAAAACCTTCGTTTTTATAGGCGATAATAGGGTCTTTTTGACCATATGATAATACGCCGATTTCATTACGCAATACGTTCATAGCATCAATGTGGTCCATCCAGAACTTATCTACTACACGTAGCATAATAGCACGTTCGATTTGAGAGAAGTCTAAACCAATCTTTTTAATTTCATTAACTTTTGCTTCATAGATTTCAAGTGCTTTGTTGTAGATAATTTCAGTTGCTTGGGCAACATCAGTATCTTTAATCAATTCCTTAGTTACAATGTTTGAGCCTTTTTCAAACAACTTGTCTTCAAGCGCTTTGTTAAGGGTTTCCAAATCCCATTCATAACTTGCCTTGGTATTATCAATATAATCGTTACAGATGCTTGCAATATAATCGTGCAACATTTCAATAACTTGAGCATGAACATCTTCGCCATCAAGAACTTTGTCACGTTCGGTGTATATAATAGTACGTTGTTTATTTAATACATCGTCATATTCAAGCACTTGTTTACGAATACCAAAGTTTACACCTTCTGTTTTCTTTTGTGCACGTTCAAAGAAACGTGTAAGAATACCCATTTGGATAGGCATATCCTCATTACCCCTAAAGATAATAGAGAACATGTTTTTCATACGGTCTTCGCCAAAACGTTGAGGAAGTTCATCTTCAAGAGATATAAAGAATATTGAAGAACCTGGGTCACCTTGACGACCAGCACGACCACGTAATTGGTTATCAATACGACGGGATTCGTGACGCTCGGTACCAAGTATGTGAAGTCCGCCTAGAGCTAGAACTTTTTCACGTTCCTCAGCAGTTTCTTTTTCATATTCAGCAAGATATTTATTATAATTGTCCTTTATTTGCTTTTCTTCATCGGTAAGTTCAACATTATAAGCAGTGATTTTATCAATAATTTCGTTAGCAACACCTTCTTGAGTAAGTTTTGCTTTTGCAAGATATTCGGCATTACCACCTAGCAAGATATCGGTACCACGACCTGCCATATTTGTAGCAATAGTAACTGCGCCAACACGACCTGCTTGAGCAACAATCAAACTTTCACGTTCGTGGTTTTTAGCATTTAATACGTTGTGAGGTATACCGAGTTTTGAAATTTCACGACTAATACGTTCACTTTTATCAACCGAGGCAGTACCTACTAGTATTGGTTGACCTGCCTTGTATTTAGCTTGAATTTCTTCCACGATTGCTTTGTATTTAGCATCTTCGGTAAAGAAAATCATATCGTTTTCATCAATACGTTGAACAGGACGGTTGGTAGGGATTGTAACAACGTCTAGATTATAGATTTTGTTAAATTCCATTTCCTCAGTTTTTGCTGTACCTGTCATACCGCTAAGTTTTGAATACAACTTAAAGTAGTTTTGGAAGGTAACGGTTGCAAGGGTTTTGTTTTCGTTTTTAATTTTAACGTGTTCCTTTGCTTCAATTGCTTGGTGCAAACCATCGCTATAACGACGACCTTGCATTAAACGACCAGTAAATTCGTCAACAATCAACACTTCATCATCTTTAACAATGTAATTGCTGTCACGTTTCATAATAAAGTGAGCACGCAAAGCATTGTTGATGTGGTGGTTAAGTTCTAGTGCTGAAATGTCTGACAGGTTTTCAATACCAAAATATTTTTCGGCACGAGCAACACCATCTTCAGTTAAACGGATTTGCTTTTGTTTAATATCAATTTCATAATCAGTTTCAGTTAATCTGCGAACAAAACTATCTGCCTTTACATATAAATCACTAGTTTTGTCACCGCTACCAGAAATAATAAGTGGGGTACGTGCTTCATCAATTAAAATTGAGTCCACTTCGTCGACGATACAGAAAGTGTGCCCACGTTGAACCTTGTATTTTTTATCTGGTTGCATATTATCACGTAGATAGTCAAAACCAAATTCGTTATTAGTACCATAAGTAATGTCGCAAGCATAAGCTTGTTGTTTTTTACCTGCATCCTGACCACTTAGTGTAACGCCAATGGTTAAGCCAAGGAACTTGTATAGTTTACCCATTAGTTCTGCTTGATATTGAGCCAAATATTCGTTGACCGTTACAACGTGAACATTGTTGCCTGAAAGTGCATTTAAGTAGGCAGGTAGGGTAGCGGTAAGAGTTTTACCTTCACCTGTACGCATTTCGGCAATACGACCTTGGTGTAATACTACGCCACCAATTAATTGAACACGGAAATGACGTTTGCCATATACACGAGTACTTGCCTCACGTACACACGCAAAAGCATCTGGCAAAATGTCGTCCAAAGTTTCGCCATTAGCTAGGCGTTCCTTTAATTTGGCGGTTGTGCCTTGTAATTCCTCATCTGTTAAACTTTTGTAGAAATCAGACTTTTCTTCAATTTTGTCTACAATTTTGTTTACTTTTTTAAGATTTCGGTTATTATCCGAACCGAATAAATAAGAAAATAATCCCATAATGTCTCCTAATCTAGAGCAAAAACACTCTTGCACCTATAATAACAAATATTTATTTTTTTGTAAACTAAATTCACACCCCTAATTATATTAATATAAAATATATTTAATATAAAGGGCAAAATAAAAACCTAAGTTTTAATTACTTAGGTTGTTTTTTAATAATTTAGGAAGATTATGTAAGCTGGTGCTTGCACACATTTAATATAATCTGATGTAATTCAAAAATGTAGGAAACTTGTGTTCAGTAAGAATTGATGTTAATCAATTGTAATTTATAAAATTAGTTCCTACAATTTATAAATTTTAAATATTCTTCATATATTTTATCAGCAGTTTGCTCAGGTGTAAGATTGCTATTATCAATTACATAAGTATAATTGTCAAGGTTGTCGCAATCAATGTTATACAATAACTTGTATCTCGCAACATCGGCATTATAACGTTCGGTTACTTTTTGTAGGGCCTCATCTAAGGTATTTCCTCGTTCATTAATAGGGCGGTCTGAATTAAACAAACGCTCAGCCATAACTTTGTTAGGAATATCTATAAACACATTAAAGGCTTTTGGCATAAAACTCCAAGAAGTGCGACTTTCAATCAACAAATCTTCGTTTAAGCGAGTGTGATAAATATTTTCTAATTCCTTGTCAACACGTCGGTCAATTTCGTAAATTTGTTCACTTTTACATAAGTCGGTAATATCAATGCCTAATTCTCTAGCGTGTTTTTTAAATATAGCGCCAGCATAAATGCGGTCAAAGTGATATTTATTAATAAAAATTTCAGCCATAGTGCTTTTGCCAGTACAAGGTTTGCCTGTAATAGTTATTATCATTATTCCTCCTCAAAAACTAAGTCATCTGAGGTAAAACCTTCTTCCTTAAGTTTGTCCTCATAATAATCTTTGGCATTTTTCAAATCCTCAATTTGTTGTTCTTGTTTTGCAATTTGTTGTTTTAAAATATGATATTGTCTAATTTCAACCACCGATACAATCAAAAGGGCAAACACCAGCACTATAGATAATAGTGCTATTAAGGTTACCTTAGATTTAATCTTTGATTGATTCATGCTTCCTCTCGAAATAAAATTTTAACCATTTGTGTAATCTTATACAAATATAATAAAACTTTGTTTCGAAAAAATCAAGCAAATTTTTAAGTGTTTTATAAATCCATACAAAACCAATAAAAAATGCAACAATAATTACAATATTAAATTGCCCAAAGTAAAAGATGTTTATTGAAAATACCAAAAAAATACTAACAATAATGCCAACTATTGCTTTAAAAATAAAACTTAGTATATGATTTTGGTGGTTTTTTAGCAAGGCAACCCCTAAAATTCCACTAAATGCACCACACAAAATTCCGCAAAATAAAACCAAGCAAAAAGAATGTACTTGGTTTAGGGTAAAGAATATCATTTAAAAATCTTTTTAAGTAGAGGGGTTTTATTGTTTTCAAGGTATTTAACAGTGTCAAATTTTCCATTAAGACTAAGTGTGTGTTGCTCTAAATCCAGTTTGGTTACCTCTATATTTTGACCTGTTACAACTATGTCACCTGCAGAGGATTGAACTTGAAGTAGGTCGGGTTTTACACTAACCACTTTTTCAACTCCAGTTAAGGTTAAATGTTTTCGGTCAACAAGGGTTAAAGTATGTTCACGAGCGGGTTTTGGATTAGTTTGAGTGTTTAATTTATCTTCCATAAAAATCTCCTAGTTATTTATATGCTATACAAAATTCAAGTATACCTAAAATAACACTTGAAAAAGTTATAAACTTTTGATATAATGTTATTATGAAAGGAAATATTATGAAAACAGTTTTAATTACAGGAGCATCACGAGGTATAGGTCGTGAGATTGCTATTAAATTTGCAAGCGAGGGTTACAATATAATACTTAATTATAATAGTAGCGAAAAGAAAGCAAAAGATTTAACTAAACAAATTAAAAAGTTTGGAGTAAAGTGCTTAACCGTTAAGGCAGATGTATCGATTGAAAGTGAAGTGGTTGCAATGGTGGACTTGGCACTAAAGGAGTTTGGTAGAATAGACGTGCTTGTTAATAATGCGGGTGTTGCTTTATCTAAACTATTTCAATTAACAACCAACGATGAAATTGCACGTGTGTTTGGTGTTAATGCTTTTGGAGTAATTAATTGCTCAAAGGCAGTTGTCCCTAGTATGGTAAGCGAAAAGGCAGGTAAAATTATTAACATTTCATCAATTTGGGGTAAGGTTGGTGCAAGTATGGAAACTATTTATAGTGCAAGTAAAGGTGCTGTGATTGCATTTACTAAGGCACTTGCTAAAGAACTTGCACCAAGTGGAATATGTGTTAACTGTGTGTGCCCGGGAGTGATTGATACCGATATGTTGTTGGAATATACCGCTGAGGATAAAAAAGAGTTGAAGGAGCAAACTCCTTTAAACCGATTAGGCACTCCGCAAGATGTGGCTAATGCAGTATACTTTTTAGCAAGCGATAATGCTGGCTTTGTTACAGGTCAAGTGGTTACAGTAGATGGCGGGTTTGCATTGTAAACCGATTTGATATATTTCGTTAGATATGGCGTATTTGACAAAAAAATATAAAAAGTGAGAACAATCTCACTTTTTTTTCAAAACTTTTTGGCATTTAAGGTTGATTTAATTAGTATTAATAGGGTAAATTAGAGGTGTAGATATCTATGAAACGAAAAAATCTAGGAACAATAACTTTAGTAATATTGTTTATAAGTTTGTTCCTAATATGTGCTACTGGCAACTCTACATTGCAAGTGGCTAATGTTTATTTTAATATCAAAACAAAAAAATTACCAATTTATAGCGTACAAACAACTGAAAAAAAGGTGGCTATATCCTTTGATGCTGCCTGGGGTGCGGATAAAACAAACGAAATTATGAATATTTGTGAAGAGTATGGAGTTAATGCTACATTTTTTTTGGTTGGCTTTTGGGTGGAAGATTATCCCGAAGTGGCTTGTAGTATTGCCGAACGTGGCTTTGAAATAGGACTTCATAGTAGCACTCATCCTGATATGTGTAATTTGACTTCCAAACAAATGGAACAAGAATTAGTCAAAAATCAAGAGATAATTCAAGCAGTTTGTGGTGTGGAAGCTAATTTATTTCGTCCACCATATGGTTCGTACAACAATACTTTAATAGACCTCTGTAAATCTTTAAAAATAAAGGCAATTCAATGGAGTGTGGATAGTCTTGACTGGAAGGGATTAAGTGCTAGCGAACTAGCAGGGCGTGTATGCAGTAGGTCTAAAGAGGGTAGTATTGTATTGTTTCATAACAACTCGGATAACATTGTTGCGGGGCTAAGATTGGTACTAGAATATTATAAAAATAATGGTTATAAAGTGGTTCCTGTGGGGGAATTAATATATCACGAGCATTATACAATTAATCAACAAGGCACACAGATAAGTTTACTTACTAACATATAAATTGTAGTCTATGTTGAAAATAAAAATTATATTATAACAATTTAATCAAAATAAAAAAACAAAAAGAAATTAAGGAGAAACTAATGAATCACGAATTATTGGAAAATAACAAAGTTTATTTGCAAGGGGAAGTATTGGACGCTCCAGTTTATAGTCATGAAGTATTAAATGAGGGATTTTATACACTAAATCTTTCAATACCAAGACTTAGTGGACAAAGCGATATTATACCTGTAACTATTAGTGAAAGATTGTTAAACAATTCACAAATAGAGGTGGGAAACACTATTGCTCTAAGAGGTCAATTTAGAAGTTATAACAAAATAGAAGATAACAAAAGCAAGTTGGTTTTAACGGTTTTTGTTAGAGAGTTGTGTGAAGTTGATGAAAACTCTAACCCTAACATTATTGAAATTTATGGATATATTTGCAAATCGCCAATATATCGAACTACGCCTTTTAATAGGGAGATTACAGACGTGTTGATGGCAGTTAATCGCTCGTACAATAAGTCGGACTATATACCTTGTATTACTTGGGGACGAAATGCTCGTTTTGTGGGTGAATTGCCTGTTGGAACTAAGTTGGAAATGGTGGGCAGAATTCAATCACGTGAGTATATTAAAAAGCAAGACGGCTTGGACCCTGTTGCAAAAACTGCTTATGAAATTTCGGTGTCTAAAGTTACGCAATGTGAATAATTTATTTGACAAACGCAAGGCTGATGTTCTATAATACTTTTGTTTGATTAGAACATTTGTCCTATAAATGTCGAAATTTGTCGATGTAAATTGACGTAAAAATAAAAAAATGGCACTAAATGTTGACTTTGTTTTAAGGTGTGTTCTATAATCTCGTCAAACAAAGGAGGGGTAATGTTGGTTATCGATGATGCTAAAGTATTAATATCGGCATATAGATTTATTGAAAAAAATTGCGACTTGATTAACGAATTCGTATACAAGCACGCAGTTAATTTTGGACCATCGCCAGAATATTGTTCAACTTATGATGTTACTAACAATATTATCAACCTAATTGAACGAAAAAATAGACTTATTAACTTCAAACTAATTATTGATGAATTGGTAGATAGTTTAAACAAAGAGGATAAAATGATTATTTTGTCTAAAATGAGGTTTAACTTAACAATTAAGTCGTTTTGTCAAATGTTTGATATGCCATCTATACGCACTGCTTTTAGACGAATTCAAACCGCGCTAGAACATTTTACTATAAGATTAAATAATTCGCCATACAAAGAAAAATTAGAATATTTGCTATATAATGAAGATTGGATTATAGCAATGCGTAATGAACAATTACAAAAAAATGCTTGCCTTTAATAAGGCAAGTTTTTTTGTTGAATATATTTAAGTTATGGGAAGGGGTTGAAAGTATCAATCTCTTTTTTGTTTTGGCGCTTGTTGTAGGCCAGTTTAATTAAAAGTATGGCAAATATTACAAACGGAATACAAACTAATATAATGGTAATTTTAAAAGGTTTTGAGTTTAATTTCACTAATTGAGTATTGGTAGGTGAAATGTTCCATTGAGGCGAGGTAATGTATGGAAGTTTTTCGCTGTTTACTATTATTGGGTCCATTTTATCGCACGTGTCGGAATACACATAACCACACTCATTAGTAACTGTATATTTGCAGTAGTACCAGATATTAGTACGTTCCTCAATAGCGCTTTCGCCATAAATTTTACCATAGTAAATTAGATCCTGGCAGTATAGAGGAAGGTATACTCTTAAGGTTGGGTTATTAGTGTTCATATAGGGTTTGTCGTATAACCCTCTACTGGTATTATTATAAACTCTAAAGGAAACATTGTTTAAAAAAGGAGTTTTTGGTGTGCCTTGAACACATTGAACTTGTGACTTTTTTACGTATCCAACCACATCTAAATATTTTGCTTGGTAAAATTCATCGTTATAATCGCTTAACAGTTGAACAAAATATGAATTCTCCAATATAAAATAAGTATTTGCAAAGCCAGTATTATCTATGGGTGTGCGATATAGGTAGCAACCAGAATGTAATATTTGAGCATAACATACACTATCGGCATTTACGTAATTAATTGGCTGAAAACAACTAAAAATTATACTTAAAATTGATAAAAAAATTTTCATATAAACATTATAACATAAGCAAAATAAAAATTTTTGGCACACCTTGGTGAAATTTCACTTTTTATGTTGTAAACTATGGCTGTATGAAAGTTGTTGATATGATTTTAGCAATAACTCATGAACAAAAGCAAAGACGATTAAAGAACAAACTTCAATATTATAATACGGGAGATAAAATTCACAAAAAGCAGGTGGCTTTTCATAAATGTAAAGCGAAAAATCGTTGGGTTTTTGGAGGTAATCGTAGCGGAAAAACTGAATGTGGTGCGGTTGAAGTTGTGTATTATGCACGAGGTAATCACCCGTACAAAAAACTAACTAAGGCCACTAGTGGTTGGGTAGTGTCGTTATCTAGTCAAGTGCAGCGTGATGTGGCTCAGGCAAAAATACTAAACTATATTAATCCGGATTGGATAGTTGATGTTAATATGAATAGCGGTCGTAAGGATAACCCTTCGGGTGGTGTAATTGACTATATATTAATAAGAAACGTGTTTGGAACGATATCCAAAATTGGCTTTAAAAGTTGTGACCAAGGCCGTGAAAAATTTCAAGGAACTAGTTTGGATTATGTTTGGTTTGATGAAGAGCCTCCGCAAGATATTTATATGGAATGTAAAATGCGAGTGCTAGATACTAATGGCGAAATATTTGCTACAATGACTCCGCTAAAGGGGTTGACCTATGTATATGATGAAATATATCTTAACAAATATAATGATAAGAATATATGGCATATATTTATGAGTTGGGACGATAATCCCTATATTAGCGAGGAAGCAAAAGCAAGTATGCGTGCTAGTATGTCAGCAGAGGAATTAAAAAGCAGGCAATTTGGCGAGTTTCAAGATTTTGGTGGCAGAGTTTACACCGAATTTGATGAAAGCGTGCACGTAATTGAACCTTTTGATATTCCTTATGAGTGGCAGGACAAAATCAGCATTGACCCGGGGTTGAAAAATCCATTAAGTGCGCATTGGTATGCGGTAGATTACGATGGCAACGTGTATGTGGTCGCAGAGCATTTTGAGGCGGAAAAAGATATAAGTTATCATAGTGAACAAATTAAACGGATATCAAATAAACTTAATTGGCATAGGGGGTTTAACGGAATGTTGGAAGCAATAATTGATAGCGCAGCAAATCAAACAACACTGGCAAGTGCTAAAAGTGTAACACAACTATTTTATGATTTTGGAATTTCGGTTGACCCCCGTGTTAATAAAGATATGTTTTCAGGTATACAACGAGTTAAGTCCTATCTAAAAGATGCTAACGGACATACTAAGTTGTATATTTTTAAAACCTGCACTAACTTGATACGTGAACTTAAAGCATATCATTGGGGCAATAGCGACCTTCCTGTAAAAACTGATGACCACGCACTTGATGAATTAAGGTACTATATAATGACAAGGCCAGTAAACAACTCGCCAAAACAAGATATGTCGTTAATTCAAAAACAGCGTGATAAATTAATTAGGCGGTTGAAAAATCGATGAATTTTGAGGATTTGGATATTGAAACTTATAAGGCCATAAAAAAGTTAGTTAAGGGCTTTTGCTTAAAGGAAGTTACCAACGAATATGTAGTTGATAGCAATGGCGATAAACAATTAAGTAAGCAAAAGGTTAGTAAAAAACTAGTGCCTCCTAATACTGATATATTGAAGATGTTGTTTAATAAAACGGAAAACCAAAGTCTTAGTTTTGATGATTGGAGTGATGCGGAACTGGAAAAAGAAAAACAAAGACTATTAAAACTATTAAAGAAAGGAGAAAACGATGAATATCGAGCAAACCAAAGTAAAGATAAAGTGTAGTGCAAGTGGGTGTAATAATCAGTCGGCTTACACTATAGTTAATAAAAAATTTGTTTTTGACGGTAATTTTTATATGTGTGAAAATTGTATGCGTCAATTATATACAATGATGGGCGGAATTATTACACCTAAAAGCCCTACACCAATTTATAAAAAAAGGAGTAAAGATGAGTAAACGAAAAATAACAGAACAAGCAATAGTTCAAAGTGTGCGAGAGGATTATTTATCTCGCCGAGAAGCAAGACGTAGTTTGGAAGCGCAATGGCAACTAAACATTAATTTTTATGTTGGTAATCAATATAGTTACATTGCCAGTAACAATAACCTTAGCGATTATGACAAGCAATATTTTTGGCAAGAAAAGGAAGTGTTTAATCATATAGCGCCAATGATAGAAACACGTATTTCTAAAATAACACGACTTAATCCAAATATCGAAGTGTTGCCTGCCTCTATGGATTTGGCAGATATTAAAAGTGCAAAATTGTCAAAAGAAATTTTTAAGGCGGTTAGTAATAGGTTGGATTTGCCAGCATTATCTAAATATGCTAGCACGTGGTGCGAAATTTGTGGTACTGCATTTTATAAAATAACTTGGAATAGTGAGGCGGGAATGGTGGTGGCAAGTGATGATACAAAATCCATACGTGAAGGAGATGTGGATATTAGTGTGTGTTCACCTTTTGAAATATTGCCGGACAATCTATCGTGTGAAAGTATGAACGATATAGGTAGTATTATTCATGCCAAAGCAGTAAGCGTTGACACCATTAAAAATATGTATGGTGTAAATGTTCAGCCCGAAAATGTTAATTCTTTTACTTTAGATAGTGGTTTTGGTAGCGGTGGAGGACTGGGTTATGATGCACATATACATAAAGTTACTAACATTTCGCTAGATAACCACTGCGTGTTGCTAGAAAAATATGTAAAACCAAATCGTGATTATCCAAATGGTCGACTTACTATTGTTGCCGGAGATAAAGTGCTATTTGATGGCGATTTACCTTACTTAAACGGTGATAATAACGAGCGAGTTTTGCCATTTATTAAGCAAACTTCTGCTTATATGCCAGGGTGTTTTTATGGCGTAAGTATTATTGAAAGATTAGTGCCTATTCAACGTGCCTATAATGCTATTCGTAATCGTAAACACGAATATTTTAATAGAATTTCAATGGGGGTATTGACTGTTGAAGATGGCAGTGTTGATACCGATGCTCTTGAACAAGATGGTCTTTCTCCGGGCAAGGTGTTAGTATATCGCCAAGGCGGACAAGCTCCAAGCATTATGACCACGCCTGATATTCACGCCGATTTTAAGGCGGAGGAAGAAAGGTTGATGGACGAGTTTAAAAACCTAGCGGGTGTTAGTGACCTAATGGACGATAGCGAGAATTACACTAACCTTTCAGGAACAGCATTACAATTACTAATTGAGCAAGATGATAATCGTGTGATTAGTGCTATTGATAGTGCAAAACAAGCACTAAAAAGTTTGGCAAAACACATTTTAAGACTATACAAACAATTTGCAATGATGCCACGTCTTATTAAGATTGCTGGAGAAATGGGTGAAGTGGAAATGTACTATTGGGATAAGAACTCAATTCGTAGTGATGATGTGGTGTTTGATACTTCTACTGCGCTTGGCGAAAGCGTAGCTACAAGACGAACCATGTTACTTGACCTATTAAAGTCTGGAATATTATATGACAAAGATGGAAAATTTTCACAAAGTATGCGTTTAAAATGTCTAGATTTGCTAGGGTTTGGCACATGGGAACACTCCACTGATATACACGCTTTACACGTAAATCGTGCACAAGAGGAAAATATATTAATGCGTAGTCAAGAGGTGGAGATTTTACCTATTGATGACCACGAATTGCATATCGAAGAACACATTTCATATATTTTAAGCAATTCAATTAAAGATTGTAAAAATTATGACGAAGTAAAAGCACGTATATTAAAGCATATTGAAGAACACAAAAAATTACAATAAAAATTTAAAAGGAGAAAAATTTTATGAATAATATGGAACAACCTAATTATCCAACTTTGCAAACGGAGGAAGTAAGTGAGGAATTATTTGATGGTGGTGTTGAAAGTAACTCTGCTGAGATTAATAGAGATGCTGAAAGGTATGTTTCGCAAATAACTGATAATGGCTCCATAAACTTAGGTAAATTCAAAGATGCGGAAAGCTTATTAAAAGCATATAATTCGTTGCAAACTGAATTTACAAAAAAAAGCCAAAGATTAAGCGAGTTGGAAAATTCTAAGGACGAATTTACTCGTGAAGAAAAAATTAATAAGGCGATTAAAGAGTTGGAACAAAGTTACAATATTGCCCAAAAGTTTTCACCTCAAATAAAGGAGGCGGTTAAGGAGATTGATACTCAGGATTACCGCCAAATTGTTAAGGAGGAGTTGTTGAAAAATTTGGAAAGGAACTACAAATCAGTAGATGATTATATAAACGATGAGCAGTTTTTAAACACATATATTTACAACAATCAAAGCATTAGGGATAACATTATTCGTGACTATTTAACTAATTTGACAAACACCACTCCTGCAAAAGTGATGTCCAATATTAGCAGTTCAATTCCTATCAGTCCGCCAGTAAGCCCTGCAACAATTAATGATGCGGGGAAATTGGCAAAAAACATTATTAAACAAATTTAGATTTTTTAAATTAAGGAGAATTAATTATGATAAGTTTAACTACTGCTGAAAGTGCGTTGAAGGACGCATATCTTAATGCTGTATGCAATCAATTAAACACTAATGCAAATCCATTACTTGCTAAAATTAAGCAATCAAGTGCTGATGTGTATGGCAAAAATATTATTAAAATGGCACCAGTTGGTTTAAATGGTGGTGTTGGTGCAGGCGATGAAGTTGGCGCTCTTCCAACTGCTAGAGGAAACCGCTATGCACAATTTAAAACCACATTAAAAAACCTTTATGGTCAAATTTCAATTACTGATAAAGCAATTCGTGCTAGTGCATCTAGTACTGGTGCATTTGTAGACTTGTTAAATGCAGAAATGGAAGGATTGCTTACTGCTAGTAAGTTTAACCTTGGACGTATGCTATATGGAGATGGTTCAGGAGTGCTAGGTATTGTGGCATCTCAAAGCGGAAATGTTATCACACTAAATAGTGTTAAGAATTTTGCTGAAGGTATGTGTATTGATATCTATAATGAAGATGAAGTTGTTATTGCTGGTGTTAGAGTTACTGGTGTTAATCGTACAAATAAGACAATTACAATAGATACTACACCTACTAAGACTATTAGTTCTGGCTATAAGGCTTATGTTCAAGGTAGTAAGGATTTTGAAATTACTGGTCTTGGAGCAATTTTTGGCTCAAGTGCAGAACTTTATGGTTTAAACCGTGTAGAAAATGGCTGGTTGACACCATATACATCTACTAATCAAGTAGAAATTAGCGATAATTTACTTCAAACTGCTGTGGATTATTTAAGTGAAAATTCTGGTAGCGAAATTGATATTATTACCTGTGGTGCAGGTGTAAGACGTGCTTATATGGATTACTTGTCTTGCTATCGCAGAAATATTGATGTTATGAATTTGGAAGGTGGTTACAAGGCAATAGCTTTCAATGGTATTCCTGTAGTGGCTGACAGATTTGTTGAAGATAATGAATTGTATATGTTGGATACTTCTAAGTTTACACTTCATCAATTATGTGATTGGGAATGGATTGAAGGTGAAAATGGCAACATTTTACATCAAATGGCTGGCTATCCAGCATATACTGCAACTTTGGTAAAATATGCTGATTTGATTTGTGATCAACCTAATGGTCAAGCTAAATTTAGCAATATTTTAACTAGCGTAACTAATCCATTTGCATAAAAATTAATATAAAAATTACTAGTTAATTGTTAAAATTTTAATAGGCAAAAATAATCGCAAGTATAGTTATTCAGAGGGTACAAAATAAGTGTAGAGGTAAAGGCTGAGACGTGCTTGCGATAGTTTTTTAGGAGGAGATATGAAAATTGTAATTAAAAGTGATACGTATAATATTTGTAATAGGATTAAACAATTTGATACTAGTTATAAAATTGTATATGACCTAATTTCAAGAAGCTATGAAGTTTATTCTACAAAATTAACTCAATCGGTAGAAATTGTTAGTGGTGTGCCACTTAGTTATGTGTGCGGTATTTCATTTAAAACTTTAGATGAGAGGGTGATAAAATATCTTTACGATACCAGTATTGAAAATATTGATAAGATTATTGAAAAACTGGATAAGGACAATTTAAAACTAGAGCAAACTAATCAATTAAAATTACAACAACAATCGCTTGCTATTGCCGAAGATAGATTACGACAATTAACTTAAAAGGAGAGCAAATGACTATATTAGAATTAATACAAAAAAGTGCTGTAATACTAAATGTTGAACAAATAGTAAATGACAAGGAGTTAAAATTTGTAGATAGTAATACTCAAGATGAAGTGTTGGACAAAAATTTTCCATTAAAAAGAATGTTTGAATTTGCAAAAATAGTAATAAACGAAGTTGCTTCTTATGCCCCTAAAGTTTATGAAACCAAATATAAAACTACCAACAAAAAAATACGATTAAGTAGTATAGTTAATTTGGCAAAAATTATTGCAATTAAATATCAAGGCAACGATGTAAAATATACTAGTGATAATATAAATTTGGAATTTGAACACGATGGCGAATATACAATTGTTTACACCTACTATCCTAGTGTAAGCGATTTGAACGACCATATAGTAAAAAACAACGATAAAATTGATGATGATATTTATATATATGGTTTAAATGCTTATTATTGCCTTGCTATAGGGTTGGTTGAAGAGTTTAATGTTTATCATGCGCATTATACTAAGCGTTTGGCTAATATTAAAAACTTGAAAATATTTGCAATGCCTTGTAGGAGTTGGAATGGATAATATTAAATTAAAAAGTGAAACCAAAAAGATAACTATAACCGACTTTTCCAAATCTAAGTTAAAGGGCAAACAAGTGTCTAGCGAGGTGTATTGTACAGGTATTTATAATTTTAACGCTCAAAAGGGAGTGTTGAAAAATATGATGGGAATAAGAAATATTACCAGTTATGCAAAAAATGATATAACAAGCAATCAATATTACATAGACTATAATTCGTTGGAATTAGAACGAATTGATAAAATTATGCATTTTAAGCAATATTTTCAAACTAGCGGTGACACAGTTCATAGGTTGTTAATATATGGTTCGGACAAAAAGTTATATATGTTTCAAATGTATTCCAACTTGCTTACACCAAACTGGACTTATTCGTTGGAGTTTGATAATATTCCTGTTGTGTTGGAGTACAAAAAAGATGGGCGAGATTCTATCCTTATTAGTGCTAACGACAAACTGATAGTTTGGACAACGGGCAGAACGCCTTATGAATTAACAGAAGTGCCAACCATTACAAGTATGTGTGAGTATAACAAAGTATTGTATTGCACTATTGCGGGCGAAAGTGACAAGATGTGGTACACATCAACGCTTGACCCTGAAAAGGTGGGTGTGGAAAGTGATGCTACAGGATATATAACGTTAGATTATGGTGGAGGCGGAGGAGTAAAAACGGTTATACTAAATGAAAATGTATATATTTTTAGAGATTTTGGTATTAGCAGACTGAATACTTATGCCAATGCTAAGCCAACCAGTAACCAAGTGTATTTAAGCGAAAGTCAAATTTATCCAAACACAATAGCAGTATGTGGCGACTATGTGATATTTTTAACCAAAGATGGATTATATAAATTTAATGGCTCAACCGTTAAAAAGATAGATGCTTTGCATGATTTGTTTGAAAATTCTAACAACATTTATTCGGTTGGCGTTCATTTTCAAGATAGTTATTATTTAGCAACTAATATAGATTTTGAGGATAATTGTTCCATTGGTTGTGAGAAGGATAATAATGATATGAAAAACAATGCTTTAATCAAATTAAATATTTACGACAATTCTTTTGAAATTTTACGAGGTGTGGACATTAAGGATATGTTACCTTTAAAAACTAATTTGGAAGAAAAAATTGTTATAACTTTTAATTCAGTGTATCACAATCATATTGGCGAGTTGGTTGATACTGGTAATTGTTTTGGGGCTGTGTTTGATAAGGCATATTATTCAAACGAAATAGTTGAACATAATATGAAACAGTTTGCAATTCGTAAACTTGTAGTGGACTGTAGTCAAAATGTAACAGTACGAATAATTTGTGATGGTAAGGAATATTTATTTAACTCATATTGTGAAGGCGTAAACGAATTTTACACATTGATATTATGTAAAAAATTTAAAATAGCAGTTACATCAAATAATCAATTTCCTTATGTAAATTATGTGGAAGTTGAATATGTTAAACAAAAATAAACACAAAAAATAAAAGATAAAAAATAATGTAAAAAATATTAAAAAATAAAATTCATTAAATAATTCTCAAAAATAGCATATTTCACCATAAATAAGTTAATGTATAAAAGCAAAAATATTTAATGAAGTATTTATTTTTATCAATAAATTAAATATTTTAATTTTTAAAAGATGTTTTTATATTATTTAAAATTAAATAAAATTTATTCCTAAAAAGGAGCTTGTATGAAATTTTTAAAAAAAATAAAAAGTAGTAATTTTTGGGTAAGTATGATAAGTGCTGTGGTTTTGATATTGCAGGCGGTGTTTAATGTTGACATTAAAACTGAATATCTAAATCAAATTATATTGGGTATTCTTGGCGTGTTGGTAATGTCAGGAATTGTTACTGATAGTCCAAGCGATGAAGTGACTGTTAAACAAACTTTTGATTTTGACAAAATGCAAGAAATGGTATCTTCAATGTTTAATCAAATAAGCACAACTTTGCAAACAGATATAACCAAAATGATTTCACAAGTTGAAAAAATCAATACAACTCAAAATCAAATTTGTGGCGAAGTAAATAATGAAAATGACGAACGCAAGTTTGAAGTTGAGGAATTAAAAGTAGACAAAGAAATTGAAATTTCTGTTGAAAAAGTTGAAAACAAATTAGATGCAATTATTCAACCTCAAGCAAGCATAATTAAAAATACTGTGCCTAAAAATGAATTATAGTAGAAACAAAAAAATCAGCCATTGATTTGGCTGATTTTTTAATTACTGGGGTGGGTAGACGGACTCGAACCGACGACAACCAGAACCACAATCTGGCGCTCTACCAACTGAACTATACCCACCATATTATATTAATAGTTGAATTAACAACTTTAATTTAACATCAATTCGAGGTGGACCGCAACTTAATACTAAGTGCGGTACTTTACGAACGATTAAAGATGAGATTATTTGCTTAATGTAGATTTTGGCTCAGCTTTGCTGGATTGGGATTGACAACGCTTAACCTTTTGCTTTAAGGCAACATTTTTAATTAAAGGAGTGTTTGGATTTTTTTGAGAAGTTTTCATCTCTATGTATGCCTTGATAATTCTACTATTCATATAATCTCTCCTATGGGATACTGAACTATAACACTATTAAAGAAAAGGAAGGGATTGGGTGCCATAGCTCTACTGGTGTGTCAAGAGGGATTCGAACCCCCGGCCCTCGCCTTAGAAGGGCGATGCTCTATCCAGCTGAGCTATTGACACATACTGGAGCGGGTGATGAGAATCGAACTCACGTAACTAGCTTGGAAGGCTAGCGCTCTACCATTGAGCTACACCCGCATACCCATATAGGATAGCATAACCAAAATTAAAAGTCAACACAATTTTAAAAATTTTTTAAAAATTTATAATATTTTATTTTGATATTAAAATCAATGCGGAAAAGGACTAACAGGTTAACAATAAAAAAGTTTCAAACTAGTACTGATGTTTGAAACTTAAATAATTTTAGTTGTTATTAATGATTTCAACTTTTGCTAAATATAATTTTTCTATTAGCAAACATTGGCGTTTTAGTCGTGAGCGTTGTAAAAAGAATATATCAACAGATTCCCACACAAACACCCAAGATGCAATTTCTAGTATTGTGGTAAAATAATAATAGTCAAAAAACTTGTGAGCCAAAACTAATAATGAAAGAGAGATAATTCCCAGAATTAACATAATTAATGATATTGCATTTGCACGTTTTAACTCGTGCTTAAATTCTAAATATTCTTCCTTAAAATGATTTTGTATTGTAGATTTTATTTCATTATTGTCGATAGGGGAAGATGTATAAAATTTCAACTTAATATTCTTATTTAAAGGTGCTATTTTGGTTTTATCTAGTATAAATTCGCTTAATTCCTTATTAAGTTTATCATTTTCATCATAACTAAACTTGGATATAATCTGCTCCTTATTGTCAACTTTGATATTGATATTAAAATATTCATCAACTTTGTTCATAAATACTCCTATTTTTTATGTGTGTCAAAGGCAGAGGATATTATTTGTTTTAGATTTATTTGTTTTGACTGCTTAACATTGTGCTTTGTAAAGTGCGATATATATTCAATATTGCCATCGCCACCAGCGATTGGTGAAAAGGTTAGGTTAAGTAGAGTATAGCCAAAATCGTTAAAGATATTAATTGTATTGTTTAATATATCTTGATGGATTTTTTGGTTTAAGATAATTCCTTTAAATTTGTCGGCAATTTGCTTTCCACATTCAAATTGAGGTTTGATAAGTGCAATTATATCAGCAGGGCAATTTGCTAGTGATATCTTATCAATAATCTTGTTTAGCGACACAAATGATACATCAATAGTTACATAATCAATATTGTTAAATTTGTCGTTTGGCAAGTCTTTAATATTGGTTTGTTCGTGTAATTCAACTTTAGATGATTTGCGTAAATTTTGATGCATAAGATTAGTGCCAACGTCTACAGCAATAACCATATTTGCACCATTTTGAATTGCGCAGTCAGTAAAACCGCCAGTAGATGAGCCAATATCCATAACATTTTTTCCCTTAAAATCAAGGTTAAAAGTAACTATTGCCTTTTCTAATTTTAGTCCTGCACGTGAAACATATTTCAATGTACTGTTGTCAATAATTTCAATATTATCAGTAGCAATAATATCTAAACTTGTTTTGGTAATAATTTTGCCATTAACTTTAATATTACCACTTTTAATTAATTCTTGCGCTTTTGCACGGGTTGGAACTAAACTTCGTTCAACTAATTCTTTATCTAATCTATTCATAACATTAAGTATAGTCCTAGAAATAAAATTTGTCAATTAAACTTTTAAATATTTGATTTGATTATAAAAACACCAACCTTTGTATGGTTGGTGTTTAAAAAATTTTATCTAATTTGCTGTGCTTGTAATTTATTTGGGTGACCCATTAATTCGTTTGCATTTATAACCGAAGTATATAGTTCTCGACTATGACTAATTTGATGCTTTTTGATAAGGGAAACAAAAGGGTCATAATTTTTGCGTACAATCGCTTCAGTTAGTGCCTCAAGAAATACTTCATATTCAGCATTTGCAACATTAGATGGCTTTTTACCACTAATAATTAATAAGTAATTTAACAACATTCTATCAGTTCGGCTATTTCCGTCCATAAATGGGTGAATATGCATAAATCTGGTATAAAACATAGCAGAACGTAAGATAGGTTCGGTTTTGCGAAATTCCTCACTATTTACCCATTTTAATAATTCGTCAATAAGTAGTTGAGTGCGAGGGATTTCATTGATTTTGCCATTTTTTAATTTTACTTTAACAAGTCCGCCGGTTTCTGGTTGCCATTCCTTAATAGGAATTAATCTTCCATTTTCCATTGTGGCAATAACGGGGTTGCAAGGTCTACCCAATAGGTCAACACCACGATATTGACCGATACCAACTTCTTCATTTTCGTATCTGCGTTTAAGAAGTTGTTGATTAATACTTAAAATAAACTCGTGTGATAAAATTTCGGCCTCAGGATTGATTTTAAGTTCTTTGCGTTTTTCTAGTGCTAAGAATATAACCCTATTCATAGCAAGAAAATGGTCGCTAATATTACTAATTTCAATAGTCTCGTTAGAAATAAAGTTATGTGCAATCATTCGTGAGGTGCCATCTTCCTTTAAATCTTGTGTTATATAAACCTTGGTTTCAGGGCATCTTAAAAATTCTAAAATAGTATCGTTATCTATTTTATCAATAAGTTCACGCTCGGTATTAGGTTTTCCTTGGTTGATAACCGAAACATTTGTATAATCAAATTCCACCCCAGCAAGATTTTGACTAGAATTAATTAATTCAAAAATTTGTTCATCTACATTTATTAATGGGCTTGCCATAAATACCTCCTAATAAACAAAAAAATCGATTCACTAGAACCGATTAGCTATGGTGGACGATCGGGGACTCGAACCCCGGACCCACTGATTAAGAGTCAGTTGCTCTACCAACTGAGCTAATCGTCCATAGATTACTTGGATATTTTAGCACAATCAAAAACCAAAGTCAACACAATTTTACAAAATTTTTAAAAATTTTTAATAATTCTAACAGTGAAGAATATTTAAAGTAATAGTTGGCGGATTAAAATATAATAAAAATTAATCTAGTTGCATAAAATAGTTGAGAGGTATTTTATGAAAAGAGATGGTAAAAAAATTTGCTTTACTGGTGGAGGAACTTTAGGACACGTAATGCCTAATTTGTATTTGGCGGAGGAGTTAAAGCAATACAAACAAATGTATATAGGAACTGATGGTATTGAAAAAGATAGGATTAAAAAGTCGGGTATTGATTTTTATGAAATAAAAGCAACCAAGTTAAGACGTGGAAAATTTTTAGTTAATTTGCGAGTGCCTTTTGAACTGGTGCGTGCAATTAAACAAGCAAAAAAAATACTTAAGGAGCAAAAACCCGATTTGATAGTATCTAAGGGAGGTTTTGTAGCGCTTCCTGTATGTATTGCGGGCAGAAAGTTGAAAATTCCTATAATTTCGCACGAAAGTGATTATTCATTTGGTTTAGCAAATAAGATAATACTTCATTTTAGCAACATTATGTGTGTAAATTATGAGCATTTGGCTAATCCTAACAAAAATATAGTATATACAGGTCCGGTTATTTCGGATAGTTTTAAATATTCAAATATCAAGGCAGATATTAAGTTGGATATTGACTTTAACAAACCTACAATTTTAATAATAGGTGGAAGTTCAGGTTCAAAAGTAATAAATCAAGCGATTTGGTCTAGTTTGGATAAATTATGTGAGCGATATAATGTAATTCATTTAACGGGCAAAGGTAATTTATCCAAAAACAAAGCGGTTAATTATAATCAAATGGAGATGACTAACAATGTGCCATATCTTATGAGTATTAGTGACTTGATTATAGGTAGGGCAGGTGCGGGGGTTACATTTGAATGTGCCTATATGCACAAGCCGATGTTGCTAATCCCGTTGCAAAATGGTAGAACTCGTGGTGACCAAGTGCAAAATGCACAATATTTTTATCGTTTGGGCTGTGCTAGTATTTTGGAGGAGTTTAAACTTAGTGATAGTACTTTGCTTAAAAGTATAGAACTTACCTTGCCTAACATTAAGGAAATGGTAGGTAATTTAAAAAAGTTGGATTTGAGTAGCGGTAAGGAAAAGATGTTAAAATTAATCCAAGAACAATTATCAAAAGGCACAACTAAATAAGGATAATATAAATATTTATATATAATTTCAAATTAAATTAATAAAAATGTCAAAAAATGTTGTAAAAGTTTTGACATTTTTTATTTTTTAGTGGTATACTAAGTATGATTAGAACACAAAAGGGGAAAGTTTATGTCCAAAATCAAGAAATTAGTATTAAGTCTAAGCGTGGTAGTCACAATGGCTATTGCTTTTGTTGTTGGTCTTGTAGGGTTAAATGGAAAAAATCCTAGCCCTAATAATCCAACTCCATCAGCGCCTAGTCAAAGCGTTAAGCCAAATATAATAAAGCCGACCACACATACATATAAACCAGGTGAGGTGGAAATTGTTAAATGTGCTAGGGGCGATGAAATTAGTTACTACTACAGCCCAGATGTAAATGGTACTGAAGCGGAACCTAAGGTTAAGGCGTATGAATATATATTTGTGGCTGAGATGGCGGATACAATGGCTGTTGGTATCAAACAAATCCCAGAAATAGAAAATATTACCATTAGTTATAAATATAGTTTTGAACCATTGGATTTAGATGAAACTATTGTTACTAGTTCGTATTACGAAACTCAAGCAATGGGTAACCAAGGTACTAAGATGTATGTTTACATATTTGTTACCACCACTGAAGAGGTTAGCGTACCAGTAAACTTTTCTACCAGCATAGTTTGGTACTATGGTATTGCGGGTACATATTCATATACCGCTAATGGTGTAACGGTTAGCAAAACTATTGTTAAGGGTCAACCAGTGGAGGAACCTGTTACTCCAGAGCCACCTTCGGGTAAGGAGTTTATGGGTTGGTATTTAGATGAGGAATGTACTATTCCTGCAGTGTTCCCAATTGCATCACAAGGCACTCAATTGTATGCTAAGTTTGAACAAAGCAATATCCTTCCAGCCGATTGGATTGCTTGGAACAGCGCAACCAATAGTTATAAAATGATAGACCCTTATGGACATTTTTTCAATGAAGCAGATTGGTATGGTGGACAAGCAACTCCTGGTAATTATACTAGATTACCTGAAGATTTGATAATACCTGAAAAGTATGATGATGGAGTGCATGGTGAAGCATATATTACAGGATTACCAGGCAGCTGGTATAGCGATGCTTGGGGTTTTGAGACAGTATTTAGTGGTGTTGCAAGTCACGTTAAAAGTATTACAATACTAGCACCGCTTACATCAATCCCTGCAGAAACCTTTGCTTTAGCATCTAGTTTAACTAGCATTATCTTACCTAGCACAATAACATCCATCGGTGATAATGCATTTAATTATTGTCAAAAATTAAAATATGTAAACTTTGAAGATTTAACAAATTTAACTACTATCGGATATAATGCATTTTATGACTGTTATTCACTTTCTTCTGCCAATTTTGCAAGTGTAACAAGTATAGAAGGATATGCTTTTTATGATTGTTATAGGTTAACTAGTGTTGTATTGCCTAGCAATTTAAGTAGTGTAGGTGATTCTGCGTTTCAAAGTTGCTATTCCTTAGCTGAAGTATATGATTTGGCTGGTTTAGGCGTGACTGTTGGTAGTACAGGTTACGGTTATGTGGGTTATTATGCTGCTGTAGTGTATGATACTATGCAAGAAAGTGCTTTGGTTGAAATTGACAATATAATATATTATCCTGAATCAGTTAATAGTTATATAGCAATAGGTATGGTTGATAAAGAGGCAACTAGTATAACCCTACATAGCAATACTACTAAAATACGTAATTATGCTTTTTATCCAATTGAATACTATAATAATCCTAGCAAAGTAGAGAGTATTGATTTTAGTTCTTGTACTAATTTAACTACTATAGGTGCATATGCTTTTAATTATTGTAAACAAATTGTTTCCATTACATTGCCTAATAGTGTAACTACATTGGGTGCGTTTGTATTTAGTGATTGTTCTAGTTTGGTTAGTATCAATTTACCTAATGGTATAACCAATATACCTAGTTCTGCGTTTTCTTCTTGTTATGCTTTAGCCAATATTACTCTTCCTAGCGGACTTAAAACTATTGAAACATATGCTTTTTCTAGTTGTAGGATGTTAACCTCTATTACTCTACCTAGTGGACTAACAAGTATTGGAAATTATGCTTTTCAATCTTGCTATAATATATTAGAGGTATACAATTTATCGTCAAGTATAACATTAACTAAAGGCGCAACCACAAATGGTTATGTTGCCTACTATGCTAAAACTATTCATACTAGTGCAAGTAGTGCTAGTAACTATACAGTTATTGATAATGTTAAGTATTATGTGGAGAACGCCAGTAGTTATATAGTAACAGGGTTAGCAGACAGCAGTTTAACCAGTATTACGTTGCACGCTAATACTACCAGAATTAATGAATGTGCTTTTTATGGATGTGAAAGTTTGGTTAGTGTAGATACTAGTGCTTGTAGTAACATATCAAGTATTGGAGCTTATGCTTTTTATAATTGTCATTCATTACAAGGGTTTGAAATGCCTAGTGGACTAACCACAATAAATGCTTACACATTCTATAATTGTTATAGTTTAACTAGCATTACAATACCAAGTGGAGTGACTAGTTTTACCGGTTATTATGCATTTCAAAATTGTTATGCTTTGGCAGAAGTATATGATTTGTCTACAAAATTAAATTTTACTATTGGTTCTACTGGTTATGGTTATACAGCGTACTATGCTAAAGTAGTGCACACAAGTGCTAGTACTGCTAGTCGTATACAAACTATTAATGGAGTTAAGTACTATGTATATGGTACCGACTTTATAGCCCTATGTCCTGCAACAATTCGTGCAAGTGTAACTAGTATTAATTTGGATAGCAGAACTACCGAAATTAAAACCTATGCTTTCTATAACACTAATATAACCAGTGTAAATCTAAGGGGATACACAAATTTAACCACAATAGGTAGTTATGCTTTTGGTTCTATTAAAACTTTAACTAGTGTAGATTTAACAGGTTGTGTAAATTTAACAAAAACAAATTATGCATTTAATAATTGTGGTGGTTTAACTAATGTTACACTGCCTGAATCTATAACAACGATAAGTGGCTATATGTTCTATGGTTGTAAGTCATTAACCAGTATTATTATACCTAATAGTGTTACAAAAATTGGATACTATGCTTTTTATGGCTCAGGGTTAACATCAATTAGTTTAAGAGGTATGTGGTATTATACAAGTAATAGCAGTTATACTGGTGGAACCAAAGTAGATAAAACTAATATGAAAGAGGTTATAGAGTTACTTGCCACGAAAGGTTATTACTACTGGTATCGTGTAAAACCAACACTTACTTTAAATACTAATAATGGTACCTTTGAGGGCGTTAGCGGTATGGACGATTATACCTTTGAGGACGTTATTAGTGGAGAAACAACTGGTGGCGTACAAATAACTAATTTTGAGTATGGTTTTGCTTTAGATGAAGATGGTTATTATGTAAGCCAAAACCAAGGAATAGGTGATTCTTATGCAATGGTTAAGATTACATTTACTGCTAATGCGGGTGATACTATTACCTTTGAGGCAATATGTGATGGTGAAGGTGGTTATGACTTTGGTTTGTTTGGTAATTTAGATGATACTGCATTGCCTGAAGGTGTTGACGATTATGATTCAACAGGTTATTATTATTCATTTGGTGATACGTATGAATATTCTGCTACTATAACATATAATATTGATACTACTGGCGAACACTTTATATATATAAAGTATCGTAAAGATGGAAGTGTAAATAATGGTGACGACTGCTTGAAGTTTAAGTGTAGTATAATTGAATTTGAAAAGGATTATACAAGTGCTACTATCGAACTAACTGAGGAAATGGTTACTGAACTTCCTACACCTGTACGTGATGGTTATACCTTTGCTGGTTGGTACACAGCAGTAGATGGCGGAACACAAGTAAACATTGGTTACGCTACCGAAGAAGACTTAACATTATATGCTAAGTGGACTAAAAACTAAAATATATAAAAATGGCGGTATGACAAATATCGCTATTTTTTTACATATTTAGCCCTACATCTTGACAAAAATAATATTTTGATATAATATATTAATAAAGATACGCCAAAAATATTGTTTAGGAGGTTGATTATGCAACTAACTGAAAGGCAACGCTGGAACGTAATTAGGGATTTGGTTAAGGAAAAAAACGAGGAATATAGTAACTTGTTGTGTTCATTTTTTGACCGTAACCAACTTAAACTATTGTTAGGTCATACCAGAGAAGTGTTTTTAAGTAACTTTGGTATTTATTCAATGAATGAATTTGACAATCGTATAAAGGAGCAAGGTAAAGTTCCGGTTCAAAACTGGTTGGACAACCTTTCCAGCGAAGATTTATTGATATTTTTGGACTTTAGATGTAAAATATTACAATCTTTATACAAACATTATAAGATGTATCGCTCGGTGAAAGCTAAAGATGTGGAATTAATTATAGATAATACCAAAGTGGCTAAAGTTAAGTTTTTTAACCTAAGACAATTAGTAGGTACAGGCAAACCTAAAAAGGTTGAACAAGATGCTGAAAAAATAGAACTAAATGAAGATGTTAGGGAAACCGCTATACACTTAACAATGCAAAATATTGCATCAATGTATTGTGCGAATAAAGAGGTTTTACCTAGCGAGGCGATTGAAAAAACTAGTAGGTTGACTACCCATAATGTAAATGCTAGCGGAAGCATTACTGGCTATAAATATAAAGGAACTAATCCGCTAATAGTAACACCTAAACCTAAGGAAAAAGTTGTTAAACAGGGTCGTAAATTTCATATGATAGGATATGATATTGACTTTAATCCTATATTTATATGCGAAGGTAAAACCGTTAATTTATTTAGAGAACCTGTTGCTAAGGAAAAAATAATATATGACTCCGAACGTAATTTGCTAGTTAGACACGATGAAAGGGAAGAAGATGAATTTAATACAAATGCCTATAAGTGTGTAGGTATGGATGTTCAAGGTACACCTGTTTATTTAGATGAGGAAGGATATGTAACATCGACAGGTCGCAGGTTAGATGATGATGAGTTCATTTATTCTAACGAAGATGTGGATAGATTAGATTTTTAATATATATTTAATAAAAAAACGAAAAATCGATATTATGTCGATTTTTTTGTTGCAAAATTTATTTTAATGTTGTATTATGTATTATAATAATAAGCAAAACTGAGATAATTGTATAAATGATTTGTTTTTTTGTTTGTATGGGGGTATAAATGAAATATTTAGATATTTTGCAAGATAGGGAAATTATGGCAATTTTAACTCAAATTGACATACTTAATAAAGACAAACCTAAACACTATGGAATAGTACATACTTTAGGCACTATTGAATATGCTAAACAACTTGCCAACTGTTTTGATTTGACCGCTAAGGAAAAGGAATTATTGCTAATTGCCTGCTCTTTACATAATATTGGACATCTAAATGGCGGAAATTTGCACGCACAAACTGGTGCTGAAATGGCTAGAACTTATCTTAAAAAACATAAAGTTCCAACAAAGGATATTAATGTGATTTGTGGTGCCATTGCTAGTCATACTGGTAGACGAAACGATAATTTTTATGATAGTGTATCTGCTTGTATGATTTTGGCGGACAAAATGGATTTTGGTGCTGATAGAATTAAAGATGAGTGGGCTGACACCAGTGAAGAATTATCGGTTTGCAATAAGATTACACATATAAAAGTACGTAAAGTTAAAGATACTATCGAACTGGATTTGGGCGGAAAAAGTGTTGACTGGGAAAAGTTTGTTGAAAGTTCTATTTATTCCAAACTATATCGTTGCTTTGAGACAGTATGTAAGAAATATGGCTACAAGTTTATTGCTAAAGTAGTTTAAAATATAATTATGGCTAAAAGTTTTAGATGTTAATGTCTAAAACTTTTGTCTTATTTTGTAAAGTAAAAAATATTTTTAATATAAAGGAATATTAATATATTATGAAAAAAGAGTTTGTTCCAGTAATACAAAGAGTGTATGATAAAGATAAATATCGAGATTTGTTGCGTAGACCATTTGCGCACAGAGGTGTACATAATGAGTTTCCCGAAAATAGTTTGCCCGCGTTTGAAAAGGCAATGCAATTAAATTTGGGTATAGAATTGGATATTCATTTAACTAAGGATAATCAATTAGTGGTGTTTCACGATGATAATTTGCGTCGTATGACAGGTGCTAATGAATATATGAAGTTATTGACATATGACCAAATTAAACAATATAAACTAGTTAATACAAATTATACAATTCCGCTTTTAAAAGAAGTGTTAGATTTAGTTAAAGGTAAAGTTCCTATTCTTATTGAAATTAAATCTAACAATAATATGAAAAAGTTGGTGCCAAAACTTAAGGAGTTGTTAGATAATTACACAGGGATAATATTTATTCAATCGTTTAATCCGTTTGTGTTAAGGCGTTGTTATAAAGTTATGCCTAATATTTTAAGAGGTCAATTATCCAGCTTTTTTGAAGATGACCACTTGAAATTTTATAAAAAAATCCCTATAAAAAAATTGTTTTTTAAAAACTTTTCTCATATTGACTTTGTGTCATACAATCTTAACAATTTACCTAATAAATACGTTAACAAGATGGATATTCCTGTGCTTGCTTGGACGGTTAAAACAAAACAAGATTATATTAAAGCAAAACAAAATTCAAATAATATAATAGTGGATAATATTGATGTATTAAAATAAGACTCTAGAAATAGAGTTTTTTATTTTTTAATTATTTTAAATTTCGATATTGACAAGTGTTAAGATGTGTGCAATAATATAACTAATAGATTTAAGGAGATGTGTATGAATAATAGTTATATAAGTGTAGAGAAGTTGGAAAGTGGTGAAACAAGAATAGAAATATTACCAGTATCTAAGAAACATAATACGTTTAAAATATATTTTAATGAAGTTAATGGAGCATCTAAATTTTTAGAACATACTAATAGCAAGTATGAAACATTGTGTAATTTACGCTTTATTAGAGATGAGGCAAATAGTAATAGTACTTTAATTATTGCTTTTGATACTGAAGTTGATTGTTTGGTAGAACCAAAATATACAGCATCATTAGATAATTCAACTTGGACAGAAACCCATATTGATGATATTAAAAATCAATTGGAAGAGCAAGTGAAGACAATAGAAGATGAAATTGCAACCAAGAAAGAGTTGGTAAATATTGAATATATTATAAGAAAAAGAGGTTATGCTACCATTATTCAAAAATTAATTATGGAGCATAGTGACGAATTAACTGATGAGCAAGTTATGGATATTCAACGCACATTAACCCAGGTTAAGGAAGAAAAAGGTTTAATTTCTCACTCATAAGGAAATTTTGAAATTTAAAAAGATATGTTTAATCTAAAAACACATCTTTATCGAGATAAGTCCTAAGTATACTTAGGGCTTTTTTTTCAATACGGGAGATATAACTTCGGCTAATATCTAGCATATCGGCAACTTCTCGTTGAGTATAAGCGGGGGAATTGTTTAACCCATATCGATATTTAACAACAAAATATTCACGCTTGCTTAGTTTTTGTTGCATTATTTTATCAATGTTTTCCATTAATATTGTATTGTTTACCCTAAAAAACACATCATCTTCATCTTTTTCGGGGATTGTATCCATTAGGGAAATATCGCTATCATCACTATCACTACCTAAGGTTTCATCTAAACTATCCACCACAATATGTTTTTTATTACTACGTAATAGCATTAATATCTCATTTTCGATACAGCGAGAAGCATAAGTAGAAAGTGATGCGCCTTTTTCGATGCTGTATGAGTTAAGCGCTTTAATAAGTCCTATTGAACCAGCTGAAATCAAATCATCCGCTTCAGCGGTACTGGAGTATTTTTTTACAATATGTGCAACTAGTCGCATATTATGTTCAATTAATCGTATTTTTGCCTGATTGTCACCTTTATTCATACGTTCTACCAGCATATTTTCATCATCTTTATCTAAGGGCTTTGGAAACGATGAGTGGTTGTCAACATAGGCATAGAAAAATGTAAGACGTGTTAAAAAAGCACCAATGCTTTCAAATATCATACGACCTCACTTAAGGTAAATATATGAAAAAAGCATAATATTGTTGCTTGTACTAAGACAATATTTCATAATAAATTAAAAATATAATAAAAAACACTTTTAAGTTTGTAAAAAATTTGATATACTAAAATGAAGGATATTAAACAAAGGAAATTTATGGACAGACAGGATAGAATTAGAAACTTTTGTATAGTGGCGCATATCGACCATGGTAAAAGCACTTTGGCGGACAGATTTATTGAATTTACTAATACGGTTGCCAAGCGTGATATGAGTGCGCAATTATTAGATAGTATGGATATAGAACGTGAGCGTGGAATTACCATTAAACTTACACCTACTACAATGAAATATAACTACAAGGGTGAGGAATATACTTTAAACTTGATTGACACCCCTGGGCACGTGGACTTTTCGTACGAAGTGTCACGTTCGCTTATGGCGTGTGAGGGTGCTATTTTAGTAGTAGATGCAGCGCAAGGCGTGCAAGCGCAAACCCTTGCTAATGTGTATCTTGCGTTTGATGCAAAACTAGAAATTATACCAGTACTTAATAAGGTTGATTTGCCTAGTGCTAACCCAGATAAAGTTATTAAGGAAATTGAAGATATTATTGGAATACCGGCCGAAGATGCTCCTCGTATTTCGGCTAAAACAGGACTAAATATTGAACAAGTTTTAGAGCGTGTGGTTGAAAATGTGCCACCACCAAAAGGTGATGTTAATGCACCGCTAAAGGCACTAATATTTGATAGTTATTATGATAGTTACAAGGGCGCTGTTAGTATGGTGCGAATAGTAGATGGCTGTGTTAAAGCGGGCGATACTATTAAATTTATGCAAACTGGAAAAAGTTTTGATGTGACTGAAGTTGGTATATTCGCGCCTAAAAATGTAGAAACCGAAATTTTGCAAGCGGGTGATGTTGGATATATTTGTGCTAGTATTAAAAATGTAAGCGATACAAAGGTGGGAGACACAATTACTTTGGTTGAAAATCCTACACCTAAACCATTAGAGGGTTTTAAGGTGGCGGTGCCTATGGTGTTTAGCGGAATTTTTCCATTAGATGGTAGCAAGTATGAAGAACTAAAAGATGCTCTTGAAAAGTTGCAACTCAATGATGCGTCACTTCACTTTGAAAAAGAAACCAGTACGGCATTAGGTCATGGCTTTAGATGTGGATTTTTAGGACTGCTTCATATGGAAATTATTAATGAACGACTAGAGCGTGAATTTAACTTAGACCTTATAACAACTGCACCTAGTGTTGAGTATAAAATCAAGGAAGTTAATAAGGAAGCATACTTAATATCTAATCCTAGTTTTATGCCAAGTATTCAAGCAATTGAAAGTATGGAAGAGCCAATGGTAAAGATGGAAATTATTACTCCACCTGACTATTTGGGTAATATTATGGATTTATGTAGTGACCGACGTGGTGAATATAAAAATATGCAGTACTTAGACGCTAATCGTACAAAACTTAGTTATATAATGCCACTTAACGAAATTGTATATGACTTTTTTGATAAGATTAAAAGTTTATCAAAGGGTTATGCTAGTATGGATTACGAACTTTGTGGTTATCAAGAAAGCGATTTGGTAAAGATGGACATACTTTTAAATGGTGATGTGTGTGATGCTTTATCTATTATTGTGCATAGGTCTAAGGCGTATGCTAGGGGTAGGTCATTGTGTGAAAAATTAAAGGAAGTTATACCTAGACACTTGTTTGAAATTCCTATTCAAGCAGTGATAGGTGGAAAAGTTATTGCCCGAGAGACTATTAGTGCGGTTCGTAAGGACGTCTTGGCTAAATGTTATGGTGGAGATGTTACACGTAAACGTAAACTGCTTGAAAAACAAAAAGAAGGCAAAAAGCGTATGCGTAAATTAGGAAGCGTGGAACTTCCTAGTGAAGCATTTATATCAATATTAAAAATTGAAGATTAAGGGGGTTTTTATGGAAGAAAAGGATTTGGAGCAAAAAGAACAATATTTAGACGATAATCAACCTACCGATGAATTGCCTATAGATATTGGAGAATCTATTGAGGAGGTTGAAAACCGAATTACTTGGAAAGAAGAATTAGGTCAAGAAGAGGAGGAAAAGGAAACTGTAGACCAAAAGATAGAACGTCGACTTGAGGAATTGTCTAAAAAGCGTAAAGAAGAAAAAGAGCAATCTAAGCAAGAAAAAAAGGCGTTGTGGTCAAATAAAAGGATTAATAAGTTTGATAAAATTCGCTATCGTGAACAAAAATGTAAGGAATGGGAAGTAAAAATAGTTCAACAAGGGCTAAAAGATGAAAAGTTGGGACTATATATTCATATTCCTTTCTGTGACCGAAAGTGTGATTATTGCGACTTTGTATCCTATTCAATGGGTGTAGAGGCGCAACACGAATTTAAGGAAGCGTTGTTTAAGGAAATTGATATGTATCGTAAGCAATGTTCTAAAATGGTTTTCAATAGTATATATATTGGTGGCGGAACACCTTCGGTTATGTATGAAGGGTTTATGTATGAATTGTCACGTAAGATATATTCTACTTTCCACTTTGAGGGAGATGTAGAGTTTACTGTGGAAGTTAACCCTAATTCAGTAACGTCAAAAAAACTTATGGAATATTTGCGCTCAGGGGTTAATCGTATTAGTGTGGGTGTTCAATGTTTGGATAGCAAAATTTTGGCAAATGTGGGAAGATTCCAAACTATTGATAATATTGAAAATACCTTTGCATTGTTGCAACAAATGGGATTTATTAATACTAGTGCAGATGTTATGATAGGACTGCCTAAGCAATCGCTTGATGCTGTTAAGGATACTATTGAATATTTAATATCAAAAAATGTTAAACATATATCTGTGTATACATTACAAGTGGAAGAAAATACTCAATTATATAAGAACATTAAAATGGGTAAATTAAAACCATTGGGTGATGAAGCGTGTATTAAGATGTATGAAATGGTTAATAAGATGTTAAAGCAAGCGGGCTTTATTCGTTACGAAGTATCAAATTTTGCTATTCCTACATACGAAAGTAGACATAACTTTAAATATTGGAAAGATGTTGACTATTTAGGACTAGGTGTTTCGGCTCATAGTTTCCTAGAAGGCTATAGATTTAATAATACTCCTAGACTAGATGAGTATATCGAAATGATCAATAATCAACAATTACCTATTATTGAAAAAGATTTTATTAGAGATAGTGAACGTAGAACTGAGTTTATAATGTTATCACTTCGTTTAGCTACCGGCTTAAATCTTAAGAAGTTTAGAAAATTGTTTGATGAGGATTTATTAAAATCACGTGCAACTCAAATTCAATCATTAATAAAAAATGGTTATGTATATATAGAAGATGGATATTTAAAGATTGCTGAACCGCATTTTTATGTATCTAATCGTATTATTTTGGAATTGCTATAAATTATTTGTAAGGATATAATACTAAAAATAAGTGTAATAATAGGTGAAAAACGAGGCAAATCAGGGAGAATTAAAAAAAAATTAAAAAAAGTTTTAAATTTTCCTTGATTTTTTTCATATATTGTATTATAATAGCAATGTTGTGTGGCACCATCGCCAAGTGGTAAGGCCAAGGTCTGCAAAACCTTTATCATCAGTTCGAATCTGATTGGTGCCTCCAATTTACTTTTCTTTGAGGGGTTAGCTCTTGGGGAAAAGCTTTAAATTAAGGACAAACTTAATATGCCGATGTGGCGAAATGGCAGACGCAAGGGACTTAAAATCCCTCGGGGGGAAACTCCCGTGCCGGTTCGAGTCCGGCCATCGGCACCACTAAAATCCTATATTTATCCATATATTGTGGTAAACGTTTAATAACACTACTAAATATTGTAGTGTTATTTTTTTTGTTTTAAATTTAATAAATTTTTTAGTACGGTTTTAGTACGGTTTTTGATTATTCAATATATTTATATATTGATTTTCTACTATTATGTCTTTGTGTGTGTAAACTTTACTTGTTACACTACTTCCTATGCTATGACCACACCATGACTGTACAATATGTTCTGGTACGTTCATATTTTTACATTTTGTAATAAACATATGTCGTAAGTCGTGTTGTGTAAAATTTTTAATATTTAATTTTTCTAATATTTCAATGAATATTCTTCTTTGTTTTTCTTTTTTTAGTGGATAAATATATTCGGTGTCACTTTTAATTAGATGTAGTATGTTTTTAGTATTTTCAAATAATGGCATAATTCTATCTCTATATTCATTTTTAGTACCACGTATGCGCAAGGTGTTATTTTCTGTATCAATATCAGATTTTAATATACTTCTGCTTTCAGCAGGTATTAGGCCTTGATACAATGCAATTAAGTATATATATCCATAAGGTTGTTTTAAACATTCTTTGATGAGAGCTTTTTCTTCCTCTGGGGTCAACAATCTTTTTTCTTTTGCCTTGTATTTTGGTTTTTTTATTATTGTCATAGGATTATGTTGTAATAGATTGTTTTGGTGGGCCTTGTTAAATATGTCTGTTAAGAATGTATATACTTTTAGTTTTGTTCTTTCATATGGTACAGAGTTTATTAATGATAATAAGTCCATAGATTTGATTTTTGATAGTTCTTCATCAAAAAGTTTTGTATTAAAATAATTTTTTCTATGAGATAGAATATCTGCAATTTGTCTTTCTCCAACAATGTTGTACTTGTATAAGTCAAGCCATTTATCAATCCACTTATTAAGTGTAAGTACATTTTTATTTTTAGTTTTTAATGGTAGGGTAAGAGGTTTATTGTATATTTCTCTTAGTTTTTCATAAACATCTCTAGCAGTTCTACCTCTAATATATATTTGTTTATGGTCAATAGTAGGTCTAGCATAATAAGTTTTGCTGTCAGTTCTTTGATAAATTTTAACGTTTCGATATTTCATAATTTGCTCCTTTTGTTCAAAAAGAGCATTTGAATTTTGTTCTAATTGTAAAGGTTGTATATTTAATAAGTTTTTAATAGCTAAGATTAAACCTTTAAATCCTGCGCCATTAATAGATTTTCGTTTTATATGAAAATCTATATTTTTTTAAGTTTGTTTAATTCTTCTATTTCGTTGTTATTTGAGTTGTCAAAGTTTTCGATAACAGGAAGTAATTTAATTAATATCTCTTTTTCTTTTGATTCCATAAATTTCCTTAATCATCAAACATTGTTAAAGCACCAACAAAGTTGATAGTTTGAGCTTTTTGAATGTTGTTCATTTTTATAATTTTTTTAATAAGGGTACGAATTTCTGGTTCAAGAGTATTTAGATTTATCATATCTGTTTTTCTTCCAACAAGTTCATCTATTGTTGTATGATAAATTTCAGCTAAATGACATAATGTTTGAATAGTTGGTTCATATGCGCCATTTTCGTACCCACTATATGTAGATTGTTGGATATTTAGTAGTTTTGCTACATCTTGTTGTGTTAGTTTTTGTTTTTTTCTTAATTCTAATAATTTCATATTTACCTCCGATATTATAATGTTTATATTTTTTTCAAAAAAAATCAAGAAACTTGATAAAATCGCTTGTAATTATTTGAAAACTCTATTATAATGTTTGTAAATATTTGCAAACTTGATAATTTTGTTTGTAAATATTAAAAAATAAAAGACCACTCATTAATGAGCAGTCTTTGTTTAAGAAGATTATTTCTTCTTGCTTTTAGAGTTAGTTTTATTATTTTGGGTTGAACTAACTTGTTGAGAACCTTTAAAATTAAATCCAAATGTATTGTTAGTAATTTTAGTAGTTGTGTTTCGTTCGGATTTAATTTTATTAGCTTCAGTAATTTTAGCTTTCTTTTCTTGTAGTTTTGCTAATTTTTTCCAATCGTTCTCATCTTTGAATTGTTGCGCTTGATATTTTTGAATATCGGTATCTATCTTGCCAACTTTTCCTGCCTGATTTATTCTTTGGCGGTCTTTAAAAAATTGTATTAAACCCATAGTTTTCTCCTTAGTGAGATTTCTAAAGTATCTAATATCGACATTTTAAACAATACTTTAGATTAAAAAAGGGGGAATTATGACAAAAATCCCCTTAAATTTAAGTATAGCACATTGGTAAAATTTTGGCAATTAAAAATGTGTGTAGGATATTTATAATTATTAAAAAGTTGACGAAGTTAAATTTTATATATTTTAAAAGGAGGTTTTATATGTCTAGTTGGTTTTGGTGAATATTTATCGTTTCAATGATTTGTTCTTGGGCTATTTCTTGGTGGGCTTGTTCGTATATTGATGAAACAAGATATATGTTAGTTCTAAATAAAAAGATATTATATTTTCAAAGTTTTAAAGATGTTGTTACTTATTTGAAATTAGTATCTTTGGAAACTGCAGATTTTCCATCTTTTGAGATTTATGTGAGAGATAAAAAATCTTACGTATTTGTAACAGATAATATAGACCTGTAAAGGTCTTTATGAACCACTTCTCAAGTGAGTAATGTCGATAATAAGGGGTGCGATTCCTCAAGTGGTACTAAAAAATATATAAGAGGTGTTATTATGGCAACTAAAAAGAAAAAAGTAACTACTTATTCTACAAGAAAAAAGGCAACACGTTCTCGTAAGATTACTAGAAAGAACAAGCCAACAAGTATTGTTATTAAGTTATAGAGTGTATTAAAACATTTAGTTATTATTTTATTCATTTAATTATTAAAAACAAAAAATTTATTTAGTCGAAATTTAAAACAAAAAAATTATTAGTTATTAAAAGGAAAAATTTTATTATGGCAGTTTCAAATTTAAACGTTAAAAGACCGGTTGTAGAGGAAGGTCTTGTTATTCAAAAGTATATTTCAAAAGCACGTGAGGCAGGTGAGTATAATGGTAGAGCGTATGAGGCGAAACCAGAAACCCCTACAGTTAAAATAGCATCTAGTTATTTGATAGATGAAAATGGGCTTTCTGACCCTATTATTCTAGATTACGAAGTAGATGAGGCAATGTATAAAAAATTGCATTATCTATCTAAGGTAAAAGTTAGTTATATTTTAGGTTCACGTGTTGCTGATGGTAAACAACAAAATACTTTTGAAGACAAGAAAGTATTAGTAATACTTCCTAATTCTTAATTTACATAACACATCATTAGTTGCCTAACATTGATTTTTGTCATATACCCCTTAATTTATATGCTTTATCCAAAACTAATGATGTTTCCTTTTGCTACCAACTTAGCAAACAGCTTATCTCCGAAAGTTGATTTAACTCTTGAGTTGGCAAGAGTTTTCATGGTGCTTACTGGTGTATTAAAGGCAGTTCGATTCTGCCAGCATTAATTTATTATAAAGGGAGTGTTTTTATGGAAAAAGTTTTCAAGTGGATTGGTGGTGGTATTGTCTTTATTATTGTTGCTTTTATAGTTTTTTGGGTTGTTTGTGAAGTGGAATATGATAAAACAGCAATAGAATTTATTCAAGATAAACTTGATAAGCAAGAAGAAGTTGTAGAAGATACAATCATTGAAGATGATATTGTTGTTGAAGATGAAAATGGCGAAGTTCAAGCAACTGCAAGCATTAACTTTTAGGAGTGTATATGAAAATTATTAAGTTTTTTATATATTTATTATTGCTTGTTTGGTTATGTCGATTAACTGGTTGTAGTTTGATTTAGGAAAAGGAGAAAAGTATGCCTAGAGGTTTAAAGGTAGGATTTATAATAGGGGCCTCAATAATAGGACTTATATGCGCCTCTATTATAATTTGGTTTTTGAGTGTATGTGTTTGGGGAGAAAAGAAAGAGGTTTCAAAAACCTTTTATGTTGGAGATTTAACTTTAGCTGATGGCACAACTCAAAATATAATAGAAGTTGAATATTTTTCTAATAGAGATAATAAAGGATTTGAGGCGTTTGAAATAAAGTACACGTATTTTATGGACGAAAACAAAACGAATACATATTCTCAAGGTTTTCAATATATAGCGCAATTTGAAACAAATATTGAATTTGGTATATTGCATGATGATTTATCTGTGAAAAAGACAGGTTCTGGTGGTTGGCTTTTTAATCCTGAAAAGTATTATGATTGTCAAAATTCAGTTTTACCAATGTCTAATGTTTTAACTTATAATTATATGGAAACAAATAGTGGTTATATTCGTTCTACAAATCCTATTAATTCAAAAAGTAGTTTTAAAATTGAAATTGGTGAAGATATTTATTTGATGAAATTTAAAAATTTAGATACTCCAAAGGATAAAACTACTTATATTGGTTCTTGTTGGGATGAATTACATCCTGTTTCAGCCGATAAATATCATGATTTATATTATGTATATAATGAACATAATTTTTCTAGATTATTATATCAAGCTATTAAAACTTCTGCTTTAGGCGTAAATTATGATATAGTTTTTGAATTTGGTAATATGTTTAATTATTACAAATTTAATAAAGAAACAGGAAAGTTTGATACTAATAAAACAAACTATGATGATACTCTTAATATTGAGGCAGATATAAAATCATACTATTCTATTAAGGTTACAACTCATGAAGAAGGTTTTACATCTTCTTCTCAAAGTATGTTCGGTTCTTTCTTAGGTAATGATAACTTTAACCTTTATGGTGATTATTCAAATGGTGATTATTTTGTAGGTTATAGTATTGTTGATGTGGGATTGGGTTCATTTTCTTTAGTTACTATTGAAGATAACAATGTGGCGCTTAAATTAAGTGATGAATTTATTACTTATTATAATAAATATAAGGATACTATTAAATTAAGTATAGTAATAGATTTAGATTTATTAGAAAGTTTAGGATATACATTTATTGGTTTTACTGCAGATAGTGGATTAGATAAATTTAATATTTATGAGTGTTATACAATATCTGGAGGCGAAAAAGTAGAAGATTTTACTAATTCGTTGGAGGTGGTATATGTATAACATTTTAGGGTTATTTTCAGGTTTTTATAATACAATGTGGAAAATAGCGTTTTTAATTGCTATTGTTGTACTTATAGGGTATTGCTTAAGATATAAAAACGGAAAAATCATTATAGTTACAGTAATTTGTGCAGTTGTTTTAGGTTTTACAACATATTGTGGAGTTCAATTAGATAGACATTATTCTGCTCGAGGTGGAATATTTGGACAACTTAAAGACTGGTATAATCCAAATGAAGTTGTTGTTTCAGATGATGTTTCGTTTTCATTTAAAAATCTAGCTTTGACAAAAGATGGTGATATATATTCTGCCAAGATAACTAGTGACAAAGTTTTAAATTTGGAACTAGAAGATGATTTGACTTATGGTGTATATGTAAATGGTATGCCTTGTAATTATGTTGAAATTACTAAAGATTACGTATTGGCAGAATATAGATATGCGTTCTATGATGTTAATTTTAATGCTCTAATTGATGACACGTTGTCTTTTAAGTTTGCATTTTACGTTAATTCTACTTATTTACAAGTAAGTACTAATGGTGGCGCTGACTGTATTAAGTATTGGAATAATTATTTTAATAAAAATTTATTTGAAGTGACAATAGATAATAAAGGTTATGATTATTCTCAAGAGATACAATTTGGAACAGGAGATACTAGCGAATATTCAGTAGTTAGTTATTATCTTGATGATGAGTTATCATTCAAGCAAATATATAAAAATGGAACTATGATTAATCTTCCAGAACAAGATAAATATGTATGGAAGTTTGATGCAGAAACTTTAGTTGCTGAAGATTATATGGTTACTGGAAGTGTTTCGCTTTATGCTTATCCTTTTACTTTAAGTTTTGATGCAACAGGTGGAGAATTGGATATTACAAGCAAATCTTTATATGGTACTGAGTTGTTTGGAGAATTACCAGTTCCAACACGTACTGATTATGAATTTGCGGGTTGGTATACAAAAGATGGAGTGTTGGCAACTTCCACTAGTGTTATGGGTTTAAGTGATATTACGTTGTATGCTCACTGGACATCTCCAGTATATAACGTTTTATGTGAATATAACGAAGCAACATCTACATATGTAGTAACTGGTTCTGAGTATACAGATGCAACAACTATAACTATTCCATCAACTTATAATGATGGTGTAAATGGACTTGCTTTAGTTACAGAAATAAAAGCACACGCTTTTTATAACAATAAAAATATTACAGAAGTTGTATTACCAGATAGTTTATTAACTATTGGTTCTTATGCATTTGCAGGTTGTTCTAATTTAAAAGCAATATCTTTTCCTGCAGGTCTTACTACTATTGAAAGATTGGCCTTTAATGATTGTGGTTTAGAGCAAGTTATAATTCCAAAAGGATTAACAAGCGTTGGAGAAAGCGTTTTCCAAGATTGTAAATCTTTAGTTTCTGTAGAGTTTGAGGAAGATTCTGCTTGTACTTCTTTAGGTTATGGTGCATTTGCTTATTGTACAAATCTTACTAATGTAACTCTTCCAGAAAGTTTACAAATCGTAGGACAAGGTGCTTTCTATGGTTGTACTTCTTTAAATAATATAATACTGCCAGCAAGTGTTACAAAAATTGTTAAAGGCGCTTTCCAAGAGTGTAGTAATTTAATAACTATGACAATTTTGTCAGTTGTTCCACCTATTTTGGAAAGTACTAACGCTATTTCAAGCGCAACTACAACAATATATATTGTCGGAGAGTTAGATGTATATGCAAATGCTAATAACTGGTCTAACTTTACAAGTAAATTTGTCAAGATATAAAAGGAGTAAAAAATGAAAAAATTATTTAGTAAAATGGGAGTTTTGATATTTTTCCTAGGTTGTTTACTTGTTGTTTCTGCCGGTTTAGTTTTGTATGGTAGTGATTTTTACTCTGCTGGTAAAATGTCGGTACAAACTCAAATGGACCAATCAAATAATGAATTTTCACGTAAGATACAAGAACTTCAGTTAGATGTTGCTGAAAAACAAAAAGAAAACAAACAATTAGAATCACAAATAACTTCATATTCTAATCAAGTAAATATTTTAACTGAGGAAAAATCAAATCTTCAATCTCAAGTAAATACTTTGACTGAAGAACGAGATGCGCTATTATCTTCTGGAGAAAGTTCTCAAGAAGAGATAGATAATCTTACAAATGAAATAAGCGCTTTAAATAATAGTATTAAAGAAAAAGATGATTATATAAGTTCTTTAAATGATACTATGAATGATTTATATGAAACCATACTAGTAAATGATATTCAAATAAACTCTTTAAATTCAAGAGTCACAAGATTGACAAGTATTATTGATAAAACCGTAACTGAAGTTTATGCTGAAGATTTGGAGGGATTAACTTATATAGGCGGTTATGCTTTTTATGATTGTCAAAGATTAGTAAGTGTCGAGGTTCCTGAGACGATTGGCTATATAGCAAGTTATGCTTTTTATCATTGCACATCTTTAAAAACTTTAAATTTAAACTGCGTAACTGCTTTGTGGGAATATTCTTTTTCTCAGTGTAGTAGTTTAGAGCGTGTGTACTCTCCAAATTTGAGGACTATTCAAGATTTTGCATTTTCTAGTTGCAAAAAATTGACAGAAATTGATACAGAAAATTTATTGTTTATTGGAGAATCTAGTTTTTCTGGATGTACTTCATTAACTAGCGTTACTTTTCCTAGTTCACTAAAAACAATAGAAAAAAAAGCATTTTATAACTCAGGTTTAATAAGTATATTGATTCCAAATAGTGTAACAACTTTTGGAAGTTCTGTATTTCAAAATTGTATTAATCTAACAACTGCAGTGATTGATATTAAAAATATTCCTGTATCTAGTTTTCAGGACTGTTCATCTCTTACAGAAGTTGAATTAACAACCAATGTTGTAAGTATAGGTAGTCAAGCATTTCGTGGTTGTGGTTTTAGTACTATTGATTTGCCTAATAGCATTACTACTATGGAAGCTGCAGTATTTTGGTATTGTAAAAATTTAACAAATATAGTGATTCCAGATAGTGTTACAACTTTTGAAAATATGATGTTTTATATTTGTGAGAATTTAGTTAGTGTTGTTTTGCCTAGTGGTTTAACTTCTTTGCCTTCTGAAACTTTTTTCAGTTGTGAAAATTTAACAACTGTAACAATTCCTCAAGATGTTACTAGTATTGGTTCATCGTGTTTTTATGGTTGTAAAAAATTGACGAGTATGATAATTCCTCAAAATGTTACTAGTATAAAAAAATGGGGTTTTTATTCTTGTTCTGGTTTAACTGATATTATAATTTTAGTAGAGATTCCACCAACAATAGATGCAGACGCTTTTAAGGGTTGTTCTGCAACACTACACGTATACGGAGTTGAAGCATATAAGACTGCAGATATTTGGAGTTCGTTAACTAACGAATTTGTAGAGATAGAAACAACTTAATATATAAAACTTGTGATGGTAGGAACAAGTATAAAAATTCTACCTACCGCCAAACGTTATTAGATAAAAAGGAGTACGTATGAAAAAGATGCCTTATAGTAAATATAAGTCTAAGATTGGTTATTGTGATAATAAAGATTTGCCCACTATGAGAGATTTGAAAGGCGGTCATTATGTGTATATTCGTAAGGTATATAAGAATGGTACTTGTGATGTGAATATTGTTACCTCTTTAGAGGATAAAGATAAAACAATTAATCATAGGCGAATTCAAAATGTGAGAAGAGGTAATACCTATCCAATACCATTATATGACTCTAATTTTACTAGATGGTCTGGTATCAACAAAAAACCTGTTAAAAACGTTAAGATGTCAAATATTAAAGATGTTGGAAAAAAGAGGATTAAGAAAAGGCATAATTTCTTTATAGGAAAATTTTTGCAATAAAAAAAGTGGGAATAATCCCACTTTAGTACTGTAAACACAGTCCATTGCAATCAATGTATTACTACTTGATGCTTGATACTATTATTATATTCAATTTTTATTAAAAAGTCAATAGTTTATTTAAAATTTATAGGAGAAATTTTTATGAGTGTAGAATTAGATATTTTTTATAACAGATTATTAGCAAACTTAAAAAACAAGCAAGCAGAAAGGTCATATAAGGAAAGAACTATATTTGATTCTAACGGGAAACGAATGAGGCGCAAATTAGAAAAAGGTTATCTTAAAGGGTTAGATGATGGTATTAATCTTGTGAAAAAAACTTATAAGAAATTTTTAAAAGAATTATCTGTAGAGGATAGAGATGAAAAAGGATAAGACAAAACTTAAGCAAAAAAAGGTTAAGCATAAAGTTATATTACATAAAACAAACTTAAAAAAAGATGATATATCAAGCAGAATTATAACAATTACAGCACCTCAACGAACTGGAAAAAACTCATTTGTAACAGGTTTTATGCAACATTTTTATAAATATCAAAACAAACGCAGGAATAAAGAAACAAATGCTTTTATCGATATGCTCAACAATATTAAGGAAAATGGCAAAAATGTATACAAGCTGTCAAAATCTTCTGCAGGGCATTATATCTTTTCTTCTAAAAACTTTCCATTTTTTTTAAATAAAAAATGTAATAACGCAACTTTTGAGATAGACCCTAAAGAGATAGGAATGCCAAATGAGAAAGGTCAATTTAAACATATCCCTTATGGTTCAACAATTATTGTAGATGAGGGAGATGAGGTGTGGCCTAATCGAGATTGGCAGAATACACCTAAAGAGTTGATAGATTTTTTAAAGTACATAGGTCATAACAATATTACGTTAATAATTATAGTTCAAGTTATTGGTAATTTGGATAAAAAAATTAGAGAACTTACAATGGAGCATTATCATATACTTGGTAGAGTTGTAAAACCTAAAAGGTGGTGGTTTAGACAAAAATTTATATGGTATTACGATATTACATACCCTCAAGAGATATTACGTTATCAAGAGTTTAAAGATTTGGGTATGGATATATCTCCACCACAAGTAACACATTGTAAGTTCGTATTTAAAGATAACCCTCATAAATATTATAATTCTCAAGGCGGACAACCTAAATTCTTGTATGGAATTAAAGATTATACATATAAGATACATGTACCTATTCAAAAATTGGATAGGACAAGTGTAAATGCAGTTGCCGGCAAATCAAAGTCTGATATTGCAAAAGCAAAATTAGATGAAGGTCTTGAATTATATAAAACTATTGAAAAGAGGGCGAAACTAAAGAAAATGAAACAAGACTTAAAAGAAGAGGCGGAACTTTATATGAACGAGATAAATTAAAAAGTTGGAGGGGTATATGTCTAAATACATAGTAAAGAAAGAATTAGTATATCAAGATTATACCCTATTGACATACTATCCTAAATCAAGAGGACAAGTAGTAAAGAAGTATCAACCAATAATAGATGCAAGTGATGGTTTTCTTAAACGTTTAAATTTAGAAACTGGAGAGATTGAACTATATACTCGTAAAATTGTTAATGCCTCAAGGTATGCTTCAATAACTCGAAGTAGAATTAAGTTAATGCAGTTGCTTGAAATTAATGAGTTTGATTGGTTTATAACTCTTACTTTTGATAAGGATAAAGTTGATAGACTAGATGAAGATAGTGTTGTAATTGAATATCAGAACTTTGTTAAAAGACTTAAATATATAAGGCCAGATGTTAGATATATAACAGTAGTTGAACGCCACAAAAGAGATGGCGCACTACATTTTCATATGTTAATTGGTAATATTAGTTGGAGAAAACTAAAACTTACTAATAGTGGTAAAGTATGTTGTCATTGGGCGGTTCGTACTAATGGTATAATGGATAAACAAAGGTTTTTGAAACAATGTGCAGACCACACACTTAATGTTACAGATGGCGCTACAGTGTATAATGTTGGTATATATTATTCTGGATATAGTACAGCAACAATAATTCAAGACAAAGCACGAACCAATACTTATGTACTTAAGTATATTGAAAAGTCTTTAGGAACTACATCTAAGTTTAAAAATAGGTTTTATTATTCTAGGAATTTAGAACTGCCTGAAGAAAAGTTTATATTATATTGTGATGATTATAATCAAGAAGAAAAAGGGTTTAGGATTAAAAATGCCAATGATATTTTAGCAATGGTTAAAAAGTATGATTGGTATTATTTGGATAATAGTGACTTTGTTTCATCTAATGAGGATTTAGATGTATTACAGGTTAAGGTTAATAATAGTATGAAAGAATTATTAGATAGAGGTTTAATACCTTTAGATGAAGATGAAATTGATTTTATTTGGTAAGAGGAGTTGTTATGAATATTGGTTTACTTTTATTGTGTTGTGTTTGCGCAACTTTTGGATTATCTATGTTTTTAAATGTTTTTGATTAAAAGGAGTTTGTTATGAAAAATTATATTAAAGAAAAAGATATTGAAGCAGAAATTGAATTACAAGAAAATTTTATTGTAGATGTTGAAACATTATTAGAAGAAAGAAAAGAATTTTTAATAAGTTTAACTTATTTAAAAGAGCATATTGCTAAAGGTGGTTTTATTCCTTTAACTTTAAAGGATTTAAGAAAAGATAAGGAAAAGGTTAATTATTATGCGATTCCATTAAGGAATAGAAGTATTATTACATCTTTGACAGATGCGCAATGTTTACTTATTGATAATTATGTTGAGCATTATAAAAGCGAACATTCAGATAAATATATGAAACAAAGAAAAAGGATAAAGAAAGAACATGAGAGAATTAATAAAATTCAAGATAGATAAAGGTTATACAGTATATAAAATGCGAGCAATAGATGCGATAGAGATATTTAATGGGTTCGGTATTTGTGATAATTGTAATAAATTTGCTAGTAAAGGTATATATGTTCCTATACTTAATCGTTATTTGTGTGAAGATTGTTTTATAGATTGGAAAGAACGTTGTAAGATGTATGAAGATGATTTATGGTTTGAAAATGCTTATGTTAAATTTGTAGATAGATTTATTAAAGCTCATAAAGAAATGAAATTAATAGATAATACAAAGGTTTAGCTTATGATAGATAAAGTTAGTTCGTTGGAGGCCTTGACAATCCTCAAGAAGATGAAGAGTATATATTTTAATACAAACACTTCTTGGATAAATTTTTATGGAGTTATATATAAGTTTAAAGGGTTAAAAACTGATTTAGGATATAATGATTTAAGGTTAATAGATGGAACAATTATTAAGAAGTCTAAATTGGTAAAGCAATTATTTGGCATTAGTGAAAGCTTATATAGTAGAATTTCTGCATTATGTGAAAGGTTTATGGATATAAAAGAAGATGAAGTATCTTTAATGGAAGATTTTAAAGAATATGATAGGACAAAATTAATAGAACTTTTGCAATTAACCGCTGAAGATTTAAGTTGTGCCATAAAAGAGGGATATATAACTCCAGAATTGTCAAGGAAAGATTTAAGGATTGTTATAAGAAGAATAAATGGAGATTATGCAGAAGAAAGCAAACCAACACCAGAAGAGGAAGAAGAAATATCTTATGTAAGAACTTTTAGAGAACATTGGACTAAAAAAGATTTGCAAATACTAGCTAAACAAGAATTAATTAGTTTATACATTGATTTGCAACGAAAATATGAAAGTATAAAGAGCAAGAAAATTGCGCCGGCGCAAAAATAATTAATTTATCAAACGATTCCAAGCAAGTTTAATACTTGCTTTTTTGCGTTATCTTATGAATAAGTTTATTTTGTCAATGAAACGTTAGTTATTTTGAGGTAACCCAGTGTCGACCTAAAGATGTTGGGGCTTAAGGAACAAAATCACTAAAAGAGCAATTGACAATTATGTGAAAGTAAACTATTAGCGTGTCAACCAAGAAACAGTGTTTCTGGGTTGGGTTGCCTAACGGCGAGTGATATTGGGGTCAAGGGACTAAGTTCCTTGTGGGTTTGGGCAACGCCCAAGTAGGCAAAGACCAGCTAATCGTAAAAATTAGCAAAAACAGAAAAAACACGCACTGCGGAAGCAGGGCGTTTTTTTGTTTTGCTTACTTGACATTAAATAACAGTTAAAACGAAAAATTAAAAAATAGTACGGTTATTAATATGATAAAATGAGTGAGTCCGGTCTTATAATTAGACAAAAATAATTCAAATGCTCGTAAAAATTTTAGTACGATTTTAGTACGGTAATGCGATAAACCCCTTAAAATAAGGCATGTATCAAGGTCATCGGCACCAAATGCACCCGTAGCGGGTGTTTTTTGTTGTGGTTTTAAGTAAATAAAAAGAAACCTAATGATTAGGCTTCTTTTTTGTTCGTTCTAGAAATTAGTTACAATTTCTAGTTGTATTGCGTGTACTATTACCGCAGTTTCTAGCGTTTTGAGCGTTTGAACAACCTCTTGTGCTTCTAGAACTTGCATTTCTAGTACTTCCGCTTTGAGCGTTTGAACAATTGCTTGCATTTGAACAATTTTGTTCATTTCTCTCTTTTTTCTTACGACCGAACATAATTCCTCCTAAACCTATAAAGGTTCAAATCTAGTATTTGTAAAAAATATAAATTTAATGCAATGTATTTAATATTTTAATATAGTTAGAATAAAAGGACTGGCATAATCATAAATTTAGGTATGAGTAAAATTTGGCTATTTATGATTGTTTCTAGTTTGCTTGTGCTAGTGGCTACTGCTCCTGAGCAGGCGTTAACTGTTATGATGGGGGCTAGTGCTAATGGTGTTCAAATGTGCATTGAGTTTTTAGGCATATATGCAATATGGTTAGGCATATTGCAAGTGTTGGACGATACAAAACTTAGCCATAAGTTATCACAAGTGTTAAAAAAACCTATTAGGTATGTATTTGGGAAAACAGATGCAGAAACAGAAAAGAATATTTGCCTAAACGTTTCATCTAATATATTAGGTTTAGGTAGTGCGGCCACTCCATTTGGAATAAAGGCAATGCAAGGTATGGATAAGGGCAGTGAAATTGCCACTAAAGGTATGATAATGTTGGTACTAATTAATTCAACAGGAATACAAGTGTTACCAACAACCGTTATTGGCTTAAGGGCTTTGGCAGGTAGCGTGGCTCCATCTAGCATTATTTGGCCAACTGTGGTGGCAACTTTTGTACCGACAATAATAGGTGTTTTATTTGTTAAATTAATATATCGCAAAGGGACAAGGGTATTGTTTGAAAAACGTGGTAAACCTAAAGTAGATAAGTCTAAAGTAGAGGGAAAACAAAATGGCTGATATATTACTTCCAACTCTAATAGCGTGTGTGTTAATGTATGCATTAATAAAAAAAGTTGACGCTTATTCTAGTTTCGTAAAAGGTGCAAAAGAATCTATTCCTTTAATTGTTTCGTTACTTCCATATATTATTGCTATGTTTATTGCCATTGAGCTGTTTAGGGCAAGTGGACTAAGTACAATATTGTGTGAAGTTATTTCACCATTATTTAATATTTTAGGTATACCAAGCGAGGTGACAGAACTTTCAATTATTAGACCTTTTAGCAGTAATGCAGCATATGTGTTACTTAAAGATATTTTTGCTGTTTATGGCCCTGATAGTTATGTGGGTAAATGTGCTAGTGTTATAATGGGAAGCAGTGATACATTATTTTATGTATCTAGTATATATTTTGCCTCTACAAAAGTAAAAAAAACTTTATTAACAATTCCATTAGCTTTGTTATGTAATATGATAGGTGCATTTTTAGCGTGTTTTTTATGTAGATTTATTTAAAAAA
>JAZUAD010000017.1:0-23343 GCA_045637825.1 Candidatus Onthoplasma sp. | reverse complement strand
CCAGTAACCTTCCCAATTACCACTCAAGGTAAACCATTATATGCTAAAATTGAAGAAGAAAAATCTTTTATCCCAGAAGGATTAATTCGTTGGGATTCAAATACTAGTTCATATTATGTGGCTCAAATTGAACCTGATAATAGTGAAGATATGCCGTCTTGTGATGTAAGTTTAATTCCAGACCATTTAATTATTCCAGCAACCTATAATGATGGAACTAATGGTGAGGCTCCAGTAACTAGAATTGGTTCAGGATATGTAGACTCTGCTTGGTGGATGCCTAATTCTATATTTACAGGGATATCTCAAATCACATTACCTAATACTATTACAACAATAGATAGTTATGCATTTGCTCACTGTAATTTTGATAGTTTTACACTTCCAGCTAGTGTTGTTAATCTTGGTGCTAATATATTTTATTATCCATCATTAGAAGATTTTGAAAACAACTACATTGAAGAAGAATATCAAAGCGATTGGAGTTATGTTAATGTAGGCAGAATTATCGTAGAGAAAGATAATCCTAAATATGATAGCCGTGATAATTGTAATGCTATTATAGAAACTTCTACAAATAAATTAATTGTAGGTTGTGGCAAAACTACCATACCTAGCACAGTAACAAGCATTGGTGCAGGAGCATTTACAGGACATTTTAATCTGTTTACAGTAACAATACCTAATAATATAACAGAGATTGGTGATTATGCATTCTTTAGATGTGTTAATTTAAAGGAAATATATGATTTAAACTCAAGTTTAGAAATTACAGCGGGAAGCACTAATAATGGTTATGTGGGTTATTATGCTAATGACATATATACCAATGCAAGTGCTACATCTAAATTTGTAACTATAGATGGAGTAATTTATTATAAAAATAGTGATACAGATTATACTGTAATGGGATTAGCAGATAATAGTTTGAGCAGTATTATATTGCATACATATACAACTAATATAATTGATAGTGCTTTTAAAGGTTGCATTAATCTAACCAGTGTAGATTTTAGTAACTGCAATAAATTAACAATTATTGGTAAATCAGCATTCAAACAAAGTGGTTTAACTTCTATTGTACTGCCTAGTAGTATCATTTCTATTGGAGATAGTGCATTTTATAATTGTAGCAGTTTAACAAATGTGGATTTAAGCAATTGTGCAAATTTAACAACAATAGGAAGTTTTGCTTTTTATTATTGTAGTAAATTAACTAGCATAGTAATTCCAGATAATGTAACCAGCATAGAAAGCAATGCATTCTACAATTGTTATGCATTAGCGGAAGTATATGATTTGTCTACCAGTTTAACCATAACAACGGGAGAATCAACTAATGGATATGTGGCATATTATGCTAAGGGAGTATATACTAGTTTGAGTGCTGAATCAAAACTAGTAGTTATTAACGGTGTGCAATATTATAAGGAAACATCTACCAGTTATATAGCTTTAAGTTTGGCAGATACAAGTATATCTAGTGTTACATTGCACACTAATACCACAGCTATTAATCAACGAGCATTCAATGCTTGTAATAATATAACTAGTGTGGTGTTACCCGCTAGTTTGAACACAATAGGTGGTTATGCCTTTTATTCTTGTCAAAATTTAATCAGTGTAGACTTTACTAATTGTGTTAATTTAACAGATATAGCGAGCAATGCTTTTTATAATTGCCCTAAATTAGAAGAACTAGAACTTTCTAATTGTACTAAGTTAAACTCTATTGGTGGTTCTGCATTTTCTTCTTGTAGAGCATTGACACGTGTTGTTTTACCTTCTAGTATTACTAGTGTAGGCACTAATGTTTTCAATAGTTGTAACAGCCTTGTTAGTGCTGATTTATCTGCTTGTGATAAATTAACAACAATTTCTAGTGGAATGTTTAATGGTTGTTCAAAATTAATGACAATAAAAATGCCAAAAAATATTACAAGTATAGCAAGTTCTTCTTTTAGTAGTTGTTGTAGTTTGACAAGTATTACTATACCTAAAGGTATAACTACAATAGGGAATTATGCATTTTATCAATGCCATAGTTTAGGTATTATTTATAATTTATCTAGTTTAACTTTAACTATAGGAAATTCAGCTAATGGTTATGTGGCATATTATGCGCACATAATAAAAACAGAATTAGATGCTGAAAATAAGATTGAAATAATTGATGGAGTTGTTTATTACAAAGAAAGTGACTCTAGTTATATCGCCTTAGGATTGGCTGATACAAGTTTAACAAGTATAACCTTACACGAAAATACTACAATAATTAAATCTTATGCATTCTACGGCGCCGATTCTCGTTCAGGAATGATTCATCTAACTAGTATTGACTTTAGTAATTGTAATAAATTAACAACCATAGGCACTTTTTCATGTTCATGTATTAATTTAATAAATGTGGATTTAAGCGAATGTTCTAATTTAACAACAATTGCTGGTGGGGCTTTTTGTGAAAATGAAATGCTGGTTTCTGTAAACTTGGAAAATTGTGCAAAGTTAACAACAATAGGAAGTTATTCTTTCCAATCGTGTTCTAGTATTGTGAGCGTAAATTTAAAAGGGTGTAATAAGTTAGAAACAATATCAGAAAGGGCATTTAGGGATAGTAGCAAGTTAACTAGCATAGTAATTCCAGTTAATGTATCTAGTATAGGAAGTAATGCATTCCAATATTGTTATGCTTTGGCGGAAGTATATGATTTATCTACTAGTTTGGATATAGTAGTAGCATCTACAAGTAATGGATATGTAGCATATTTTGCGAAAGTAGTACATACAAGTATATCAACACCAACTAGATTAGAGATTATTAATGGTGTGGCTTATTATAAAAATAGTAGCACTAATTATACAGCTATGGCATTAACAGACAATTATCGACATAATATAGTGTTGCACGCTAATACTACATCAATTAATCAATATGCATTTTATAAAAACAGCAATTTAATTAGTGTAGATTTAAGCAATTGCTCAAACTTAACAACAATAGGAACTTATGCCTTCCAATATTGTGAAAGGTTAACAAACGTAGCATTACCAAACAGTATAACATCGATTGGAAACAGAGCATTCAATAATTGTAGCAGTTTAACAAGTATAGTGATACCTGCAAGTGTTAAAAATATCGGTGAATATGCTTTCTTTGGTACGGCATTAAATAGCGCAATATTTGAAGATACTACTACTTGGTTTGCGACTAATCTTAGTGGATATACTGGAGGAGTTCAATTAGATGTAACCAATACGACACAAAATGCAAAATGGTTAATAAACACTTCAAGTGGATATGGTTCTTATTACTGGTATAATGCAGGGAATGCTGTTAAGTTAAATGCAAATGGTGGAACTTTTGATAAACAGCAATTAAGTGATGATTATTCTTTTGAAATTACTAATAAAGAAGATTTATTGATAATAAATGTAGATAAAGTGACAGGAACAAATAACTATGGCTTTAGTTTGAATAGTAACGGATATTGGGTAAGTGGAAATAAGGGAGTAAATACTTCATATTCATTAGCAAAAGTAACCTTTACTGCTGATGCTGGTGATGTTATTGTGTTGGAAATTATCAATTCTGGAGAAAATAATTATGATTATGGTATATTTAGTAATTTAGATACAACATTATCTGCATCAAATACTGCTGATACAAGCAATGTGTATAAGTCATTTAAAGGATTAAGCAGTACTTCAGTGCAAAAGTTGACTTATAATATTAGTGAAACAGGCGAGCATTATATTTATATTAAATTTATTAAAGATAGTAGTTCTCATTCGGGTAATGATAGTTTACAGTTTAAGATTGGAGAATATGGATTATTAAATTATACTTTGGTAAATACTTGTCTGCCTGATGGAAGTATTGGCGATATTGCAACTCCAGTGCGTGATGGTTATACATTTGCTGGTTGGTACACCGAAGCAGAAGGTGGAACTAGAGTAACTAGTATAAATAATACTGATATGACACTATATGCTCATTGGACTAAAAATTAATTAAACAATAAAAAAGGTTGTTCTTTAGGGACAATCTTTTTTTGTGTATTAGATATAAGATATTAAATGGTGTGGTATTGCGGTTGACAAAATGGTGGGAAGAGTATATAATTATGGGAGATATAGAATATTGTATTTGGCGCATTTAAGATATTGGTGGCTTGGATACATAAATAATACTAATTAAGGAAGATTTTATGATAAATTATACTAATGTTAATACCTATGATTATTTTTTACCTGAGGAATTGATTGCACAGGTGCCTGTTGAACCTAGGGATAGTTCTAGGATTATGGTGTTTGATAGAACTAGTGGAAATTTGGAGCATAAGCATTTTTATGACCTTTGCGACTATCTACACAAGGGTGATGTGCTAGTGATTAACAATACTCGTGTATTACCTGCGAGATTATATGGATATAAGGAAACTGGGGCTAAGTTGGAGGTGCTTTTACTTAAGCGACATACTATTAATGTATGGGAATGCCTTATGAAACCTGCTAAGAGGTTGCATATTGGCGAGGAACTGGTATTTAATGAGGAACTTAAGTGCAAATTGCTTGAAATTTTGCCTGATGGAAACCGCAAGATTGAATTTATATATAATGGTGTGCTTGAGGATATTTTGTCACGTGTTGGTCAAATGCCATTGCCACCATATATTAGGGAAAAGTTAGACAATCAAGAGCGATATCAAACCGTATATAGTAAACACACATCTTCTGCGGCAGCACCTACTGCGGGGCTTCATTTTACGCACGAATTAATGGAAAAACTAAAAGCTAAGGGCATAATTTTTGCCGAAGTAACACTTGATGTTGGGCTTGGAACTTTCCGTCCTTGCAAAGAAGAGGATATAACTAAGCACGATATGCATACCGAACACTATTCAATTAGTGCTGAGGCGTGCGAGATTATCAATCAAGCGAAGACTGAAGGCAGGCGAGTAATTGCTGTGGGTACAACTAGTGTTAGAACGCTTGAAAGTGTGGCACTAAAGGGTATGCCATTAGTTCCAACTAGCGACAATACTTCAATATTTATCTATCCGCCATATAAATTCAAGGTTGTAGATGCATTGATTACTAATTTCCACTTGCCTAAATCTACCCTCATAATGCTAGTGTCAGCTTTTAATGGACTGGAAAATACTATGAATTTATACAATACTGCAGTTAAAGAAAAATATCGCTTTTTCTCCTTTGGCGATGCAATGTTTTTAATGTAGTTTTAGTTAAAAAGTATTAAAAATGTATAAAATTTAATATTGATAAAATGCTTAAATCATTTGACTTTAAACTTTTGATTTTGCTAATATAATAATATAGGGGATTATAATGGAACAATATATTTATACATCTAAACATTTGGACGCTTTGAAAAAATATGGCTTTATGAAAATCTTGTTTTTGTTGCTTGGCTGTTTGGTAATGCTATTGCAATCAATTGCGTGGATTATTGTATGGCTTAAAAATATCCATATTAGCACTACAAATATGGTATTTGTTACAATTACTTTGACTTTTTCATTTTTCTTTGTAGCGTCTCAATTATTTTTTGGTATTCGTAATAAAAGGATTATTAAAACTATTAAACAAGAAGGTTCAGTTACTATTGCACGTATGAAATCAAAGATTTTAAAAACTTCAACCTTGTCTAGCGGAATAGTTTTATTTGCACGTATTATTGCTATATTGTTTGTGATTTTACTAGGAATATTAACCGTAAGTTTTATTCAAAATTATTTGGAATGGGGAAAAATTATTCTAAAAATGCCATTATTGATGTTTATGGCTGTAGGATTTTTAAATTGGTCAGCCGAACTTAGATTTCAAACTATGGTTGAAAAAGTATAATAAAAAAATACAGGTTGTGCTAACCTGTATTTTTTATTAATTTTCAATAATCTTTGAATAGATGTATTCAAAAATATTTGGTGCTAGTTCACGCCATTTTTTTACTGCTACAATGGCATTATGACGAGTATCTGTTTTTATTGATATATCAAACACCGAGTCGGTAGTAAGTGGCTCTAAAATACGAAGTTCAACGGTATAAGAACCATCAATATTTTTGTAATATTTGCCTACATATTCTTGATTACGTTTGAAATGTAATTTATTTTCCTTAGCAAATTTGGAGATAGAATTGCGCAAACTTGCAGGAATTTTAGTATAAAATTGTGACAAACATTCACGTCCTGCCACTGTGATATTGTATCTGCTTTCGTTATTGGTTGTATTTGGTTTATAAATAAACTTTGCGGTAAGTAATTGATACAATAAATCCTTACAATCCATATAACTAACCCAGTTATTTTGACTGGTGCATATTTCCAATATAGATGTTTCAGTAAGCGGAATATCCATATTATCCAGCACACACAATAATATTAACTTATTAACCGTATTATCAGCAACAAAATCCATAATTACCTCGGATACATAATAGCAAAAATAAATTATTTTGACAACAAATTTATACAACTTTTGCAAATATTGTTTTAAAATGTTGATATAAATTGATTTTTATAAACAGAGTAAATACTAGCAACAAATGATAATAATTAGGGAAAAGTGTTGAAAATTGTTGTACTATTTATTGTTTTTTTGATATAATTATATCAAAGGTAATAAAGGGGACATAATAAATATGGATAATTTAGACTTAAAACAATTTAATAAGGCCTGTGAAGATTTTATTGCAGGTAAATATATTTTGGCAAATATAAAGATTAAATCATTGGTTAATTCAATTAATTCTAGCGAAAAATTAACTGACATGGTGTCATCATGTTTAGATGGGTTTGATTTTAACTTGGCTTGGCGTGAAAGTCTTAGTTCACAAGGGTTAATGTTGCCTCAGGGTGATAGAAATGTTATAGCATATTGCTTTAATATACTGTATAATTTAGATGAGGGTAGTATTACCTTTTTAGATTTTTTAAGTAAGTTCTTTGCATCTAGTAAAACTAGTGCAGGTGAGGAGTTTAAGTCCTTTACTACAACTATAATAGAACCTTTTAAAAAGGCGGTAAATAACTTGTATGCTAATGTATATCAAATGACTTCAACTGAGGATTATCAAAACAATTTGTATCATAAACTTATGCGTGTGGCTCAGGCAAATATTAAAAGTCTGGACGAAGTGAGATTAAAAGAAATTGAAAAAGAAGAATTAAACTTATTATTATCAGCAATGGTAGAAGCTAGCGAAAAGAACGATAAAAAGTTAGTGTATGCAATAATGGTGGGTTTAGATTATTTTACTAAAGCCAACAAGCGTGCTAAAAATATTTATTTACAACTAAAAGATTGTTTTGAAAGGAATTAAACAACAAAAAATTTATTGATAAAAAAGAGAGTTAAATACTCTCTTTTTGTATATTTTATTGACCTCTGGAGTGGCGGATTAGTTTTTCAAGTAGGGCAACTAGGCAGTACATACCCGCCGCCATTACGCATAGCACAACTACGCTGGTCATAACAAGGTCTAGATTAAACACTTGACCGCCGTAGATTAGTAGATAACCGATACCCGCTTTGCAGGCTAGATATTCGCCCATAATTGAGCCAATCCAACTTAAACCAACATTTACCTTTAAGGTAGATATTATATCTGGAACACTTGCAGGTAGTACTACTTTTAAAAAGATTTGAAAGTTATTAGCACCAAAAGATTTTAAAGTGGCAATTAGATTTTTATCCGTATTTAAAAAGGCATTCATTACATTAAGAGTGGTTACAATTACCACTATTAATACTGCCATTGTAATAATTGCCTTGCTTCCCACACCCATCCAAATAATTATAATAGGGCCTAAGGCGATTTTTGGCAAGCTATTAAGCGTTACAATATAGGGCTCGATTATTTTACGAAGATATTCGCTCCACCAAAGTATTATAGCAAGCAATATTCCAAGCGAGGTGGCTACACCAAAAGCAATTAAAGTTTCCTTTAAAGTTACCCATGCGTGAGTGAATAATTCACCGCTAGCATGAAGTCCTTTCAAGGTACTCCAAATACGAGAGGGAGAGGAGAAGAAGAACACATCAACAGCACCGGTTCTTGCACCAATTTCCCAGCCAACAAATAGCACTACAAGTATAAGCACCTGAAACATTGCTATTGTGTAGGTTTTGAGTCGAGTTTTAGCAAGATAACGCTTGTGGGCTTTGGAATAATTAGGTTTGGGTTTGTTCATCTTGTATTTCCTCCCATAGTGTATTAAATAGTTTTTCTGCCTCTAAGGTTTGTCGTTTTTCAAACGGGGTAAGGGTCTTGTCAAACTTGGTTGTATGAATTGACTTGATATTTGCAGGGCGCTTGCTTAATACAAAAATCCTATCCGACATACTGATTGCCTCTTGCAAATCGTGGGTGACTAGTATAGCTGTCTTTTTTTCTTCCTTAATTATACGTGCCACATCATCACATACATTTAGTCGAGTTTGATAATCAAGTGCGGAAAAGGGTTCATCAAGCAGTAAAATGCTTGGATTTAAGGCAAGGGTTCGTATTAGGGCCACCCTTTGACGCATACCGCCACTTAACTCATCTGGACGTTTACGTTTAAACTCCCCAAGACCATATTTATCCAGTAGGTTTAGGGCATATTGCTTATTTTCGGGCGTTAGTTTATGCTGAATTTCAAGTCCTAACAGCACGTTTTTTTCAATAGTTCGCCAAGGCAACAAGTTGTCACGTTGAAACATATATCCGCACTTAGAGTCCTTGGCTTTAGGTATTTCTCCATTAACTAAAACCTTACCGCTACTAGGGGCAAGTAAGCCAGCCAGTATGGAAAGTATGGTAGTTTTACCGCAACCAGAGGGACCAACAATGGATATAAACTCACCAAGCCCAACCTCAAAACTAATATCGTCAAGAGCAAGTGTTTCACCCGCTTTACTATGGTATGTTAAACTTAAATTTTGTACTTCAATTACTTTTGTCATAATGTTAATTCCTCTTAATAGGGGATTTTGTTAATTTTGTTTTATGTCTTCAGCAAATTCAGTATTTACTGCGTCAGTGTAGGAAACTGTACCAGTTAGTTCGCCAGCGTGGGTCATAATGGTTTGTAGCATAGTCCAAGAACTTTCACTTAACACAAAGTCATCAGCATAAGCGCCAATACGAATATAGTTTCGTACTGCTGAAATGATTAATTCATCACTAGTTGTAGTAAATGATGGTTTTAGTGCAGTTACAAGTTGAGTGTCGGTAGCAACCATTAGATAGTCATAACCCTTTTGTAGCGCTCGCATAAACTTTTCAATCTTTTCAGGGTTCTTTTTCAAGAAACTGCTGGTTGATGTAAATACAGTGTAAGGAATATCTCCAATTTCTTCGCCAAGGGCGGAAACAATTTTTCCAGTGCCATCAAGTTCGCATTGACTAGCAGTTGGTTCAAACATTGTACAATAATCGCCAGTACCAGCTACAAAACTAGGCACGTTTAGATTGTAGGCGATAGATGTATCAAGCACGACGTCAACATTGCCAGTTAATTCACTGCCAGTGGTCAAACCATATAACTCTTCCAAGATATATTGCAAAGTCATTGCAGGCATACCACCCTTACGGCCTGCAATAATGTGCTTGCCTATAAGGTCGTTGTAGTCAAATTCGCCTGTATTTTCATCAGGGCGACCTACTAGGAACGAACCATCGCAAGCAGTGAGTTGAGCAAATATAATAGGTGCGTTTTTCATACCTTGTTTACGTACATAAATCATACCTTCAGGTCCAAGCAGTCCTATATCTGCGCTTTTGCTAGTTAGGGCAGTAGTAACTGCATCACTTCCTCCAGCATTGGTTAGTTCTATTTCAAGCCCTTCATCTGCAAAATATCCATTATTCATGGCGATATAAAGTGGGGCATAGAATAAACTATGTGTTACCTCGCTAACCCTAATAACATTGTCGTTTTTGTCCTTACCGCAAGCAGTTAGCCCTAAACAAACTGAAAATAACGACATAACCACAAGCAGTAAAATTGTAATTTTTTTCATTTAACCTCCTATACAATACATTGTATGAAATTAATAAAAAAGTGTGTACACGAAAGCTTCTTTACACATAATGATTAATGATTGGTTGTTGAAAAATTGTTGCATTTGGTAGTTTGAAATAGGAAAATAAAGGAAATTTTTGTCAAATGCTTTATTTTGCTTGCTAAAATTTTGATTTTGGTATATTATACACTTGTAAATTAAATTATTGGACTTATTTAAGGAGAGAATTATGAATAATTATATGCGTTATCGTGGGTTGTTTGCGGCGGAGATTGCGTTACTTCCACTAATTATTGCCTTTAAGTTGATTATTGGAGTGTGGGCGGTATGTATTCCATTAGTTATGATTGCTGCTTGCCGTTGTATTATGATTTTTGTTAAAAATAAGGCAAAGAAAAGTGACCATATTATAGAATGTATAGGGGATACAGTTATACTCGAATTCCTTGCAATCTACTTTGCTGTCCTTGGTTTTATACCTAATTGGTTAAGCGTTGTGGTATGTATATTATTGCCACTATACGAACTTGCTAGCGTGTATTTCTATGCTAAACCAATGAATGATATCATTGAAGCGTTGGATTTCTGTTACCTAGCTTTTGTATTTACCTCTATCATTAGTTTAAGTTTTGTAATGGCTATTGATGTAGTGGCAAAAGTATCATTTATTGCAATTATGCTAACAATGATAATAGTTATAGCATACAAATTGTACCGCTTTGCAAATTACTATCTAATTAATCGCAAAAGTAAATTCCAAAAGGAACGTGCAAAGCAAGAAAAATCAAAGAAATAATCAAAATTACTATTAAAAGGGGTGTAGTGTTAACTATGCTCCTTTTTTGATGTGAAGGTATTATTTGCTATTAAATATAAAAAATATGGCAAAAATAAAATTAAATTCATAAAAAATAAATAAAAAATATTAAAAAAATCATAAAAAATTTTAAAAAAGGGTATTGACAAGGTGCTTATTGTATTGTAAAATACAAACGGAGAAGAAAATTATGAAAGCTGAAATTTATTTAGATAATGCTTCCACAACTAAGATGAGTGCGGAAGTGCTACAAGCTATGATGCCTGTGATGACTGAGTGCTACGGCAACAGCAATTCAGTTCATGGTATAGGTCGTGATGCTAATAAGTATATTGATAGCGCAAGGGATACTATTGCAAAAACGCTTAACGTTAGTCCTAGTGAAATCTACTTTACTTCTGGCGGAACAGAGGCAAATAACTGGGCAATTATTGGTATTGCAATGGCAAACAAGGGTAAGGGTAACCACATTATTACTTCTAAGTTTGAACATCACTCTGTGCTAGATGCTTGCGAGTATTTGGAAAAGAACGGTTTTGAAGTGACATATTTAGATGTTGACCATCACGGGTTTGTTAACTTTGCTGAACTTATTGGAGAAATTCGTCCTGAAACAATACTTATTTCAATTATGTCTGCAAATAATGAAATAGGAACTATTCAAAATATTAAAGCAATTGCTCAAACCGCAAAAGATTATGGTATTATTTTCCATACCGATGCAGTGCAATTATATGGCTCTATGGAATTTGATTGCCAAGATATGGGCATTGACGCATTAAGTATATCTTCACACAAGATTTATGGACCTAAGGGTGTGGGTGCGTTATATATTAGCAACAAGGTTGATATTGATAATATACATTTTGGCGGTAGTCAAGAGCGTGGTCGTCGTGGCGGTACACTTAACGTAGCTGGTATTACAGGTTTTGCTAAGGCGGCGGAAGTGGCATATCGTGATTTAAAGCAAAATCAATACAAACTAAAAACGCTAAGCGAATACTTTGTTGCCCAACTTACACGTGAAGTACCAGATGTAATTATAAATGGCTATGATAAGCAAAAGTTGCCTAAAATTGTTAGTGCTACTTTTGTGGGTATTGATGGTAGTGCATTGCTTATGATGCTTGACCTTAAGGGTGTGTATGTAAGCACTGGTAGTGCTTGTATGTCACACAGTATTGAAGTATCACACGTATTAAAGGCAATGGGTATGTCAGATGACCTTGCAAAAGGTACTATTAGATTTAGTTTTTCTAAGAATAATGAATATGAAGAAGTTGATATTGCTGTTGCAATAATTAAGGAATGTGTTGAAAAATTACGTAGTTTTTCACCAACGTATTCATCAAAATCTACTTTAAAGCAAAAGAGAGGTAGAAAGAAGAAAAATGAAAGCATGTAATAGAAAAATTTTAGAGTTATTTTATAAGGCAAAACATACAGGTCGTATCTCTAAGCCAGACGCTATAGGTCGTGTAGGTGAAGATGATGATGGCTTGGTAATAGAAATTACTTGTCGTATTATTGGCGGAGTGATTGCTGAGGCAAAGTTTAGGGCATTTGCTAACCCTAATGCTATTGCTATTACTTCACTAATGGTTGATAATATGATAGGCAAAACGATTGAAGATGCTTTAAATTTAGGCGAAGATGTAATTATAGACAATCTTGGTGAGTTTTTGCCTGAATATTTGGAAGTTTACGATATGGTGCGTGAGTGTATTAAGGAACTTTATGATAGTTACTTAAAACGCAAAAGTCGTAATAATGTGGTTGAAGGTAAAGAATTTGATTATGAGAAATATCGTGCTTCTCAACAAGTGGAAGAAGATGAAGAAACTGAAGAATTTGACTTTATTAAAATACAAAGAGAGTTGCAACTTGAAGGCAGTATTGTAACTGAGAAAAAAGGTAGAGGAAGACCACGTAAAGAAGTTGATACTAGTGAAATGGTTGAATCGGGCGAAAAGCGTGGAAGAGGTCGACCAAGAAAGATTGTAGATGAAACTGAAATTGTAGAAATAGGTGAGAAGCGCGGACGTGGAAGACCTAGAAAAATAGTTGATGAAACTGAAGTTGTTGAGGTTGGTGAAAAACGTGGCAGAGGAAGACCACGTAAGGAAGTAAACCCTAATGAGATAGTAGAAGTAGGCGAAAAGCGTGGAAGAGGACGTCCAAGAAAGGTTGTAGAAGAAAGTGAAATTATAGAAATAGGCGAGAAACGAGGACGTGGAAGACCTAGAAAAATAGTTGACGAAACTGAAGTGGTTGAGATTGGAGAGAAACGAGGTAGAGGTCGACCAAGAAAGGAAATCGACCCTGATGCTATAGTGGAAGTAGGAGAAAAGAGAGGACGAGGAAGACCACGTAAAGAAGTTGATACTAGTGAAATAGTTGAAACAGGCGAAAAGCGTGGAAGAGGTCGACCAAGAAAGATTGTAGATGAAACTGAAATTGTAGAAATAGGTGAGAAACGTGGCCGTGGAAGACCTAGAAAAATAGTTGACGAAACTGAAGTGGTTGAGATTGGAGAGAAACGAGGTAGAGGTCGACCAAGAAAGGAAATTGATCTTGATGCTATAGTGGAAGTAGGAGAAAAGAGAGGCAGAGGAAGACCAAAGAAAGAGGTTAAATATAATTTGCCTTCAGATTTAGGAACTGTTGAGCAAGATGAGGAATTGGAGCAATTAATTAACGGAAGTTCTTCACAAAGTTCTATTAATCAATATACAAATGAAAAATTAATTGATGCTGATGATGATAGTTTTGAGGCAGATTATGATTTGTTTAAATCTAATATACGTAACATTTTTTCAGGAAAGGAAGTAAGTTCTAAAGCTTATAGTCATAAATCAAATAATGTTGAAAATGTGGCGAATGCATCTTTGTCTTCACATAAGGCGGAAAGGGTTGAGATAGTAGACAATGACAATAATGTTATAATTGAAGAAAAAACTGAGAATAAGAAATCTGCTCAAACTATAACTAACCCTAGTGAGCAACCAAAAAGAATTATTATAGAAGAAGTTAATGAGGAAAAGCGTGAATTTGCTAAACCTACAATTAGTTCGTTAACTCGTAGTTTAAACCCTGCTGGAATGTCAGCGCATAATACTCAAGATATTGTATTTGCCTCAAAAAATGTAACTACAACAAACATTAATATTAATGTAACTAAAACAACTACAAGTGTTGAAGATAACAAGGCAACAAGCAGTGATTATTCGCATAGTGCCAGCATATCTAAAAAGGAACAAAAGGTAGAAATAGGATTGCCTAATGCAGATTTTGTAAGTAAAGATGAGGAAATTGATATTGAACCAGTAAATGAAAAATCTAAAACTCAAACTTTTGCTGATATTGATAATTATGATGACTATGATATGGAAGATTATGATGAAGAGGTTGATGCATCAAAGGTTAAAGATGAAGCACCAAAGGGCGGAATTGAGGACTTGTTAAAAGCGTTGCTTGATGACTAAAAATAGATACTTGATAAACAAAAAACATTATCACTTGGATAATGTTTTTTTAATGGTTGACAAGTTAATTTTTAGTGGTTTGTTTAGAGGTTGATTTTTTAGGTGTTGATGATTTTTGTTCAATAGCATCTTTAACCATTTCAACCTTATCTTCAACCATTTGTTTGCCTTTCTCAATGGTTTTGGATAAATCTTTATTTGATTTAACCATTACAGCGCCAACGACAAAGCCGATACCCATACCTATCAAAAAATCTTTCATATTGCCTCCCAGGGTAGTTTTTGTAAAAATATGTAAAATATTCAATTATTAAAATAAACCTATAATTTTGTTTATAATCATATTTTTTAACAAATTTATAGTGATTTTTATTTAAACAACAAGATTTATATAATAAATTTATATAAAAATGAAAAAACTATTTTAAATATTTTGACTTTTAAGTAGTGTTTTGTTAAAATTATTATGAATTAATGTAAGTTAAAGGGGTTTAAATATGAGCAAGATTAAAAAATTGTTGTTAAGTTCAGTGGTGGCAGTTACAATGGCTATTGCTTTTGTAATTGGTGTTGCTCACGTAAAACCGGGGGAATATAAGTCAACTCAAAGTCACCTAAAACAAGTATCGTTTAACGAGATGTTTGATGTTAAACAATATACTCACGAAATAGGTGATGTAAAGGTAAAGCAAGGTGGCTCAAACCTAAAATATGAATACACCCCAAATGCAACAAGCAGTAATAGTATTGCATATCAATATATATTCAATAATCCAATGAATGAGTTGATGGCAATTAACTTAAAAACTATAGATACTACAGGAGTAACAGTAAGTTATGCCTATAGCGATACAAGATTAACAAACATAACCAATAGTTCAACACCTTTTGAACCACAAACCATAGCAAGCAAGGGAACAAAGTATTTTTACATAATAGTAACCCCAGATAGTACAATACCAACCAGTTTCCAAGCAAATGTAGTATGGTATCAAGGCAGAGCAGGTACATTAACAATAAACAATACCGCAAATAATACAACCACAACACAAGTTATAGTAAAGGGACAAACTATTGAAGAACCAGAAGAACCAACAATGCAAGATGGTTATGTATTTACAGGTTGGTATATGGACGAGGAATGTACTACACCTGCTGAATTCCCATTAAAATCGCAAGGTGAAACAATACATATTGGTGGCGCTTTACCAAACTTACCAAGTGACTGGATTGCGTGGGATGAAAATAGTAATAGTTATCATATGATAGACCCATATCGTCATACAGATATGGGAGCGATACTTGAGCAGTTGACTCCTGGGAATTATACACCATTACCAGATGAATTGGTGATACCTGAGAAGTATGATGATGGCGTGCATGGTGAAGCATATATTACAGCAATCCCTGGAGGGTTTTATGTTGGAGCGTTTTATGATGATAATGGTGAGGAATATACTAAATTATTCGGTTCAATATTTGAATTAGTGGCTACAAATGTAACAAGTGTTACAATATTAGCACCTATTACTGAAATTCCTGCCGGTGCTTTTGCTATAGATACTTCTCCAGATACTTGGACAACTAGGAATAATTTGAAAAAGATAAGTTTAAGAAATTGTACAAGTTTAATATCAATAGGAGAAGAAGCGTTTAAATATTGTACTAAATTAGAAAGTGTTGATTTAAGCAATTGCACAAATTTAACATCAATAGAATATATGGCATTCGACAGGTGTGAGAGATTAAAAAGTGTGGACTTAACTAATTGTAATAGTTTAACAACAATTGGTGGTGGAGCATTTAGCTTTTGTAACAGTTTAACAAGTATAATAGTACCTGAAAATGTAGAGAGTATAGGCGCGAATGCTTTTAATGGGTGCTATGATTTGGGTGTAGTATACAACCTATCTAGTTTAGATATAAAAGCTGGAGATGATTCGTATCTATATATTGATGAAGAATTAGTTGGGTATGCTTGTTTTATTGGACGATATGCTGGGGTAGTAGCAACTAGTTTAGATAATAACATAGAAACAATAAATGGAGTGAAATATTATAAGGAAAGTAGTACTAGTTATATTGTATTAGGTTTGGAAGATAGAAGTTTAAGTAGTATTACACTACATGCTAATACGACCTCAATTAGACCATATGCATTCTATAGTTTTACTGCTCAAACTATTAATCCTTGCACAAATCTAACAAGTGTATATTTAAGCAATTGTACTAAATTAACAACAATAGGAAATTCTGCATTCTCTTCTTGTAGTAATTTAACAAATATAGATTTAAGTAATTGTACTAGTTTAACCACAATAGGAAATTCTGCATTCTCTTCTTGTAGTAAATTAACAAGTATAGTAATACCTGCAAGTGTAGGTTATATAGCTGAATATGCATTTAGTGGAGCAGGGTTAACTAGCGCTACATTTATGCAAACTGAGGGTTGGTATGTGTCAACATATACAAATTTGTCGTCAAGCAATATTTCTAATGTAGGAACAGCAGCAACATATTTAAAATCAACTTATAAGACTCATGTTTGGACTAATACTGAAATAGATAATCCAGCGTCAAATCTACCACGTGACTGGATTGCGTGGGATAGCAGTACGAGTAGTTATTATGTGACTAAAGGTTCATCATCTTTAGTCGCTGATGTAGTTGTTCCTGGAACATTTAATGATGGAAAACATGGTGAGGCAGATGTTACTTATATAGGAAATTCTGCTTTTACAGCTGAAGCAACTCGTCTAAAAACTATTAATTTGAATGCATGTACAAACTTAACTTCAATAAATGAAGGTGCTTTTAGAGGTTGTGAAAACTTAGTTAGTGTAAAATTATCTCAATGTATTAACTTAACATCTATAGGAAAAGAAGCTTTTTCTTGTTGTTATAGTCTAAAAAATATAGATTTAAGTACATGTAACAACTTGACAAGCATTGGATATCAAGCATTTTTAAGTTGTGAAAATTTAACAACTATATCTTTCTCTAATACTTTAACTACAATAGGTTTAGGAGCATTTAATTATTGTCACAGACTAAGAAGTGTTGATTTTAGCAAGTGTTCTAATTTACAATCACTAAGTCAAAATGTCTTTATGGCATGCGAAAATTTAACAAGCGTAGATTTAAGTGCGTGTACTAGTTTAACAGAAATAGGATACTATGCATTTATGGACTGTTACAAGTTGACTAGTATAGTAATTCCAGAAAGTCTTACAAAAATATATGGAGATGCCTTTAGCGGATGCTTAGGATTGTTTGAAGTATATGATTTATCAACAAGTTTAAATATAACCAAGGGCTCTTCGTCAAATGGATATCTGGGTTATTATGCAAAAGATATATATACAACTAAAGAAGTTCAATCTAAATTAATAACAATAGGAGATGTGATTTATTACAAGGAAAGTGATACTAGTTATATAGCGCTTGCTTTTAATGATATAACTGCAACAACAGTTACGTTGAGCGCAAACACTACACGAATTAATAATGGAGCATTCTCTTATTGTGATAATTTAACAAGCATAACTATTCCTGCAACAGTCAAGACAATCGGTAGACGTGCTTTCTATCTTTCAGGAGTAACAAGTGTAACATTTAAGCAAACTGATGGCTGGTATTTTACAACTTCATCATCAAAGGCTGGTTATTCAATAGATGTAACAGATGTAAACAGTATAGCAGGAGATTTAAAAACAAACTTTGATAGATTCTGGTATAATACTAATGCTGGTGGAAGTTATAGTGATTATTCATAAAAATATAAGTTCATAAAAAAGGAAGTGGAGAAATCTGCTTTCTTTTTTTGAGGTGGGTGTAATTTTATGGTATAAGGGATAGGGTGAGTAGATTTTAGTGAGATTGTAGCATAAAGTGGGTGGAAATTAATATATAATAACAAATGGAAACTACGTTTTTGGAGTTAAAGTGCAAGCAGGTGATTAATGTGGTAGACGGCAAAACCTTGGGGCGCATAGTGGACATTGTATTGGATATTAAAACTTGCAAGATTTTAGGTATTATTGTGCCTAGCCCTAATTGTGGTTGGCTATCCTGCTTTAGAAGTGGCAAGGATATGTTTATACCCTTTGACTGCATATGCAAGATTGGTGTAGATGTGATACTGGTGGAACTATACATTAACAATGAGCACGCCAAACCACCGCCTCCACCTCCACCAAAGAAACCAGACCATAAAGATGATTGCCATAAGCAATAAATAGTTATTGCAATGATATATGAGGATATATCCTAACAGATAGGATATTTTGCCAAGGCAAAATGATATGTGCTAAAGCTCTTTATGTAAACTATGGCATTATATGAATGAAAATAGTTAATAAACACAACAAATTGTGTTAGTTTTTTTGCTTTGTACCATAAAATGTATAATTATATTAATAAAAAATGCCTAAAGTGATAAAATTTAGTTGTAAAATTTTTAAAAATATGACATAATTAATACATACAAATAACTTAGGAGATAAAATTTATGAAATGTGTATTTTGTGGCTGTAGCGAAAGTAAGGTGGTAGATAGCCGTTATTTAAAGGATACATCTATTAGACGTCGTAGAGAATGTATTGAATGTGGCAAGCGATTTACAACCTATGAAACAGTGGAAACTAATCCTATGGTGGTTACCAATGTTTTTAATGAGCGTGAACCATTTAAAATTGAAAAACTGATTGAAAGTTTGAAATATGCAACCTATTGTAGAGAGGTGGAAGATATTGAAGATATTGCTGATAATATTGAAAAGGCATTATTAAAGCTTAATCGCCAAGAAATTACTACAAGTGACATTGTAGAGGTGGCTATTAGCAAACTAATAGAGCATGATACAATTTCTGCCTTGGTATATCATACTCAACACACCGATTGCCATAGCTTTGAGGACGTGTATAAGTTCATCAATCATTAAAAAGGGGATAAAACCCTTTTTATTTATGCATTTAGGCAGTTAAAATACTTGAGGGTATTGACTATATTATTATATTATGATAAAATAATTATTGGAGAATTTTTATGATTACAGTAAATGGAGTTAGTCTACAATTTGGCAGTAGAAAATTATTTGAAGATGTTAATTTGAAGTTTAATAAAGGTAGTTGTTATGGTGTTATTGGCGCTAATGGTGCAGGAAAATCTACCTTTATGAAAATCTTATCTGGCGAGATTGAGCCAAATAAGGGTGAGGTGGTTATACCTAGAACTGAGCGTTTGTCAGTATTGGAGCAAAACCAAGAAAAATATCATGACTGCACAGTGCTTCGTACAGTGCTTCTTGGTCATAAGCGACTTGTGGAAATTATGGACGAGCAAGAGATGTATTATGCTAAAGGCGACCTGACAGATGAGGAAGGGGAAAAGTTGGCATATTTAACTCAAGAATTTATGGATATGAATGGCTGGGAGGCGGAAAGTGAGGCGCAAACCTTGCTTAATTCCTTAGATGTGCCAAGTGAATTGCACTATGAATTGATGAGCAATATTGATAGTAAGATTAAGGTTAAAATTTTGCTTGCTCAAGCATTATTTTCTAATCCTGACAACCTAATACTAGACGAACCTACTAACAACTTGGACGTTAAAACTATTCGTTGGCTTGAAAACTTTATTTTAAATTTTGAAAACACTGTTATTATCGTATCGCACAACCGACACTTTTTAAATAAAGTTTGTACAAACATTTGTGATATTGACTATGGCAAAATTAATATGTTTGTAGGTAACTATGATTTCTGGTATGAAAGTAGTCAATTAATGCTACGTCAAATGAAAGACCAAAACAAAAAAGCAGAGCAACGTGCTAAAGAGTTGCAAGAATTTATTGCTAGGTTCTCAGCTAACGCTAGTAAAAGTCGTCAAGCAACCAGTCGTAAAAAAGAGTTGGAACGTCTTACTATTGAAGATTTAAAACCAAGTAGTCGTAAATATCCATATATAGACTTTAAGTTTGAGGGGCGTATTGGTAACGATATTTTAATGGTTAAAAACTTAAGCAAGGAAGGAGTGTTTAGCAACGTTAACTTTACAATCCATAAGGACGAAAAAGTGGCACTTATTTCACAAAACAGCTCGGTGGTAAAGGCGCTTTGCGACATACTTGCAGGTGTTGATAAAGATTATACTGGTGAAGTAATTTGGGGTAAAACTATTACTCCTACTTATCTTCCTCAAGATAATAATGAGTTTTTCGAGGACTATGAAGGCAACCTTGTGCAATGGATTAGTCAATTTACTAAGGAAACTGAGGCGTCTTTCCTACGTGGCTGGCTAGGTCGTATGCTATTTAGTGGTGAGGAGGCGGAAAAATCTGCTAAAGTATTATCTGGTGGCGAAAAAGTGCGCTGTATGTTAGCTCGTATGATGCTAATTGGTGGAAATTTCCTAATTATGGATGAACCAACCAACCACTTAGACCTTGAATCAATTACCGCATTAAATAAGGGTATGGAACGCTTTGATGGTAATATGATATTTGCAACTCACGATGAGGAAATTATCTCAACCGTTGCTAATCGTATTATTCGTATAAACTCTACCGTTGAATATGACAAAAATATCTCTTACGAAGATTATCTAACCGAACAAGAGGGTAAATAAAAAAATAAAATCTCCTAGATTTAGGAGATTTTTTACTACTCTGCAATAGTTTCAGTTATTGAAATGTTTTCTATTTCCAACTTTTTAGTTTCAATCTTTTTAGGTTTTTCTATTTCTTTTTCAGTAGGTTTAACTTGTTCTACTTCTTTGTCAACCACCTTTTCGTTTTTAGATATTTCTTTTTCAATAGTCTTTTCAACCTTTGGTTCTACTTTTATAGGTTCTGTGATTGTTTCGGTTGTAGTAGGGGTTGTGACAGCATCTTCAACTTTTACAGGTTTTGGTTTTACAACTTTTGGCTTTTTAAGTGATTTGTAGAATATTTCACCCTCGTGTGATTGGAAATACACACCTACGATGTGTTTACGACGAGAGTTGATAATTGTATATGCAGCACGTTTTCTAGCACCACCAATTACGTTTTTTGTTCTATTAATATTGCTTTGGACAAATACATTATATGCCAACACTCTGCCGGTAGTGTCAATAACAGTGATTCCGTCAAAGTTAAGCATATTTATAAATAGGGTAGCAAAGGCCTGAAGTTTTTCCTCGCTATAACTTTTACTTTGGGTAAACACCTTGCTAAACGAAATAGGGGTTTCCAGCCATATTCCGTCCTCAAAAAAGCCATTATCTTTATAATCTTTATCAACAATCACACACATTGCGCCATTAAGGTCTTCAATAACCTTGGTAAAAATGTTATAGAACATTATATGTACTTCGCCTAATTTCTTTTTAGTAGTACGAAGTTTTGAAAAACAATCTTTAGTAAAGTCGGCAATGGTTTGCGCTTTGTTAACATCTTGGCTAGGATTTAAGGAAGTGTTAATATGTATTAAATTGCCACGTGTGCTAAACAAGCTCATTTCAAAATCGCTTAAACTCTCGGCAATTATGCAACTAAATTTGTCTTGTCTGTCCCTTAAATATTGACTTTGCTTAATTTCGGTAATAAGTGTTTTTTCTTTTAGACTATTAAATGTTTTGCATATACCATAAATAAATTTGTCTTCTTTGTTTTCAATATAGATACACCATTCTTTTTTAGCAATAGCGATAAGTGGCTTTAATCTGCTGTTAAACATAATTGCATCATCATCTACAAAAACTTGTAATTTATATGCTTTGGGAACAGATTTGATAATCATATCAATATTATTAGTAAAAATAATTTTAGGTTTGGTATGAGTTCCTTCTTCACGATAATCCAACAGTTCATTAAAACTACTTAAAAAGTGGGATAACAACTTGGAATCAAAGCCCTTATATTCAGTATTTATAAAATTAATTAAATCGTTACGACCTTGTTCAAAAATGGTAACATTTGCCATAATTACCTCCCCTTAAAAAAATATTTATAGTTATGATATTAAAATTTAAAAATATAATATTCCTATATATACACTAGCAAATATTTATGCAAAAATCAAACGAATTTAATACATTTTTGAAAAAAATGTAAAAAATTATTAAAATTTAGTATTTTATAAAATATTACAACAAGATTTGACATATATTTAGATATGAAATTACAAGATTGCAAAAAAAACGAAAATTTAAAAATTGTCACCATTAATATAGATGATGACAAATTAAAATTAAGATTATATGAGATTGGGTTTTTTCCATCGTCTAAAATAAAAATTTTAAACACATCGAGTGTAAAAAACACAATGCTAGTACAAGTGCTAGATTCCTGCTTTGCTATCAAAAGGGAGGTGGCATCAAGAATTGAGGTTGAGTATGACTAAAGTGTATATTGTTGGTAACCCTAATAGCGGTAAAACGACCTTATTTAATAGTTTGACAAATAGTAGCGAACATACTGGGAATTGGCATGGGGTTACAGTTGATAAAAAAAGTAAAATTATCAAATTAAAAAATACTGAATATGAATTAGTGGACTTACCTGGGATATATAGCTTAAATGCGTTTTCGTTAGAGGAGCAAGTTAGTGTTGATGCAATTAACTCATTAGATGAGAAAGATAAAATTTTATATTTGTTAGATGCTAATAATTTTAAAAGAAGTTTGTTGCTAGTTTTAAACTTGTTGATTGAAAATAAAAATGTGAAAATTTTAATTAATAACTATAAAACCTTTCAAAAGCAAGGTGGAGAAATTAATATTAAATATTTGCATAAAGTGCTAGGTTGTGAAGTGCAAATAATTGATGCTAGAAAAATAAAACCCAGTGAAGATTTATTTAATTTTAATACTCGTACCACTGCGTTTGTTAAGACCTTACAACACGAAGTAAAATATAACATTGAAAAAGAATATAATAAAAAAAACATATCTAATAAAAACGAAATAAAAAATATCGAAATAAAAAAGAATAAAAAATATAAAAATATTGAAAAGATATATAAATAC
>JAZUAD010000016.1:0-4591 GCA_045637825.1 Candidatus Onthoplasma sp. | reverse complement strand
TGCTAATCAAAATATGTAGTTGTCATTGTACTTTTGCAATGCCTTTTTCGGCGATTGCATTGTTAATATACCATATCCACAAAACTTTGTCAACAGTTTTTTAAAAAAAAATTAAGAAATTTGCAACTTTTTTTGAAATTTTAATAAATTTATACAAAATTTAATCATTTTGCCAAATTTTTAACTAATTTTACTTATTTTACTTAGCACTTCAAAAAGAAACCTCAAAAACTAACGAACTTTTGATTCCAAATCAAATTCTTTCAATCCGCAATATTCCTCAACCAATGAATTTTTACCACCTTGTTTTAATAATCTAGTTCTTAACAATAACTCTTCTTTGCTTAGTTCTTCCTCTTTCTTTGTTAAGGCCTTTAATTTTTTTAATCCAGAGTTAAACAGTCTACTGGTATGACATTGCTCATATCCCAACATTTTACCAACTTGACGTTGTCGAAGTTGTTTATTGCCAAATAATCCTAAAAGATGAATTACTGCAAATGCCTCTTTATGAGTCAAATATTTTATATTATCAATGATTTTATTGTAATCCTCTTTATCAATAATATTGTCAATATAATTTCCATCATCGCCAACAATCATATCTTTAATATATATGTTATCACACTGTCCACTTCCATCATTAATAGGGTCTTCTAGAAAAATTTTAGTCCTCTCTGCAAAATTTCTTTCGGAGTTTAATATTCTATAATGCATTCTTATTTCATTGGTAATAACTGGAATTGCATAACTTAAAAACTTGCTACCAGTATTTAATTTATATGTATCCACAGCCTTAATTAAGCCAACTAGACCTACACTAACTTCTTCAAGAGTATCGTCTACACTTACTATATTACATCTAGTCTTTAAAATATAGTATATTAACTTTTTGTTTCCCATTATTAAAATAGCCCTTGCTTCGCTTTCTTCTAATGGAACTCCGTTTAACAAATCTTGATGATATTCCTGCATCAATAATTCGTTTTGTTCACTTGTTAAATGGTCTTGTTTAGAGCACAATTCTTTTATTCTTTTATTTATAATATAATCTTTCATTTAATATATATATGTTTACATTATTATAAATAGAACCAATTTATAAAATTTATATCGAAAAACCATAGAAAAAAACTTCCAGACTAAGTCTAGAAGTTTAAATTGGTATATTGCACACAATATTTTGAAACAAATCAATTGCTGGCATATATATTACTCACTCCATTAGAGCAACCTTAAAGCACATAATATCCTTACTTAATGCTGCTGTATTCCTACCCTGACATGGTTCATAAGTAACTATTGAATAAGACCCTAACTTCATCATAAATAACACATACTCAAACACAACCAAGTTTGCCCCGAGATATTGCATCAGTCTTGCTGTAGCGGATTGCAAGTTACAGGGCACCGCTATCTCCCCACCTAGTGCAATACAAAGTTATTATATCACACCAAAACAAAAAAATCAACATTAAATCGTTATTTTAATAAATTTTTACAAAAATCAGCAATCTTTTTGTTTTTGATTGCTAAAATTGTATAAATTTGATAAACTTATTATATAAAAGTTCTATAAAGAGGTTAATTTATGATTGTATTAGCGTGTGACCATGGTGGTTATGAATTAAAAGAATATATAAAACAATATTTTAAAAAACATAAAATAGAGCATACTGATGTTGGAGCCCTAACACTAGAACCAAACGATGATTATCCAGATTTTGCAAAAAAAGCAGTTAAATTAGTACTACAAGACACTCATAATCGTGGTATTTTTATATGCGGAAGTGGTGTTGGAATTTCTATGGTGGCCAATCGATTTAAAGGTATTCGTTGTGTGCTTGCCTATACTCCGCAACTTGCACAAATGTCTAGATTGCACAATAACGCTAATGTTTTAGCTCTAGGCGGTAGACATATAACCAAAACTATGGCATTAAAAATAATCAAAGCCTTTTTAAATACAGAGTTTGAAGGTGGCAGACATATTAGACGTCTTGAAAAATTTTAAAACCTTTACCACTAAAATAATCTAGTGGTTTTTTTTCACACAAATTTTAATATTTGAATAAATAAAAATAACAAATTTTGTTTAAATATCAAAAGGAGATATTATGAATTCTACAATTTTGATTTTGTTAATAATTTTAATTGGTGTAATTGCTCAAGCAACTGATACAAACCTTGCTAACAACACCAACATTTTATTACTATTACTCCTAGCACTAGCAGGGCAAAACGGCAATAACAATTGGTTTGGTAATAATTACTGTTCCAGCAATAATTGTTGTTGTAACAATCAACGAAGTTTTATTTAATTATATCTTCTAAAATAAAAAACTCACATTTAAAGTGTGAGTTTTTTAATCAATTTATTTTAAAACTATATTGATAATTTCAGCTATTGTAAAGTCTTTAAATAATTGATACTTAGCATTTTCAGTATCAACGCCAGTAATTATTTTGTTTTTAACCAGGTCATCAATACTTGCATTATTAATCTCTTCAGGTAACACTGTAGCCAATTCGGTAATTTTAACTGTATTTTTGTCTCTAGTTTTGATTATATTAAGAATTTTACAATCCTCACCTAACACTTGGACAGCGGTCAAACCATCAATAGTTCCACCAATATTATTTACATTAGAAGATGCAATTGCACCCATAATTCCAGTTACTTCATTTTCGTAAGTTTGAGTTTCAGCATTGTAATTGTGATAATACTTGCCTTCGTGCTCATAATAGCCCATAACTTTATAAACTTGTAAACGTGCAATATCATCATTTAACGAACCTAGTGTAGAGGTCGCCAACGCTTTTATAATTGCAGGAGTACTAGTTGCAGTTGTATCTACACCTAGCACTTCACTCAAAGTTAATGAGTAAATACCAGAAGTTTTTGAATCCAACTCTCCAACTTTCTTTCCAGCAATAGCCTTCATTACTCCATCAACTTCTACCTCATCGCCATTTTCATCAATATAAGTATATACTCCATTACCTTTTGAGGTATAATCCATTACTTGGTAAATATAAATATTGTTAATTGTATCTTCGCTAGATAAATTTTTAATACTTACATTTTTTAATGCCTTGATAATTCCGCTAACGTTATCACCATCTTGAATATCTAGCACTTGACCAACAGTTAAAGTATTAATTTTTGAACTTAATTGACTTACTTTTGTGTCAGCAATATGTACAAACAGGCCTTCAACCTTATCACCCTTACTATCATAAACAGTATCGTCAATTATAGTATATCCCATAGCGTCTGCTATTGTTACATCATTAAAGGCGCCCGCATCATCTAGTTCACCAATAGTTTTGCCAGCAATAGTACTCATAACACCTTCAACCAAGATTGAATAATTTTGATCTTCGTAATACTTTTGGTCAGCCAAGTTATAATAATAACCCATTACTTCCCATATATGCAAATTGTTAATTAAATCAGGGTCTGATAAATCTCCAATCTTTTTGCCCGCCAAAACTTTCATAGCACCTACAACTTCAACTTCTTGCTTACTACTATTAATATAACTATATTCACCATCACCTAAATTCTTATAACCTAAAACTTCATAAACATAAATATTGTTTAGTCTCTCTTGGTCTGCCAAGTCATTAATTGTATATTCTGCAAGACTAGCCATAATACCGCTCATCTCTTTTCCATTTTTAATATAAGTATAGTTACCAGCCACACCAGTACGTTCGTAATCCAATATTTGATAAATCTTTAGGTCCATAGTAGCATTAGTCATCTTATCTAACGCTGTAGTTAAAGGCAAATCACTAATTCTAAGTTTGATAGAACCTGAAGCTATTGTGTGAGTACCACTTGCAAATTTTACAACATCTCCCTCCACAGTATAATTAAAGTCCGCTTCATCTGCATATTCTCCTAAACTGCTATTATACGTAGCATACAACACTCCATTTCTAACATAATATATAACTTCTGTTTGTAAAATAGTATTTAACAATCCTAATTCATCTTCATCAACATTAATAAAACTTAATATATTATTAAATGTTATACTATCTATAGTTTCATCAAAGGCCTTTTTTATATCTCCCATAGGAGCATTTCTAATAGTATCCAAACTTATTCCATAAATACTATCATCTAGTACTTTTATATTAAAATCCTCTTCCAATTTAGCAATAGTATATGCATCTTTATTGGTTTTTGTAATACCTTGAGCTATAGCAACCACCTTTTTTAATGTTAAATCCTCAAGTCCTGAATTAGAGGTGATATCGTTCTTGGTCCATTTTTCTATTTTTTTAATACTTATAGAGGAATACGCCCAATAGCCAATACCTACCAATATTCCCAAGGTAGATATAAAACCTATAAACCAACCTAATATAAAGGTTCCAACCCCTTTAAAACCCCTTTTGGTTTTTACACGTTCTTTCTTCATATAATTATCTCCTTAATATTATTATACTTAAAAGTATCAAAAAAACCAATCGTTTTAACAATATTTTAAAAACAAATTTATCAACAATATTCAAATATTTTATTAATCCAAAACAAAAAACAAACCATATTTATATAAAGTTTATTAAATTTAAG
>JAZUAD010000015.1:0-9956 GCA_045637825.1 Candidatus Onthoplasma sp. | reverse complement strand
TTTTAGGGGTATTGCAATACCCCTAAAAGCATTGTTTTAAGTAAATTTTAGCATAAATTTTAAATTTTTTTAATTTTTTTTAAAAAAGTGCTTAAATTTGTTTGACATTTCAAGGAATTTATAATTTTTTATTGTATTTATATAAATATATTATATTTTATTGACCTTTTACAATATATTCAAACCTATAAAAACGCAAAAAGAGAGCATTATGCCCTCTTTTATCTATTAAACTTTTCTTCATTGGTCAAACTAAATCCGTCTTCTTGCATTTGCTTACTCCCAGAGTTTGCAAGGTCAAAAGTAGAATATGAAGATACTGATCTAACATCTTCCTTAGTTATTTCTCTTTTATATTTCTTAACTTCTTTTTTAGATATACAACTTCTAAATTTATCCATCAAGCGTGATTTAACAATCATTTTATTTATATATCTATCAACATCTTCCATCGCTCTACATCTTTTCATATCGGTAATAAGCACACTGTCATCACCATTTACGCCTATTTCATAATTCCAAATTGCCATAAACCTCTCCTAAAAACAAATTTAATAATATTATATCAAAAATCCCATCATTGTCAAGAAATTGTTAAATTTTTGACTAAACACATTATAAAATCTTGCCCAAACCAACAATTTATGTTATATTATATATGTTTATAGGAGAAAATTTATGGAAAAAACTTATATTATGGTAAAACCTCATTTTGCTAACTTCCCTAAGGTTATTGACCTTGTTAAAATGGAAGCAATTAATGCGGGTATGCAAATTATTGATGAAAAATTTGTTAAGTATAGTGTAGCAGACGCTCAAAAGCACTATGCCGAACACTTCCGTGGCAGTTATGAAAACGCTAAGGGCTTTTATAAGGAATTGGAAGATTATATCACTTCCGACAAAGCGTATGGTATGGTTATGGTAGGCGAAAATGCTATTACTGAAATGCGCACAATCATTAAGCGTTTAAGATTGGAAGTTCCTGCAATGCTAGGTGAAGAACCTCGTATGACTGAAAACGTACTTCACGGTAGCGACTGCATTGAGTCTGCAAATAACGAAATTGCAATATTTAATAGTTTAAAAGCAATTTAAACAATACCCAAACACAAAAAGAGATAGTTTTATACTACCTCTTTTTTATGTATTTTAACTATTAGCAACAGCCGTCTTTACGTCCGCCACCACAGCCACATAAAATTAACAAAATTAAGATTATGAAGCAAGGGTCAGCATTGCAACCACAGTTGCAAAGGATTAATAGTAATACAATTATCCAGCAACAGTCAAATCCGCTACCGCCATTGCATTTATCATAGTCGTCACGTCCGCCACAGCATCCGCCACCAAACATTTTGTTAAACATAAATATTTCTCCTTTTGTTTATTAGTAGTTTTGTCTTAAAAATTTGTTTTTGCGCAAAAATAATCTTTAATACATGGGAATTAGTTATTTACTATGTTTTTTAATATTGTAATCGTTTGTTTATATGTATTTTATCTTTGGTATTTTTTCTAATTCCTTTGTATACTCCATAGTATGTAAAAACTTAAAAATTGTGTTACTTTATAAAAAAATAAGTGCCAATTTAAAAATTAGCACTTAGATATCACACTTTAAAATATAGCAGATGAATAATTATTATTTACTCTTCAAATTGGTTTATTTACTTATTTGGAATGCGCACCGCACAATTTTTCTCTAATTAATGCTTTAAGTTCGGTTACACCTTGATTATGCTTAGCTTGAATTTTGCAAGTTGTATAGCCAAAATCTTCAAGCACACTAAGTTCCATCTTGTTAAGCAAATCACATTTGTTATAAACAAGTATACAATTATCCTTACTTACACTTTGTTTGGTCAATTCATCTTCCACCACTTTAAGTTGTTCGTACTTACTTTTATCGCTTGCATCTAGTATAATCAAACATAGGTCTGCATCACGCACTTCTTCAAGGGTGGCGGAAAAGGCATTCATAAGTTCGTGTGGAAGATTTGATACAAACCCAACCGTATCGCACAGCACATAACTTGTCCCTTCGTCCCAAACTCGCTTAGTCAATACATCAAGTGTTGCAAATAAGCGATTATCAGCATAAGTATCTGCCTTAGTTATAGTATTCATAAGGGTAGACTTACCAGCATTACTATAACCTACTAATGAAACCATATATTCCCTGTTTTTACGTTGTTTACGTGTCAGTTGTCTCTTTTCGTTAACAGTTTTTAATTCTTTTTCCTTCTTTTGAATATTTTCCTGTATTTTACGCTTATCTAGTTCTAGTTTAGTTTCACCAGGTCCGCGCATACCCACTCCGCCACCAAATCTACCAGCAGTTCCAGATATTCCACTAAGTCTAGGCAAAGTATATTTAAGTTGTGCTAGTTCTACTTGAAGTTTCCCTTCGTTAGACTTTGCACGACCCGCAAAAATATCCAATATCAACATTGTTCGGTCTATAACTTTAACACCTAGTTCGGTTTGCAAGTTGCGTAGTTGCGACCCCGTAAGCGATACGTCAAAAATTACCACATCAACTTCCAACTCTTGCACTTTTAAAGCAATTTCTTCTACCTTTCCAACACCTATATAGGAATGTGGATTTATTTCACGAAGTGTAACATATTCACTACCCACAAATTCAAGCATTGCCGAACGGATTAGTTCCTTCATCTCTGCCCGTTCGTGTTTTTCATCTTGCGTTGAAAAATACACCAAAAATGCCTTTTCGGTTTTTTCATCCATCAAATTATATGCCATAATATCCTCCCGTTAAATGAGCAAGTGCATATAACTTTCACTTCTCATTATTAATCAATCTAATACAAATGTTTTGGATAAGTTCCTTTGTTTTTCATATCAACTATTGCTTGTTTAAAGTTGTCCAAGTCTTCCTTATAAGTAATACCATACCACTTAGCGCAAGTTGTTCGCACTATCAATTCTATTTTATTTGCTTTTATCATTTTGTTTACTTCCATTGGCAACAAAAATTCTTCCTTCAACAACTTTTCCTTAGGTTGTGCAAAAAATGTTGCAAAATCATCAACTAGTTGATTGATAAGTTTGTATGTAAAACCAAACATTGTCATTGATACAAGTGTATCTGGTTCAATCTCGCTCCATTTACCTTGATTTAAAGGTGTTGCCATAACTTTTCCTTCACGAAGTTCTACCTCGCTTTCAACAAGATCAGTAGTAATTTCACCATCAAGTGTAAACACACCACGTTTAACCGCACCTTTTTCACTTAAAGTGTTTTTTACCTGAAAACCAGCACTTATAAATTGATTTTCATTTGCAGAACTTTTTAAAAAATCTGCAATCAGCTTAAAAGACTCATAACCATAAAAATCATCTGCATTTATAACAGCAAACTTATCCGCTACAACATCTTTACAACAATAAAGTGCATGCGCAGTACCCCATGGCTTAACTCTTTCAGGCATACTAAATCCTTCAGGAACTATATCCATTTCTTGAAATGCATATACCACTGGAATTACTTTACTTAAACGCTTGCCCACAGTGGAACTAAAATACTCATAATTTTCCTTTTTTATAATCAACACAACTCTATCAAAGCCTGCCTTAACCGCATCGTAAATAGAATAGTCCAATATAAAATTATTATCCTCATCAATAGGCGCAATTTGTTTAAGTCCTCCAAAACGACTTCCCATGCCTGCCGCCATAACTACTAAATCCATATCAATATCTCCTTATAGTTTTTTGTATTTAGGAAAAAGGTAAAAAACCTGTTTATATTCCATACTTGTAATTATATGAATAAATTGAAAATTTGTCAAACAACTAACTAATTAAATTTAAAATAAAACAACAAAAAACCCCACATCAATTTGTGGAGTTTTTTTTGGATTACGCTAAAATTGTCAAATCCTTATGAGCAATAATAGTCACAAGGTCAATAATCCAGAACAATGGGCATAGAATGATATTTAAAACTAAACCCAACCAGTTTTCACGCATAATTCTGGTTACAATACCAAAAACAATATTTGTGAATGGAATAATAGCCAAAATAACGCTAATAATCCAATCCAAACCAAAATATGCTTTTTGAGATGATTTTCTACTTGCCATAATACACTCCTTTCATACTACTAATATATCAGAAACTTTATATTTATGTCAACTAATTTTTATTATTTTTATAATATTTTGTAAAAATATTATCAATTTTATACTATTTTGACACAATTCAATCAGTAACAATATTATTATGATTTATTTGTAAATTTGAATAATATTTAAAATATTTATAAATACCATTGACAAAACAAAAACAATGTTTTAAAATAGATATCATTAGATACAAAAATACAAAAGGAATTTATTATGGAAAATATTGAATTAAATGATATTCAACGTGAAGCAGATGAAGTAAATGCTCGCCGTGAAAAAATATTAAGTATGAAGGAAAATGGCCTAATACCATACAAGGATAAATTTGACCGCACACACACAATTTTGGAAGCACGCTCATTAAATGATGGTGATAAGTGTAGAGTTTGTGGTCGTGTAACTGGACGTAGAGGTTTTGGTAAACTTATGTTCCTAGATTTATTTGATGTATATGCTAAAATTCAATTAGAATTAACATTAAACAATTTAGGAGAGGAAAAATTTGCTGAGATTAAAAAATATCTTGATATTGGAGACTTTGTAGGTGTTGAAGGTGAAATTTGTCATACCAAGGTTGGCGAACTAACTGTTAGATGTTTTGACTTTACAATCTTATCTAAGACCCTTCGTCCTCTACCTGAAAAATTTCACGGTGTTAAAGATGATGATATTAGATATCGTCAACGTTATCTTGACTGTATTGCTAACGAAAAAACTCGTGAAACACTAAAAAATCGTATTAAAGCAGTTAAGTTTATTCGTGACTTTATGGACAAAAACGGATTTGTTGAAGTGGAAACCCCTATCCTTCAAGGCGTAGCTAGTGGCGCTGCTGCAAAACCTTTTATTACTAAGCATAATGCATTAGACAAGGACTTTTACCTACGTATTGCTCCAGAACTTGCATTAAAGGAAATTATTGCTTGTGGTTTTGATAAGGTTTATGAAATAGGTAAAAACTTCCGTAACGAAGGTATGGATCCATCACACTTGCAAGAATTTACAGTTATCGAATGGTACGCTGCGTACTGGAACTTTGAAGATAATATCAAATTTTCAACCGAACTTTTCCAAGGTCTTGTTAAACATATTACAGGTGGCTTAAAGGTTAACTATCAAGGTGTAGAACTTGACTTTAAAAACATTGAAAAAATTGATTATTGTGCAAAACTATCTGAAATTATCGGTTCAAACATTCTAGATTTTGAAGATGTTAACGAATTAAAGAAAGTAATACTTGAAAAACATCTTGTTGATGATGGTGAATTGGAAGGCGCAAAATCTCTTCCTGCAACTATCGACCTATTGTTTAAACGTGTGTTACGCGACAAGTTGATTCAACCTTGTATCGTATACAACTACCCTGCCTGCTTAGTTCCACTTGCTCGTCGTAACGATAAAGACCCTCGTATTATTGATATGTTCCAATTCGTTGCTAATGGCGTAGAACTTGATAAAGCGTACTCTGAACTTGTTGACCCTCTAGTTCAACGTGAGGCCTTTGAAGAACAAGCTCGCAATCGTGCTAATGGCGATGATGAAAGTTTTGGTGTAGACGAGGACTTCCTACTTGCTATGGAACATGGTATGCCACCAATTTCTGGTTTGGGCTTTGGTATTGACCGTATTGTTGCCATATTGACCGATCAACAAACTTTACGTGATACAATCTTCTTCCCACTAGTAAAATAGACTTATTAAAATCCGCTGTAATTGGCGGATTTTTTAATTTATGCTTACATTTAATTTTATCATATTAACCTCTTTCAAAAATTTATGAAAATTTATTGACTTTGATTATCTACTTATGTTACTATTAAAGTAAGGAGATGAGTTTATGGAAAAATTTAAAAAATTTTGTAAAAAACCTTTATTAATTTCTTCAATTTGCATTATTTTAGCTTTCATGCTTGGACTTATTATTATGGGTTGTATTTCCCACGCTGACGCAACTTATACATATAATTCGAGCCACCTAAGTATTGAAATGGAAATTGATGAAGATGAAGTTACAATCACATCAACTAATTTTGGAGTAGCTACTGTTGTTGAGTATGATTGCTTAATTAAAAACGGTAAACTTCTAGTTAGAGAGGATCGTTCTAACACTTATATTGAATATGGCACAATTAATGCATATAAACTTGTGTTGAAAGAAGCTATAGATGCAACCGATCCATCACAAGGTTATGTGTATACCACTTTGAAATGTGAACTTACCAATACTCTTCGCACAATCAATATTGTTATGATTGTTGTGGGTGCTTTAGGTGTTGCTTCAAGCATTGTTTATATCCTATGTGAAAAGAAGAAAGAACAAACAATCACCAATACTGCAGAAACTTCTTCTAAAACCGAAAACTAAATTATTAAAAACAAGCTAGATTATCCAGCTTGTTTTTTTACAATAGTTAGTTAATATATTTATATGAATTTAATCTTGACTAACTTTAAATATTGTTATATAATTTAAATATGCTAAAATTAAATTATAACCAAAAAATGAAAGAACAAATAAACTCTTTAACAGGCAAGCCACGTCTCTTGCTACACGTTTGTTGCGCACCTTGCAGTTCCGGAGTTTTACCTAAATTAAAACAATATTTTGATATTACCTTGTATTATTATAATCCTAACACTTATCCAGAAAGTGAATATATTAAGCGTGCCGAACAATTTGCAAAACTTAGCGATTTGCCTTTAATAGTTTGCAATTATGAACATAATCAATTTTTATCTAAAATTCAGGGGTTAGAACAAGCAGTTGAGGGCGGAGCCAGATGTCAAAAATGTATTGAATTGCGTTTGGAAAATAGTTTTGATTATGCAGTTAAAAATAACTATGACTATGTAACCACCACCCTATCCATTAGCCCACATAAAGATGCTGATTTTATCAATAATTGTGGTCAAAATCTAGAAAATGTTTATAGTGTCAAATATCTATTTGCAGATTTTAAAAAGGAAAACGGTTATTTAAATAGTATTCTTGAAAGCAATAAATATGACCTTTATCGCCAAACTTATTGCGGTTGCGAATTTTCTATCAATAAATTATCTGATTAAAATTTATATATTATTAACCTATATTTAAAATAAAATACAAAAAAGTTTTAAAATTTTTAAAAAAGTTTTAAAAAAGCGTTGACATTATATTTTCAATATGCTATTATAATAATGCGTTTGATGTATGGGGGTATAGCTCAGTTGGCTAGAGCACCTGCCTTGCAAGCAGGGGGTCAGCGGTTCGAATCCGCTTATCTCCACCAACTAAAACGCCTTGATAAAGTTTGTTTATCAAGTAATATAGGAGTGTAGCTCAGCAGGTTAGAGCACCACCCTGATAAGGTGGGGGTCGGTGGTTCGAGTCCACTCATTCCTACCAGTAATTTTCACTCATTATGAGTGATTTTTTTATTTTAATTTTATATAATTACAAAAAAATCTCTAACGTTATTGTTAGAGATTTTTTATTAAATTTACATTAGTTGTTAACTAACTTTTAGTCCATTTTCCACTACTAAACTTATAGGTTCCAGTTGAAGCACTTGAAATTTGACAAGTTGAACCAGAGTAGAAGTTAGTTGCATTGGTAATAGCTTTAGTTTCAATTGTTTTAAATATCAGCCAACTTGTCTTCACAGCCCCATGAGTTTCATAGGTTGTCATTGAGCTCGCTGATGTAATTGTAACGGTAGCACCCTCACTAGTTGAATAAATATTACCACCAAAGTTATCACAATTAAATGTTCCATTAATTATCAATTTAGCGCCTTCCTTTGTTGGATATTTAGTTCCTGCACTTACCTCGGTAGTGTCACTAAATGATGAATATACATTTAAATAATTTACGTTAGCAACCACTCCTTCTCCCACAGTAATTACTGACCCTGGCAACATCTTTAATTTTTGATTAAAAGTATAATTTGCGCTTGTTTGTTCTTCAGCTTTATTTAAAGATATATTAAAAGACCAACATAGTGGGAAATATGCACTTGCTGTATTAATACTAACTCCTGCAAGTGATAAACTTAACGAATTCATAGTCATTCCGCCATATATATTTAACGTTACAACATCAGTAGCTGGACTGTATTTTACCTCAATACCGCTAAATGCACTATCAGTCAACTGGAATATAAACGAACTTGTATTACCAACAAAACTTAGGGTAGAATTTTGGATTTTACTACTTGCATATATATTAATATATGTATAAAGTTTAGCATCATAACCAACTATAAACTTAGACGAAATATTACGTAATTGATATTGGTTAAATGGTGTGATTTTTGAGTTTCCACTAACAGCACTATATGCTGCAGACATATAACTACCGCCTCTATAGTCACGCATTACAAACGGTATATACAATGCACCTGATTTAATATTTATTTGACTTCCATTGTCAGCAGAAGACTCATAAATAAATCCTGTAACTTTAATATCTCCATATGAATTAATTGTTGCATTGCTATTCATACGAAGTTCAGCATAATAACGTGCTGTATGCCCAGCATAATCTCGACCGCCTTGACTACCTGAAAGTTCACCTGCCACTTCCAACACTCCATTGTTGGTAATTGTCACATTACTATCTATCACAACTAGATTTGTACGACTTAGTTGAGTTAAAAATCCATATGTATCACCACTTAATGTTGCTTTACCATTCGAAGTTCTACTACTATCACTTGACCCATATAACAACACTAGCGTTACGCCAGCTTTAATTTCGCAATCTTGCTTAATAATTACTTTACCAGTAATATCTCCATCTACATAAACAGTATTTCCGCTTACTGCTGTACTCAAAGCACTTTCAATAGTTGCAAAGTTTGTAGAACTAATCCTTGCAACTGATTTTACTGTAACTTTTACATCAATACTTGTTGAAATATAGTTTATTGTATCAGTTGGATTAAAGGATAATGTGAACGAACTTGCATTAGTTCCATGAACATAGGTTAATGCTCCATAAGACCAAGTTCCGGCCACTGTTGCATTTGCTAAGTTTTTAGCACTTGGTGCTGAGGTATAACAATTAGCAATATTATCCACGTTCATATATATAGTACCATAAGTTGGTGCTTTTAAAGTTGGAGTTGCTTGTTTAATTACAAAACCAACTTCTGGAGATTCGCAACCCTCATAATTATTAGTATCGCTAATTATCGCTTTTAATGAATACACACCTGCATTAACTGGTTTTTGTATTGACCATTCGCCATTATTAGACTTATAGTAATAAGTTATATCGCTAGCACTAACAAATGAACTTGCAACAAGTGCTGGATTGTTTGCTGTTTGACTATAGGTCCAACCAGCTAAAGTCAAACTTGTTATTTCAGCATAGTTTTTACTAATAATAAATGATTTTGTCTTACTTGCTCCTGCATAGTTTGGTGTTTCTACCACTTCTGCTTTTACATAATATGTTCCTGCATTTGTTGGTTTGGTTGATGTATATGTTCCTGCTTCTGAACTTGCATAACTATATACTATTTCGCCAAATCTTGCATTTGCTGTTGGATTGTTTACATCTTCTCCATATACCCAACCTTGTAATTGTAAACTTGTTATTTCATTACTTGCTTGGGTTATATTAAATGGTATTTCTGTTGTTGTAGTACTTCCATTACTCCACTTGTAGTTATTATCTATTATTGTTAGCACTACTGGATAGGTTCCTACTTCTTTTCCTCCATTGTTGGTTGTTACTTCATAGATTGCTGTTGCTTGTATATCCGCTACTAGCGTTTCGCCTGTGTATACTTTTGACGCTACACTTGGTATTTGGATTT
>JAZUAD010000014.1:0-37264 GCA_045637825.1 Candidatus Onthoplasma sp. | reverse complement strand
ATATATTGAATTTGTTTGTGTTTTATGGTATCATATGGATATGAAATATGAAACCTATTTGTATGTGCAATATAAGGATAGTTTGTCACAATGGATATATAAATGTGATGGAACTTTTTATGTGGGAGATATTGTGGAAGCTCCTACTTTTAAAGGTGCGATTATAAATGTTGGAATTGTTAAAAGAATTGTAAGATTAAAAGATGAAGAATTACCAATAGAAAAAGAAAAGATTTTAACGATAACGAAAAAATTGGATAAAAAACTATACGAAAAAGATTTTCACCCATTAGAATTTATGAAAAAGCGTATTAGAAGAGATTATTTAAAAGAATGGAAATTTGCTGGCGAAAATGACTGGGCAAAATTTTATAAGTCATCTTTTGATGGAGAAATCAGTTATGAGCAAGATGGCGTTTTGATTTGTTCAATAGGGGATTGTAGGGATAAAAATTATTTTCAAGAAGATACAATAACAAATACTAAACATTTTGATTTAAAAATTAAATATCTTCAAACAACATTAACGGAATTGTATTATAAAAAGATAACAGAACAAGAATTTGTTGAACTGCTAAATGTTGTATCTAAGTATGATGTAGAGAGTGATTTGCCATTTTAAAATTTCGACATAGACGATGCTTGTTCCACCACATTCCGTCTAAATCGAACCGGTATGGTTTGGTTTAGATTTTTTTATTAATGTTTTTGGTGACATCTTATATAAATCAGCAATAAACAATTTATTATGATTAAGTATTTTAACTATATTGTTCGAAATTTATTTCTACCAAAGTTCCTGTAATTGCATCTTGAAAAATCATAAAATATCCATCGCTCATAACATCTCGTGGGTTTAATGGTAACCATTGATAGTGTTGACTAAGGTCGTCAGGGGGAAGACTATTGTATTTGGCGGGCACGCCATAGGCAATATATTTTAACATTTTGTCTTCATAAATAACACCTAAAACATAAGGAGACTCAATATCCACCTTTACAAATCTAGAATTGGGAATAATACTATTTAAAATATCGTCCGCAGGATATATATTAAACATTTCGTCTAACTGATATATTATATCGTTTAAAAAGTCTAGTTTTTCTTGATTTGTGTCGGAATTTGTTGTAGGGTTGTTTGGCATTGAGTCAACAATATTTTTATTGGAAGAGTTTGTTTTATTATAGGATAGATTTTTAATACCATCAACAATTGAATTTTCCATACTGCTAATAAGTTTATCTTGAAACTGGTTAATAGTATTGCTTACTGAGGTGGCGGAATTGCTGTTTGGTTGAATTTGTGTATTAAGGTAAGGTTTTTCACCAGAGATATCTTCTATACTATTATCAATAAAAGTTTGAGATTGATAATTCTCATTAACTGATTGCTTTTTATCTTGATTGCAGTGTTGATAAAAGTATTTTTTGTACTCACAATTTGAACAATTTAGTGGATTGCAATTATCTAAATCTTTAATTGCCTTATTAATATCTTGTTCTAATTCTTCATCTCTTGCCTCCAAAATCGAGTCGAAAGGCGAGTCACTAAAACAAAATCCACTAAAACTACCGCCCTCAAGGATAACCTGTTTATTATTAGCGGTATCTATTAGCGCACAGTATACGCTTTGAGAAATATCTATATTAGCACTTAAATCAAATTCGTAATGGTTGGTTTTTTTTACGATGTTGGAAATATGCGCTTTATCATTTATGTATAGTCCAACCTTAGTGCTTGTAGGTAAAAAATTTATATTATATAATCTAATTTTACCCTTTATGCTGTTATTTTCTTTAGATAGGGTTAAAATGCCTTTAGGGGCATTATTAGTTGCGTTTTCGCTATTAGATAAAATAATTGTTTTACAAAACATAAACACCTCTTTAATATAGTTTATCTCTATAAATTATATAGTATAATTGGAAGAAAAAATTGACAAATTTAATCGAATTTGTGAGAATGTGATAATTTTTTGTACTTTTAAACAAATATTGATAGGGTATTTGATACAAAAATGGGAATATGACGAAAAGTTTGGTTAATATAATTGACAAAGTTTGATAAATCGTGGTATTATAAGTAAGTAAAAAATGGCAATAATTATATGCGAGGATTAAAATGAAAAAATTTATTACATTTACTTTATGTTTATTATTATGTATTGCTCCGTTAGGTTTGTCTGCTTGTAGCAAGTCAGTAAGTTCAAATGTGAACACTTCCATTGAAACTAAAGGTAATGGTGGAATGGTGGCTACACGTGGCGATTATGTTTATTTTGTAAACGGATATAATGGCTATAATGTATTAAGCGATAATTTGGATAAGACTTTTGATGTTGGTGGATTGTATCGTGCCAAGCTTAATGATGGAGGCGAACTAGATTATAATGAAAAAGGTTCAGTTGTAAATGCTGAAAAACTTAATGGCAAGTTGGCTGGATTTGAAAGTACTGCATTGTATGTATTTGGTGACTATGTTTATTTTGCAACACCTATTACAGAAGTTACAGATAAGGGTAAAGAACAAATAGATAAGTTGGAATTTAGACGTGTGAGCATTTCTGGCGGAAGTTCTCAAAGAATATATAAATCTAGAACTGCGGCAACAAATGTTGATTTTGAATTTTATTATGCTAAGGGCAAAATATATTTAATGATTAACGAAAACGGAACCTTAAAACGTATTAATTGTTTTGGTAAGTTTGCAAAGTCTACTGTTGATAAAAACATAAGCAGTGTTTTACTTCCTAGAGATGAGTATGATGTTTTTGAAAGCGATAGTTACGAAAATATTTTCTACACCAAAACAAACGATGAAGGTAAGATAGAAATTTATAATTATAACCTTGCAAGCAACAAAAAAGAATATAAGCAAGAAACTTCATATACTTCTATTGAATTGATAGATTATAAATTTGACCATATTTATTACAAAGCATCTTTTAAAGATATAGAACAACAAACTGAAGAATATACTTATTATTATCGTATAGACGCTACAGAAAATGCTATTAGAAATATGGCAGAAGAAAAAATAATCAATGCTGAAGCATATACTGCGTTATGTGTATTAGAAAATGAAACAGATGGTTGTATTTTACAAACCGATAGCAAAACTTATTATTTACCATATGAGGAATTTGCTAATTCTCAAACTAGACCAGTAGCGCCTTATAATATTTCTGATTCTAAATTAGATATTATTGGAATTAAGAATGGTTGTATTTACTTTAATTCAAGCAACGAAATTAAACGAATTAATATATATGATATTGATTCAACTGGTTCAGTGGAATCTGAAAGTATTATCAAAATTGATGAGTTGCAAACTTACAGTTATGATATAGATGAAAACAATATATATGTATATGCCACTTCTGGTGCAAATACTTATTTATATAGTGTTAAGGTAAATAACGTGTTGGAAGATGAAGAGTTTGAACAAAAGTTACTAGGCGTATATGAAAAGGCAGATGAGGTAGAAGACGCTGAATAAAAGTTAATAAATAAAAAATTTAAGCATCAAGTGCTTAAATTTTTTTGTATACTAAAACCCCCGGATAGTCTGTGGTATATAAAATATACAAAATAAAGGAGAAAATGATAAATGATGAAAATATACTTTGAAAAGTGAAATTTGTATGGTATAATAAAAGAGATAATTATTTTTGGAGATAGGTATGAAAACAAAAAAATTTAATCTTTTTACTTTATTTTTAATGGTTGTTACGATTTTGTTTGTTGGTTGTAGTACTAGTAAGTTGTCTGACCCAACTTCTACTATTGAATCAAACAAACTTAAAAACGAAATTACAAAAATTTTTGAAAAAACTCATTATGTAAATAAGGCAAGTCAAGATATACAACCATTGTCCTTAATGTCTTTGCGCTGTAGAGCAGGTTATGCTGAAGAAGGAGCACAAGGTTTATTACAAAAAATTAACAATTGTAATGCTAGTATTCGTGGTCTTTATGATGATGCTTATGCCGAATTAAACAATGAAGATACAACAGAAATCATTGATTTAACAGTTGCTAATAAAAATGGTATTACTAGCGAAATGTTAAGACATAATATTATGTTTTTAACAACGGTTCAAGGTTTGTGTGATGTTGTAGGCGACGATATTTTAATTAATACATATTCTATGAATAGCGGAAATATGAATATGCGTTATAGTGTTAAATTTGATGTTGATTATTCATTAAATATGTATGCTGAAATAAATAGGTCGGTGGCTGGCAATATTTTAACTCGTTTTAAAGAGTATGAGACAGACAAGGTTTATTGTTCGTATGTGTTTTTTGATACATCTTTGGAAGATGGTAAAAATTACATGTGTGTGGGTTATTTAGACACAAATTATGGATTAATGATGGCTGAAATTGAGCTTACAGGCGATTTTGCTAATTTTGAAACCGACACAAAAGCAAAGGTTACAAGCTTTAAATCGTGTTTGTATGATGAGGATAAATATATAGTTGCTGAAAATACTGATAATTTGGCAGATATTATTTCCTTTGTTCAAACAAATTTAGGTGTAAACAAAGAGGTTTATAATGCTTCGGTTGGAAACGTTCAAACAAAAAGATTAAGCAAAGCTCAAATGAACAAGTTAGATGAAAAAACCTCAAACTACCAATATGAAAGTCCATATTATCAAACTTCTCAAGTAAATCCTAGAAAGAGTTATACAATTCCAGAAGGGGTAACTGCTGTAACAAATTACACAATTCCTGCAACAAAAAAATTAATAATTCCAAAACAGGTTGTGTCGATTAGTTCAAGAGCATTTATGTATCCTGACCTTTTGGAAGAAATTGTTTTTGAAGATGCTGAAAATGGTGCGTTAACAACACTTGGTGATGAAAATGATTACTTTTTCTTGAGTTTTACAAAAGTTAAAAGTTTTGTTTGTCCTCCGACCGTTACAAAATTAAGATTGGGATACTTTCACCTTGCAACAAATATGCAACTTTTAGATTTAACACAAGTTAAAGGCTTTGTTTTGACTGATTATGGAAAAGAAACCGAATCTCCTAGACTTAATATCAACAGATTTGAAAATGTGCAAGAAATGGGTTACATTAAAAACTTAAAATTACCAAAAGAACACGATATTGATGTATCATTGTATTATGATTTAGATGTAAGTTTTATATTGGGTGAAGGAACTAAAACTGAACATTCAATATACATTCCAAAATTTGAAAATGTAACTTATGATAGATGTTCTGATGAATATAAAACATATGTTCAAGAACTCGGCTTTACATATACAACAAATGTAGTTGAAAATTTGTATATTTATTATAGAGAATTCTTTTCTTCTATAAAAGGATTTTCAGCAAGCAACCTGTTTGCTAGTTCTAAAGCGAAAGTTGCAAATGTTTATGTTGCTGAGAGTTATTATACTCAAACCGAAACTGAAATTAAATCAAAAGAAGATGCTTATGAATTAACAAACGCAATAACAATTCATATGTTGGTTGAAAATTGGTCTAACAAAACTGTTAAATATAATAATGTTTACAAAATTCATAAATTAGAAGGTTGCACATTGTCAGATAACGAAATTGCTCAATATTCTATTACAAAGTATGTAGGTGAATTAACATGGGTTAAAATGAAGATTAATTTTAATAGCAACACGATGGTTATGATTAAAGGCGAAACATCTCAAGAAAACTACACCCTTGTAAAAAACGGTGAAAAATATTTTATTTATCAAAATGATAATCCTATTAATGACTATGTTGTTATTAAAACTAACAAAATTTCATATTTTAAAGTTATTTCAAGCATGAAGATTGCAATTGAGTTGGATTTTGAAATTGTTGCTATATAAAATTTGAATTCTGTTGTAAATTTAGTCTAATGAAATTGATTATTTTTTAAATTAAAAGGTTATATAGTTGAAGTGACCCCATTTTAGTGAATAGTTAAATATATACTTCATAAAAAAAACAAGAAATGATTTTATCATTTCTTGTTTTTTTTATCGTTTTGTATTATAGAATACTATCCAATCTTCAACTAATGCTTGATATTCTTAAATGCTTGATACCATTGAAGAATCGTCAATTAATTTTCCTTTTCGGATTATGGAAATGTGAATTCTGTTTTCAAAGGAATATTATTATATTTAATTTAATCGTTATCTTTATTATTTTTCTTCTTTTTATCTTTTTCTTTTGCCACAACTTTAGTTTTTGCTCTAGCTAAATCAACTTTGGTTTTGTTTATGTGAGTTAAAGATTTGCAATAACGTTCAATTTTGGATACCAAGTTTTGATATTCATCATTAGTATCTTCACGTGAGTGTTGATAAAGTGTTAGGAATAAACTTTGTGCTTTTTTATTAGTCCAGTGGTCAATATATTTATCACTATCAAAAGATAAGGTTGCTTTAAAACCTGTTCCGTTAACTAATTTGTATTCGTGACTTATAGTTTCTATGCTATAAGTAAGTTTTAACTTTTTCAACAAGTAGTCGGGGTCCATATTTAAAAAGCCGTCCCACATATTTTTAAAACTATTTCTTAAAAATTCAGGGAAATCAAAAATACTATCTTTTGGTTGTAAATTGATTTGATTATGCTTGTTAGAATAAGGCTGTAAACCCTCGTTATATAGTCTTTCAAGTGTCATTGTTAAAGTATGTTTGCCATTTATAATGGTTCTAAATAATGCAATACCACTTTTGTACAAATCTAAATTTTCAGTATCATAATATATATATTGCTTATTGATTCTACCCTCGTTACGTAATTGATATCGACCAAAGAAATTAATTAAGTCCAATACTTCATTTCTACTACTTTTATCCAACATTTCGTAACGACGTTTTTGTCTTACTATATCGTATCTCATTACCCCTTAAATCTCCTTTTAATCTCTGCGTGAAGATAAGAATATTGCTAGCATAAATCTTATAAATGATAAAATTGATACAACTAAACTAGCAACGTAAGTAAGTGCCGCAGCATTTAATACTTCTTTTACACCTTTTCCTTCTTCCTCGGTAAGCTCACCAGTTTCTACCAGCATTTTATACGCTCGTTTGGAAGCATCCTTTTCAATAGGTAGTGTAAGGGCGCTAAATAGCACCGACAAACCAAATATTACAACACCTATTATAATAAGAACACGTCCAGTGTAAAAATATTGACTAAATTCTAACAACAAACCTAAAATAACTAGTGGCCACATTAATATGCTACCTATATTAATAATAGGTATAAGGAAGTTACGTAATTTTAATAATTTATAGCCTTGCTTGTGTTGCAAAACGTGACCTATCTCGTGGCAGGCGATACCTAAAGAAGCTACAGATGTTGAATTGTAAACTTCGTCCGACAACGAAACTGTTTTAGTTTTAGGATTGTAGTGGTCGGTTAAAAATCCAGAGGTTTTATTAACCTTTACATCCACTGCACCCATAGCATCAAGGAAAAATCTTGCTTTTTGGTGTACAGGTTTAGTTTGAGAATAATCTACTTGTTTATATTTGTTAAAACTGGAATTTACTTTGCTTTGAGCATAAATGGCAAGCATTATGCCGGGTAGCAAAAGAATTCCTAATAAATAATATGTTATATACATAAAAACTCCTATTAATATATTAACATTAAATTTTTAACATTGCAAGCATTTTTGCAACAGTTGCATTAAATTATAAAAAAGTGCAAACTTTTTCAAATAAAAACTATATATGATAATTATATGCAAAATTGCGTATAAATACTAGTTTTAAGTATTTTTTAATGATTTTAGTGTAAGTTTTTTAAAAATTTTTGAAAAATATGTAAAAAATATCCTAAAATTGTTAGTAAATGAAAAAGTTTTGTGTTATAATAATTGCAGGAAACAAAAATCAGGGGTAAAAAAAATATGAAAATTTTTGATGGAATGCAAAGTTTCTTTGAGTCTATAGTGGAGTATATTAAAAACTTCTCTAACTTATTTTTGATATTCTTAGGAGCATTTGCGTTAGTTTCGGTTGCGGTAATTATTATTACCTCTTTTGCGTATGAATGCAAATTAACCAAAACTATAGATAAAATTAACAAATTTTTAGAGCGTAATCCTAGAATTAATGATGACAACTTGGTTGCGTTTAATAATTTAATGAAGGCCAATAGTGTTCCAAAAACTTTACGTAGACAATGGCAACAATTTATGCTATATCGTGAGCATCCAGCAAGTTATTATATGTCATTTAAGCATTGCGTGGAAAATCCATTACGTAATAGTACATATCGTCAACAAATGACAGTATATCGAATTATTACTTTCGTATTGATTGTATTAAGTTTGGTTGTTGGTTCTTTTATGGCTACAAATTCAATGGTTACTAGTGTTACAATGCAAGAAACGTTGATAATACCATTAACGATACTGGTGTGTTATTGGTTGATTAGTATGGTGCTAGACTTAATTCATAGTGCTGTTAGTGGTGACTTGTTCCAAAACTATCAATATTTTGAAATAAATATCGATAAAGCAATGTTAACTTTGCCAGAATTTGTGGATTATGAAGTATTGTTTTCACAAGACGAAATTAGACGTGGTATACCAGTATTGTTTGCATATTTGCAAAAACGTGCTATCCAAGAACAACAAGAATTGGAAAAAGCACGACTTAAAAGTGTAGACCATGAAAAGTTTGACTTTGATGAAGCGGGCTTAGATGGTTCGTTGGTGTTAGATAGGGCAATGCGTGAAACAGAAAATTACACAACTCAACGTAAAAAATATATGCAAGAAATTGAGCGTGTAAATAACGAAATTGCTGTATTGGAAAACAATTATAAGGAACAAACTAAAGAATTCCAACGTCAAGTACAAACCAGTAAAGAAACTGTTGAAAACTTGAAAGAGCAACTTGAACAAGCGGGCTCTACTATTGAAATAAACTATATTAAAAAGCAAATGCGTGACGAAATTAACCGTCAACAAATGGCTGAAAAAGAATTTGATATTTTAACAGATAAACATAATCAAGAAATTAAAACCTTAAATCAAGAAATTAAACGCTATGATGAGGAAACTGTTAAGGCAAAAGAAGCAATGGAAGTTGCTATGCTTAGCGAATTTAATACTTATTCAATTAAAGTGTATGACAATCTTGAAAAAATTGTAGATGAAAAAATGCAAGATAAGGTAGATGAATACAAGGATCAAATTAAAGACCTAGAAATTGAATTAGAGGAAAAGAACGAAGAACTTGAAAATGTTTATACTAGATATCAAGAAGTTTTATCTCAATCGCCAGTTGAAGCGGTTGAAGAGGAAGTAGTTGAAGAAATTCCAACTAAAAAGAGTAAGAAAAAGAAAAAATCTACATCTCCTACAGATGAGGGATTAGAACAACCAAAAATAGATGAAGGTGTTGAATTTGTACCAGAATTCAATACTTATGAAAGCGAAAATCAAGATTATTCTATGGATAATCAATATACTGATTATGCTGATAATAGTTTTGAACAATATGATAATAATACCGATTATGGTTATGAGGAACAAAATTATAATGCTGAAAACTTTGATGAATATGCTCCTCAAGAAGAATATGTTCCTGTAAACGATGATTATCAACAAGAGGAATATATTCCAGTATCTGACAATTTTGAAAATTATGACTATTCTCAAGAAGAATATACACCTGCTAATCAAGAGTATGTACCTTTGACTGATGATTATTCTGGACAAGAACAATATCAACCACAAGAGGAATATCAAACTCAAGAATATCAACCTCAAGAATATTATCAAGAAGAATATGTTCCTCAAAGCGAAGAATATGTTCCACTAGTAGATGGCGATAATAATGAAGAATACATTCCTTTATATGAGGAAAATTCTGACCAAACTGAATATATTCCACAAAGTTATGTTCAAGAAGATGTAAGTGATGGAGAATATGTTCCGCTTGCTGATTATCAACAAAACGAATTTGGTTTTGAAGAACCTAGAGATAATGAGGGAAGTGAAACAGAAACTTATAGTATTAAGGACGATTTGTTTAATGATGACGCAGTGGAAGATGAAGACAAGTTGTTTAATGATGAGGACTTTGATATAGACTTCTCTAAATTGGAACCACAAGAAGACTCTGACAATGAAGACTTTAGCGATGCTGGTTTTGATTTTGGTTTTGGTGAAGAACCTGTTGAAGAACAACCAGAAAAAGAAGAATTTGTTGAAGAATATGATGAAAACTTTGATTTAAACAAGGCTTTAGGTTTATATGATATGGATACCGATGCTGATGTTAAACCTACCGAAAATAAAATAGATTTAACTAAACCGGTAGTACTTCCAGAAACTGAAGATAATGCAGAAGAAAAAGTTGAAGTAGTTAAACGTAAAGCAGGCAGACCAAGAAAGGTTGTAGATGAAACTGAAGTTAAACCAAAACGTAAAGTTGGTAGACCTAAGAAGAGCGAAGTGGTAGAAACCAAGGTTGTAGAAACTTCACACAAACGAGGTCGTCCTAGAAAAACTGAAAAGGTTAATGAAAAAGTAACCAAAGAAGTTGCAAAGCGCGGTCGTCCAAGAAAGGTTCAAACCGAGGTTGAAAAGAATACTAAGATAAAAGCAAAACGTGGTCGTCCTAGAAAGCAAGAAGCTAAAACTGAAGTGGTTGTAACCAAGAAAAGAGGTCGTGGTCGCCCTAGAAAAAGTGAAAAAGTTAAGGAAAAAGTAACTAAAACTATTTCTAAACGAGGCCGTCCTAGAAAGGATGCTTCAGCTAAAAAGCAAGGTGCTGTAGATTCTAAGGGAATTTTAAACAAGCCAAAGCGTAAAGTTGGCAGACCTAGCAAAAAGGCAAATTAACAAGTTTTGACTTAAGAACTATAAAAATTAGATATAATGGGTATTAAAAAATTATAAAGGAGAACCTTTGTATGGATACATTAAACGTAATTGATGCAAAGATTAACGAAATAGAAAGCAAAATAAAGCGTGAAAGCAAAAATATTAAACTTACACGCAAGCAGTGTGCCCAAATGTCTAAAAATTTAGAAAAAAATAAGAATAAACGACGCTAGACAAAAAACTTGCAAGTAAAATTGCAAGTTTTTTTTTATTATCTAATAAGTTGTTGTTTTTAACAAAAATACCTTTGTTAAGTTGTTTAATTACTTTGAGTTTAGTGCTTTTAATACAGTATTAACGTCTAAATCGTGTACTTCACAGGCCTGTTCCAAAGTTTCGGATTGGGCACATGGGCAATATAAACAATGCATTCCAAAACTTAGCAAAATTTCCTCAGCATTGTTATTTTTTTCTAAGATGTCTTTTAGTATATCTGTTTTCTTAATCATGATTTTCTCCTTTTTATAGTAACTATTATACTTCTAATTTGTGGTTTTGTCAACATTGAAAGGGCTAACAATTTTTATGAAGTGTGTAAATTTTAAGTTTTATATAAATATTTTGTGTTGGTTTATTATTTTTATCCAACGCTTATTTTAACTTAAACCCACAACGTAAACAATAAGTGGTGCTAAACCTTGCTGTATGATTACAATTTGGGCAAGTATAAGTGTTTGAAGATTGGTTAGAGGATTGATTAACTGGTTCTACCTCTATATTTGGTGGGTTTTGTATTTCTGTTTCGGGTGGTTTTAAGTTGCTTTCGAAGTTATTTGAAGTTGCATTATTTGTATTATTGTCATCAGAGGTTTGGCCATTATTTTGAATTATATTATAACTGGAATTGCTAACATTTGAAGAATTTGAATTAAATATAGATATTTTACCATTAGCACTATCAATATTGTTTATGGTTATTCCATAGGGCGATAATTGGTCCTTACTTATTTGATTGATGTCGCCCTTAAAGTAATGTAAAAGTTCTTTAAAAGTATCGTACAAGGTGTTAAAAACATAATTGTTATCAACTTTATATTCGTAAAGCAGTATAAATTCGGCAAATTTAATGGCAGAAGATATAACAAATTCAATAGATATTTTTTGTTTTTTTAATTTTATTTCAATAGTTTGAGGTGTTGTATTTATATAATGAATAACACATTTGATGTGTTTTATTTTTGCTTTTTTGGTCTTTTGGTTATCAATAAGTGTGGCAAATGTATCTTTATCCATCTTGTATTTGCCACTATCTAAAGTTTTATACAACTTACCTTTGTTAAAAACCAGTCCTTGAAAATTGTCGTGAACAAGGATTTCGCTACCAAGTTTTATGCCCCTGCTAGTATAAAAACTGGACATTATGTTGTTGGTATTTTTTAATTCAATTTTACTTTTAAATAAATTAAACATAATAGTATTATATCAAAAGATAGTTAAATATTCAATTAATATTGCCACAAATATTGACAAAATTGAAAATTGGGTTATAATATGTATGAATTATTTGATTTGAGGTATTGATATGTTTAGAAGTTTGTCTCATAAGATGGGATTTTTAACTTACTATATATTTGTTGCTATTTTGTTGGAAATAGCAATGTTTTTGCGTTTAGATTTAGGCGTTTTACCTAAATATTGGCTATATGACTTATCAATTATACTTATGATAGCAGGCGTTATATTTATGATACCTAACAATATTGTACAAGCGGTGGTTACGGCTATAATGTTAGGGGCGCAAATGGTTATATTTTATGTAAACTTTAGTTTGTATTCATTATATGGCGATATGTTTTCGTTTGATATGATTAATTTGTTTAAGGAAACAACCAAGGCGATGACCAAGGACTTTAGCTTTATATGGTTTATGGTAGCGCTTATTATTGCCTACCTTGTTATATTAGTTGGAATCATATTAATTGCTATTAAACGAAAAAAGTATCCAATTTCTTTTAGAAAAAACTTTTCATTAGCAGTAGTTATGATGATTTTAATTATTCAGGGTTTAAGTGTATCTACAATGGTGTCACAAAGAGAACTGGTTCATTCAACAGGTACTATAGTTACTGCGGACAGTATTAGTGATGGTGTGCTAATGGATACCTCAATGCTTAAACTGGAAAGTATGCGTACATTTGGCTTTTTTGGATATTATGCTAACAATTTGCTTAACACACTTACAGTAAAAGATTCTAATAATATTTTGTTTGACTCGGCTATAATGTACTTTAATAATGGCGAAGTGCATGATGAGCAAACTAGTGATATGTTTGGTGTAGATGAAGGCAATAATGTTATAATGGTGATGATGGAGTCACTAGAATGGTATGGATTTAGTGATGGAACTTATAATTCAAAGACTTTAAGTCCAGAACTTACACCTAATATATATGCTTTGGCTAATGAGGGCTTGGTAGGTACTAATTTCTTTGCTAAAAGTAAAACCAATATTTCGGAAGGGATAGGATTTATTGGTAGTTATCCTATTGGTAAATATATGGAGCAAGTTACCAGACATAGTAGTGGTACGCAATATGATTTTACATTGCCAAATATTTTAAAAGATAAAGGATACACAACAGCATATTTCCATACGAACGAAAGTACTTATTATGACCGAAATAAAACTCACACTAAATTAGGTTTTGACAATATTTATTGTTGGGACTATGATGAATTTGGTTATGATGGCGGGTTTGATTGGGGCGAATGGATTAAGGAAGAAGATTTTGTACACTCTGCACTTAACTATATGATTCCTGAAAAATCAAATAAAAAGGTTTATGGCGATGAGGCGGAAAAATTCTTTACATTCTACACTACAGTTAGTTCGCATGGTCCTTTTGATAATAATAGTAAAAATGGTGACCAAATTGAGTACAGAAATTATGTTAAGTATGGAAAGACTAAGGACCTACCTGAAGCTGAAAGGGTGTGTACCGAATGGTACGCCAACTTGCTAAAAGCATATAGCGAAAAGGGAAGTCAGTTTATTAATCGTATGGTTAACTATGAGGCAACTATCGTTGGCTTGGACAAGGCAATAGGCGTTTTGGTTAAACAATTAAAAGATTATGGAATATATGATGATACAACCATTATTTTATATTCTGACCATAATGCATATTACCATACAATATCTAACGACATTAAAGGATTGCCTGATAGTGAATATATGGATAAGGACTTGAATACTATTCCACTTATTATTAAAAGTGCTGGCGTTAATAAAAAATCTACAGAAAATGGTGAAAAAATCAGTAGTATAGATAGATTTTCATCAGTTTATGATTTGTTGCCAACAGTGCTTGATTTGTTGGGAATTAAGTTTAACAAAAGACTATATATAGGAAACTCGTTGTTTGGAGAAATAGAAGACGTTTACGAAAACGAAAATGGCGACATAAAGGAAATTATAGTGTATTATTCGTTAACTGGTGGATTGATAAGCGATAGTATGTATACCTTTAATATGAAAGATTTCCATTACGATGAATTTGCAACTATACAGTATTATAACAAATTTAAAGAAGTGGCATATAAAACACTGGAAAAACTAAATTATATATATACTTTATATGTGTATGATGCGTATAAGCACATAATACCGGTATAAACAGTAAAATATATTGGACTGCGGTTCAATATATTTTTTTATATACCTAATTTATGATTGTAAAAAGAAAGTTATTATGATATAATCCTAAATAGGAGAAGTTGATGATTACAAACAAGAAAATTATGATGCTTGCTACAACTGATAATATGATTTGGCAATTTTTAATTCCTCATATTAAATACTTGCAAAGTATGGGAAATATTGTAGAATGTGTATGTAGCAAAACAGGTTTTTGGTTTGATGAATTGAAAGATATTTATGGATTTACTATGCACCAAATATACTTTGATCGTAATCCATTAAAATTTAAAAATATTATGGCATACAAAAAGTTAAAACGACTTCAACAGCAAGAAAAATTTGACCTTATATATTGTCAACAACCTGTTGGCGGTTTGATGGGTCGTTTAGTTGGTAGGAAGTTTAATATACCTGTAATATATACAGTGCATGGTTTTCATTTTTTTAAAGGAAATAATCCAATTAAAAACTTTATATTTAAGACTATTGAAAAAAAATTGGCAAAAAGTACAAGTGCATTAATTACAATAAATGATGAAGATTATCAAGCCATTAACAATTGGAAAACAAAACATAAATTTAAAATTTCTGGTATAGGGTTTGATGTAAATAAATACGATAATCAAAAGTTTGACAAACGGGAATTTAAACGTAGTTTAGGGTTAAAAGATGGCGATTTTGTAGTGTTTACAGTTGCAGAATATTCTGCAGGAAAAAACTATAAAACAATGTTAAAGACTATTGCTCAGTTAAAGGATAAAAATATTAAATTTGTGTCGTGCGGAAATGGAAAAGATGAGAAAAAAATCAAAAAACAAATTAATAAATTGAATATAAGCGACGAAGTTTTATTATTAGGTTATCGTAAAGATATTAACAAAATAATGCAAGTAAGCGATGTTTTCTTTTTGCCATCATATCGTGAAGGCTTGTGCTTATCCATAATTGAGGCAATGAGTTTTGGTTTACCTATTATTACCAGCAATGTTAGAGGATGTAAAGATTTGGTTATTGATACAAAAAATGGCTTTGTAGAACACCCTAATAACTATAAATATTTTAGCGAAAAAATAATACAATTAACTGAAAATGTTGATTTGAGAAAGGAAATGCAAATCACTAGTAAAGAGATGTCTAAAGAATATAGTATACAAAATGTACAAAAACAACTAGAAGATATTTATAGACAATTATAAAAAACAATCCAACTTGTTTAAGTTGGATTGTTTTTTGGTAGTACTAGGGGGGTGAGGGCGTTAAGAAAAGTTGCCCTTTGGCAAGTTTTTAGTAGCCGAACGGGAGCAATTTATTGCGGTCTGGCACCGACAGGTGTCGAACCTTGGTTCGATTCCCCCTAAAAATAAAAAATCTAAACCGATATTTCGATTTAGATTTATTGTGGTAGACCATGATGTTCCTAAATTGAACACTCTTTTAAGTCATAAAATAAAAATACCAATAAAAATAGACAAAACTATATTTATATGTTATAATAAATTTAATAGATATCATAGAATTTATCAAATCCCAGAATTAATTGATTTGATAAACAAACTAATATAAAATTTATACTATTACAGGGAGAAAATATGAGCGACATTATTAAAAAGGTATTAAGAGAAGGCACTGTCCCAATGTTAACTGATGAGGGACTTAAAGGTGTAATAGGATTGTATTCAAGGGGCGATATAAAAGTATCTAGGGAATTAAAATTATCTACTTACGAGCCACCAAAGACAGAACAAGTAAATAAGGATTACGACAAAAAGTATGGAAAAAAGATTCTTTCATATTTATTACAAGCAATCAAAAAAGAAATTGAAGAAATTGGTATTGATGAATATGAGAGGACAGTTTTAAGACAAAGAACTTTTAAGGTTGAAGGTTATGGAGAATATATACCCCAAAAGACAGAAGTTTTAAATGTTCTTTCAATGATAGATGAAATGTCTATTGATGAAATTTTGGAAAATAGCGAATTTGCACGAGTTTTACTTGATACTAATGCAAAGTTTAATAGCGACCACATTGGAGATATAGATGTTTTGCCTTACACTCCAACAGAACAAAAAACTGAACATAGTTCTCCTTATGATTATCGTTTATATTTTAATCCACCTTACGGGGAAACTCGTTCTCAATTTATAACTGAATACATAAAGAAATGTATTGACAGAAAAATTCCTTATAATATGAAAGGTTTTGAAGGCTCAAAAGAAAGCAAAATTGACAGTATGGTATTTTATACTCACGAGGAGTATTTAGCTGATGTCCTTGAAATTTTAGAAGAAATTAAAACGGAAAGACCTGAATTAGTTGAAGCAATGGGAACACCTATAACCAGTGGTGTAAATTATGAGAATTATTATTGTTTAGCACATAAAGGAAGACCAAAAACTGCTCACACATTTAATGATATTGTGCAATATTCAATGTCTTGGGCTATGTCTATAACTTGTGCTCAATACTTAATAACTGAAAAGTTTGAAGAATTAAGTAGTGAAGATAAATCATATTTGCAAAGATATTTAAACTTTGATTGTGCTGATTTTGCAGGTAAAAATCGTCCCGACAAAATTGCTGTTTTTAGCTATTCAAATTTTAAATTTAGTGAATTTTTTAGTCAAAGTGCATTAGCTGGTTTAGCTAGCAATCCAGAGTTTATATCTGCACTTCGTGAAAATTACTTAACAATACAATCACTTTATAACTTTAAAGATACAGAACATAAAAATATGCCACCCTGCTTATCCAAAGAGTTTTTTGAACATTTAGAATATAAGGAAAAAGATTTTGCCATAGATTATACTGATACAACAGACAAATCAAAAGTTGAAGAAAATTCTTCAGTATCAATTAAAACAAGTGTTTCAAAAGAAAAATATTTACGTTTATTGAAGGCTGGTGAAGTAAAATTAAAAATGGAACTTGGAGAATTGATTGAAAAAGAATGTAAGGGAAATGAAGAAGAGCGTAAAAGCAAAATGGCAGAAATTCAAGGTAAAAGCAAAGAAGAGTTAAGAGAAATGCTTTTTGCTAGAATTGAACTTAATGATGAAAGCATTATTGATATTTTGAGTGGAGAATCAGAGCAACTTTATCAATTTGTTGATTTACTAGGTAAAGATGATGAATATGAGCATAGAAGAGATTATGAAGAACGATTTATTAAATTAATGGGCATTGATAGAGTTATTGATGCAGTTTATACTGTTAGAGATAAAGATGCTCAACTTGGCAGAAATCGAAAATGGAAATTTAGAGATTCGTTGCGTACTGTTCGCTTAGAGAGAGGTCAAGCGATTTTTGAAAGCGAAGAATTTCAAAAGCTTAAAACAAGAGAACAAAGAAATGAGTTTATTAAAAACTTTTCAGAACATGCCAAGTATGATGTTGAAGAATACTATGACCTTTATGGTAAGTCATCAGGATATTCAAAATAAAATTTTAAAAAATTTTTAAAAAACCTATTGACAAGTGATAAATATATGATATAATAAGGGCATAGAAAGGGAGTAGTTCCCATTGGTGCATAGGCGACAACCGATTAAAAATCCGCTTTATGCAGTGTATAGTTGAGTACATAACAAGACTTTCTAAATCAGAAGGTCTTGTTTTTTACTTAATACAAGTTTTTCTTATTTGGTAAAATAATTTTAAAAACAAAGACCTTCTAAAAGGAGGTCTTTTTTATGTGAAATTAAGTTATTAACTAATTACAAAAACAAAAAAATTATTTTATTAAAGGAGAAAATTTTATGAAAAAATATCAAATTACACCAGAAAGAAAGGCTCATTTATATGCATTAATGGCATGGAGCGACCAATACACAAAGGAGCAAGCAGAAGAAATTGCTTACACAACTGAATATAACGAGTTAAATAATATAACTTATGCAGAGGATTCAATTACAACAGGATTTGATGGGATTGCGCAAATGTTTTCTGCAGAAAGACTTGTGAGTGATGAGAAGAGTTCACCTAAAGATTGGGATATTGTTATTAAAATTCTTAGGAAAATTCATAACAAATGGGTTGATGATAATGCAAGAAAATACGATAGAGGCAATGAAGAGAAATCAAACAAAAACTTATTTCAGCATTTGCCAACCGCTTTAATTGGAATTGACGAATTGGCTAAGAACTTAATGTTTTTAGCACCATTCCTTGAAGTAATTGGATTAAATGCTGGGGAGATGGAACTTGTGCCTTACGGAAAATTTAAACCAAGTGAAGAGTTAATTAAAGCATATAATAGATTTGTTGAGAAATATAAACGTATTCGTCGAATTGAAACGGTTGAAGATTTAGCAAGACACATTGAAGATTGTTTAAATGGCTCTTATGGACACCTTGTTCCTATTGATACTGTTAGTGAAAAAAGAGTTGACTACATGCAAAGACATGTTGGATTGCTTGTTCAATCAGTTGTGGACAAAAATGAAGAATGTTTTGGTATGTTGCCAATGTCTTCAGGTGTTAAATTCTAGTTTTGTAATATAAAATATCATTTATTAAAGGAGATAGAATTATGAAATTTATAAATTTTAATCAAGAAGCAATTAATTGTATTTCGGAAAGGCAATGGAAACGATTTAGAGAAGTAGAACAATATTTATCAAGGCAAAATAAAGAAGTAGAAGACCCTACAACAAGAGAATTATATATAGTATGTTTATCTTATGATAATGGTGTTCGAATCAATATTAATAGAGCAATATTTAATGATTTGGAAAGTCCTGAATTTGTCGTTGTAGAAAATGAAATCAGTTGTGAGTGTGCAGGTATTCAATATTCTAATAACAAAGGATGTTGGGTACTAAGTATAGCAACTAAAATTCCATTTAAAACAAGAGAAGATGCAATAAGAGCGGCGATTCTTTGTAAAGGTATGGAAACTCGTCTAGAAAGATTACAAGCTATTGTTGAGAACTTTCCTGAATTTGCAGATGATATAGCCAAAGATATTAAATTGCTTGAAGTAATCAAAAATGGAACGCCTGATTATGGTATGTAAGAAATTATTAAATTAAAGGAGAAAAAAATTATGAGATATGAAGATATAAGAAAAATGAATATTTTAAAGGAAAGTATGTTACACGATTTTTACAATAGATTTTCTGCCAATCTTGAAAATGGTCAAAGTATTAAGAAGGCATTATTAAATGCTTGCTATATGGCTGGTATACAAATATTTGATTTAGAATTGGATGTCACATGGTTTGTAGCAAATCAAGTTACAGCAATTAACGCATTAAAAACTTATGCAGGATTCAGAAGATTGATTGATAAAGGTTATATTAAAATTAAACCTTATACTAAAAACGCAGAAGACGAAAATGGTTTAGGTTTATAGTATTAATAATTCCTAACATAAAAAACCACTAGAGATTTTCTAGTGGTTTTTTGTTAGATTGAAGTAACAAAAAAGAACCAGCTGAACTCTTACGGGTTCAACTGGTTCCACTATGGTAGCCCTAGGGGGAATCGAACCCCCGATACCGCCGTGAAAGGGCGGTGTCTTAACCGCTTGACCATAGGACCATATATTGTGGTAGCGGTAGAAAGATTTGAACTTTCGACCTATCGGGTATGAACCGATCGCTCTAACCCCTGAGCCATACCGCCACAACTTTCGTACGCTAATACATTGCCATTATACATAAAAAAAATAGGTCTGTCAAGTCAATTTTAAAAAAAAATTATAAAAATCTTAAAATTTTTGCAAAATTAGTCAAAATTAATGGATTTTGACTAGATAATTATAGATTTTACTATTTATTACTAAGATTTAATAGGTTTTATTGGCTATAATTACAATGAAGATAAACATTATAAATTGCTAATTTTGCTAAATTAAAATTTAACTATATATATAATTTTTAATTTTTGTCTTGACTTGGCGTATTAAAAGTGATATTATATATTTAATTAATAGGAGATAAATTAATGATATTTGATGCAGGGATAGTTGGTATTAAAGATTCTGCCACTGGCAAAACCAAACCAAAGGTTGACACTAAGGCGTTTAATATAACAAAGGATATATCTAAGGCAACGCATATTAAGCTAAAAGATTCTGGCGAAATGCTTGAGTTAGATAGTAATTTGATTATAAAAATGAAAAAAGATGCCAATGGTAATTCAACCGATAAGGAAGTGCATTATTCTAGACTAGGTAAAAATCCTAGTGAGGAATTTGTGTGTGTTAGGGGTGATGCTGAATTTGCTATTAGTCCTGATTTTTATACGCAAATTGCATTTATGCGCAAGAGTGATAATGGTAAATTTTTAAAATGCAATGATGGTGTGTATGTTCATAAAGAAGAATTGCAAATTCCTGCCTACAAAAGAGTAAACCAAGATAAATATTCTACCTTTATGCTAAACAATCCAGTGCATGATGGCGATTTTTATGTTCAACAACACGTTGCTAGATTAAGAAGCTCAGGTAAAGAAATAGTTTTGACCGAAGCTATGCGTAACGATAGCAGTGTTTTTGTTGAAGAAAATGGAAGATTGTTTTATTTGGGCAACGGAAATAAGGAAGAATGTGATATTTATTCAGATGAGGATAGTCGTCTTTATGTAAAACACGTAATGATAGGTGATAAAATTGTAGAAACTAGTAAATTAAGTTTTACCGAAGATGGAAAAATATCCGTTAATGCAAAAGGGTTTGATATAGGAAATTATGAAAAAACCCTTGCTCTTCAAAATCCTTTTATTGATATTGAAAATGCTGATTATGAAGATGTTAAATATGAAAAAACTGAAAATATATTGACTTTTCCTCCTCGTTATGTGAAAAATTCAAGTATTAAAAACAAAAGATATTCGTGGAGAGAAAATAGTCCAGGACCTAATGGGCTATTATCAGTAAACAAAGAAGATAATTATCTATATTGTAACTATGCAGATGGAAGTGTAGTTTATTACTTTAACTGTGGATATAAATTATCACCAACTCAGTTGGCAAACATTCGCAAGATACCAAATGTTAAAATATTTAGAACAAAATCTATAGACTTCTCAGTAACAAGTTCTGGAAATGTTGAATATAAGTTTAATGCAGTTAAGGAAGTTGATAAAAAGAATTTAAATAAAGCTGAAGATTTATTATATAATGGCGAAGAAGTTAAATATTATCCATCGGGTGACAAGAAAATAAATAAAATTGAGTGGCATGAACTTAATGGAAGACATCAAATATCTACTTATGAAATGAATGGTGTTAAGTTTAGCGATATTGTTTGGAAAGATGGCGAAATTGCTACTTGTAAGGTGGAATATAAAAACGAAGCAGGTGAAATTGTTGAGGAAGAAATAGAAGATTTAAAAAACTCAATATTTAAAAACTTGGCAATCAAATGCAACGAACTTACAACTTTGGAAAATGTTAAAATTAATAAAGATGCGACAGTTTCGTTTAAATTAGGTAACTATACATTTAAAGATGCTGTTATTAACGAAGATGGTACTATTGGTAAATGTGATTTAAAAATAGGCGAAGGTGATTTTGTTGAAGTAGACCTAGCAACTGAACCTAGATTTGAACAACTAAGATTATCTATAAATACTATTTTGGTTGGTCAAGAAATTATTCCGTTGATTCAATCGTTGTTGTATGAGAAAAAAGATGGAAAATACACTTTACTTGCTGATGTAGTTCAAACACAACCTCTTTTAACCGAAGCGGAATTTGGCGCATTAAGCGTGGAAGAAAAAGCCAAATATTGTGGTATGTCTAAAGAGCAATACGAGAATTTAACGGAAGATGAAAAATTACAAGCATTCCAAGCAGGTGTGGCCTCTGCTAAACCTATTGAAAGCATACAACAAGCTATTGAAGAACAAGAAAAATTTAAAAATGAACCATATAAAACAATTGTAATAGATAATCAAGATGATAAAAAATCTCATATTATTACAGACTTTAATACATCATATGAAAGAGGCGCTGACTTTGAATTTGATGGCTCTGTTTTAGAGGATATTGTAGGTAAAGACAAGATAGAAATTAAAAAAGGCGAATGTGTAATAGATTCTAAGAAAGATGATGAGCTGAGAGACGGATTAACTTCAATTGCTTTTGGTCTTTGCAATAACCCTCTTTCTATAATATTTGGTATTAGTATGTTATTTATAGTACTTGCAGTAGCTGTGGCAGGCCCTATAAAACGTAACATAAAAAAAGCTAAAATTGAAAAACAAGATGTAAAAAAATACACCCAAGATATGCAAAGAAAGGCTTTGGGTAAATGTAATGAAAAAATTAATGAACTAGTTGCTAAATGTGAAAGGGAACTTGCTTTTTATAAAAAGAAATATTCACAACAAGAGTATGAAAAGAAATCGGCCGAATTAATGTCAAAATTGAGATTTGAATGCAATAAGGAAATAGGAAGACTACAAATACTTGGTAAAGGTTCTATAAAATGCCCATTTGATGCTAGCAAGAAAACTAAATTAACTACAGAAAATACTTTAGGTTATTTGGAATATCTACGTATTAAAAAACAACTACAATATGGCAAAGAAGATGACATAACCTTTGTTGCGAAAATGAAAGAGTTTAATAAAACTAAGTTTGCAACACGTGAAGCAAAATTATTTGAACAAGTAAGATTAATGCAAGAGCTTGGTGGAGCAAAAACTCAAATAGAAGCTTATAAATTACAAACTAAGAATATTAAAAAATTCTTAGAGGAAGAAAATAGACAAAGAGCAGAAAGAGGAGAAGCGGGAATATCTTTAGAGGATTATCGCAAACAAATTGATCGAAAATTCAATGAAGGAAGAAATGTTTGGGGCGGAATTGAAGATAAGTTGGAAGCATTTAAAAATTCGGTAGAATATCAAAGAGAAGATAGAAAAAACAGAAAGAAGTTATTGGAGTCTAAACGTGAATCTTTGGAAAAAGAGTTGATTTCTGTAAAAGTTGAACAAGTTAAAATTGACCGATTGGTTGACGAAAAGGGTAATCCTGTTGTTGAAAAAGCTACTCAAAGTTTAACGTCTTATGTGGAGTATGCTATTCATAAATTAAGTACGGGGGATACAAAGATTGCTAAATGTGATGAAAACTTTGTTGATACTTTAACAGATGAACAAAAAGAAATGTATGCTCCAACAACATCGTTAACTGAAAATACTGCTAGAGAAGTAAAACGTACTGAAATGCGAGAACTAGCGTTTGATAGAAGGGAAGTTGCGAATGCTTTGGAATCTAATGCTCGCAAACAACAAAATATTGAGCGAGCAGTTGGTGAATTATCAAATGATACAAAACTATCTGTTAGATATAAGGATTATGAAACTTCATATAAAATGATGGTGGCGTTGGAACTTAAGGAAGAACAATTTATAAAAGATTGCAAAACAATGGAAGACATTATAAATAGCACACCTAATCCTGAATTAAGTGAGCAATCTATAGTAGAAGCCATTAAAAAGTTGGAAGAAACTAAAGTTAGTTTTGCTAAGCAAAAGAGAATAGCTTTAAATGCTAAAAAATCTTTTGAGAAGAATTATGGAGAACAAGTAAAAAATTCGGCTTTAGAAGAATTTGCTACAACTCATAAGACAGATTATTTAACATATCGCAGATATGTAGAAGGATTAAGTTCTCGAGAAGCAAAACTTGATGAAACATCTATAAGAATAGGATTTTACCATGATATGTGTAAAAAACATGCAGAAAAAACTGATTCATATGAATTAGAATTGGAAACATATAAAGTTAAACATCACGTGGAAGATAATATTGTTGCTGAAGTTTTATGCGAAGAAAATAGGGAGGAATTTGAAAAGTTTATTGCTGAAAGAAATGAGAAATCTAAAGGTAGTCAATTAGACCCTAATAGTGAAATTGCGAGATGTTATTATCTTGCACACTGTAAAAAAGTAGACCCTATTAGTGTTGATAAGTTTAAAACTATTTCTAATAGAAAATGTAAGGAAAAAGCAAAACAACGCTTAGTTGAAGGAACTTTAACAAAACATGAAAAGTTTAAACTTATTAAAACAAATAAAACAGAAAAAGGACAATCGCAAGGTCGTTCGGAAGAACGTGAAGTGGCTCCTGTGCCTCAAACTCCTGTGAAAGAGGAAACTGTTGGACTTACAGCATAGTAAAATGAGACTTTAAGCATATTGCTTGAAGTCTTTTTTATAAATTTATAATGTGTTTGAAAAACTTTTAATGCATAAAACCAGGTAAACTATAATGAAAATAGTTAAAAATTCTTTACTAATATTCAAATTAATGATATAATAACACTATATAAAATAATAAAGAGGTATAATTATGAAACTGACAATGGACAAAATTGTAAACTTATGTAAAACTAGGGGCTTTGTTTTCCCTGGTAGCGATATTTATGGCGGATTTGCAAACACTTGGGACTTTGGTCCAATTGGTGTTGAGCTTAAAAACAATATCAAGCGTGCTTGGTGGAAGCGCTTTGTGCAAGAAGCAGACAATAGTTTTGGCGTTGATGCGGCAATACTTATGAACCCACGTACTTGGGACGCTAGTGGACATACTGCAAGTTTTAGTGACCCTAAGATGGATTGTAAAAATTGCAAAACTCGTCATCGTGCGGATAATATTATTGAAAATTTTAAAGGTTGTGATGTTGTGCCAGATCAGATGACTAATGCTGAGATGGAACAATACATTGCTGACAATGACATTAAGTGTCCTAATTGTGGCAAACGTGATTGGACTCCTATTAGAACCTTTAATTTAATGTTTACAACCAGTCGTGGAACTGTTGATGGCGAAAAAGATGCTGTTTATCTTCGTCCTGAAACTGCACAAGGTGAGTATGTTAACTTCCTAAATGTGCAACGTACTGCACGTGCAAAAGTTCCTTTTGGTATTGCTCAAATTGGTAAGAGTTTTAGAAATGAAATTACCCCAGGTAACTTCTTATTTAGAACAATTGAATTTGAACAAATGGAACACCAACTATTCTGTAAGGCAGAAAAGGCATTTGAACATTATGATGAATATAAGAAACTTGCATGGGATTTTGTAGTTGAGCTTGGTTTAAATCCAGAGCATCTTCGTTTCCACGACCATGATAAGTTGGCTCACTATGCTAAAGCAGCTTGCGACATTCAATATCAATTCCCTATTGGCTGGCAAGAACTTAATGGTATTCACCATCGTGGCGATTGGGATTTAAGTCGTCATGAAGAATTTAGTGGTAAGAGTATGCAATACCTTGACCCTATCACTAATGAAAGATATACTCCAAATGTTGTAGAATATTCAATCGGTGCTGACCGTTTGACTTTGGCTTTGATGTGTGAAGCGTATGATGAAGAAGTGCTGGAAGGTGGAGATACACGTGTTGTAATGCATTTGCACCCAGCAATTGCACCATATAAGGTTGCAGTACTTCCACTTCAAAAGAATATGAGCGAAAAAGCTCGTGAAGTATTAAAGAAACTTAATAAATACTTTATGTGTAATTATGATGAAGCGGGTAGCATTGGTAAGCGTTATCGTCGTCAAGATGAAATTGGTACACCTTTCTGTGTAACTATTGACTTTGATACATTGGAAGATAATACTGTTACTATTCGTGACCGTGACACTATGGAACAAATTCGTTTACCTATCGACAAACTTGTAGAATATATCAGTGCTAAGGTAATGTTTTAACAAACTCAAAATTTAAAAAGGAGGGGAATTTATGGGTTTATTTAGTTTTATTAAAAAGCAAATGTTAGAGGTTTTGGAGTGGAAGGATAGTTCTAAAGATGTTTTAGTTTACCGTCACCCAATGGACAAGCGTGAGGAAATTATGAATAGTTCAACACTTGTGGTTAGGGAGTCACAAGTGGCTGTGTTTGTACACAAGGGTCAAATTGCTGATGTGTTTGGACCTGGAACATACAAACTGAATACTGAAAATATTCCAATCATTACTAAAATGATGTCACTTCCTACTGGATTTAATAGCAGGATTAAGGCAGAAGTATATTTTGTAAATACTAAGCAATTTATGGGTCAAAAATGGGGAACTCAAAATCCTATTATGATGCGTGATGCTGATTTTGGCACAATTCGTCTTCGTGGCTATGGTACATTTAGTTACAAGGTTGATGATGCTAAAACTTTTATGCGTGAAGTGTTTGGTACTAATCCAGTGTATCGTGTAGAAGATTTGTCTGTTCAATGTAAAGCTATATTGCTTTCAAATATAAGTGATGCTATTGCTGAGGCGCAAATTCCAGCACTTGATTTGGCTGCAAACTATAAGGAAATTGGAAACCAAATTGTAAAGGAATCTCAAGACGAATTTAACAAAATGGGCTTGAAACTATGCAAGGTTACTGTTGAAAACTTATCGCTTCCTGAAGAAGTGGAAAAAGCTCTTGATGAACGTAGTAAATTAGGAATTCTTGGCGATAAAATGGGCTCTTATGCTCAATATCAAGCTGCAACTGCAATTCGTGATGCTGCAAATAATCCAAGCGGTGGAAATATGGCTGGAATTGGTGTTGGTCTTGGTGCTGGTGCTACTATGGGCAACTTGTTTGCTAATAGTATGGCTACGGTTAAAGATGAAGCACATAAACGTACTTGTATTAAATGTGGTGCGGGACTAAGTGCTAGGGTAAAATTCTGTCCAGAATGTGGTAGTAGTCAAACCGAAACTTGTCCAAAGTGTGGCGAAGCGGTGCATAAGGGAACTAAGTTCTGTACAAACTGTGGAGAACAACTAGTTAAAGAAAAGAAATGCCCTAAATGTGGAAAAGTATTAAAATCAAATGCAAAATTTTGTCCTGAATGTGGAGAAAAGGTTTAATGATTATTAATAATTGTTCATCTTGCGGTGGCAAGGTGGAATTTAGTCCGTTGGATAAGAGTTTAAAGTGTGTAAAATGTGGAAGTTTGTATCCAATAGAATATAAGCAAGAATATGGTAAACACCCCATTGAGTGGATACCTGAAAATGCTAAAGTTGAGGCATGGGCTAATGAAAATAGAGCGTGCAAATGTAATGTATGCGGTGCTCAAATTACTTTTAATAAGTATGATGTTACATCGTATTGTCAATATTGTCATGCTGATGCACTTGTCCCCTTAAAAGATTTGCCAGGACTACAGCCTGAAAAAATTATTCCTTTTAAAATAGATAAAACTCAAGCCAAAACCGAATTTGATAAACGAACAAAAAAGCGCAAATTTTTGCCAAATGATTTTAAAAATAATTTGCCAAATGTTAAAACAAATGCAACATATTTAAGTTCGTTTGCTTTTGATGGATATGTTAGTGCAACTTATTCGGGCAGACAACGTTTGACTAGAACAAAGCGTGGTGCTAATGGAAAAACTATTACAGAAGTTTATTATAGAAATTTTTCGGGTAAAATTGCTCAGCAATATAACAATATAATTGTTGAGGCAAGTGATAAAATACTACAAGAAGAAATTAAAAAAATATTACCTTATGATTTTAGTGAAAGTTATGATTACGACAATGCTTTTATTAAAGGGTATAGCGTAGGGTATTATAATCAAGATATAGAAATTAGTGAAAAAGTTGCTAAGTGTGAAATGCTTAATGATATAGAACGTAGAATTAGGCAAATGTATAGTTCGATAGATAGTTTAACTATTAATCCAACTTATTCGAATATAGAATATAATTATACTTTACTACCAGCATATTTTGTAAATTTTGAATACAAAAATAAACAATACATAAATATTATGAATGGACAAAATGGTAAAGTGACAGGCAAAGTGCCTCGTTCGGGATTAAAAATTACACTATTTGTGCTATTTATATTGTTATTGATTGGAGTGCCTACTTTGGCTATATTGTTAAGTGTGTAAAACTAGGAGGATACTATGAAAAAATTAGATAAAAATGCATATCAAGAGCCACGTTATGATAAAGGACATTTAACTTTAGTTGGGCTTATAGTTATGGTGTTGGCTCTTGCTGGAATTATTGGCGGAATTTGCTTAATAGTAAAGGGTATTAACGTTTCTGGCGTTTGGGCTACAATTTGGAGAATATTGCTTGGAGCAATATTAACATTGTTTGGTGGCTCGTTTGGTTGGGTGGCTATTATGCTTTTGTCTACTGCAAATGCTATGATTAATGTAAAAGATGGAAATGTTAGTGATGTTGGCAATAGCGCAATGGGAACAGTTAATGTGTTGAAATGTGCTAAATGTGGCGAAAAATTAAGAGATGATGCCGAACACTGTACTAAGTGCGGAACAAAAGTTAGTGATGTTGTAAAATGTGATTGTGGTCACAGAAACAAATTAGATGCCGACTATTGTGAAAAATGTGGAAAACAATTAAAATAAACAAAAAAATATATTAGAATAAAATCTAATATATTTTTTTAACGAGTAAATTTATCATCGTCAATATCTTCGTATTCTTCAAATTCCTCATCTTCATCAATGTCATCAAAATCATACAAGCCCTGAAGTTCTGGATTGTTTTCGATTTCATCAAGTTCCTCAAGTTCAGTTAGAAAAGAAGATTGACATTCGCTATTTAGTAAACGTTGGAATGTTGGAGGAATTTTAAAGAAGAAAGACACTTCTTCTATTTGGCAATTTTTATTTTGTGATAAATTTCGCATTCTTAATTCTGATTGCAAGTAGTATTTATTATCATTGTTTTTTCTTAAAAAGTAACATACATAATATTGTTCTTTTTTAGATACTTGATTAAAATCAACTTTATCACGTTTTAAATCATAAAATGTAGCAACCATACAAAGTTTGCGATAATCTATTATATCGTCCATAAAATCTGTTGGTTCATCGGGTTGTAATTCTACTAATTTTTCAATTAGGTCAGTAGTAAATTCTAGCTTAACCATTTTTGTGCAAGATTTATATGAACCTGTGCCACCAAATAAGTAGTCTAAAACAATGCAACCATCTTCCTTATAAAGGGTTACAAATCTACCATCTTTAGTTTTATTAGTTATAGGTGTGTCGCTAATAATAAGACTATCCACAAAAAACTCGGTATTAACATCTTTAAATAAAGATGAGTATTCCCTAGTTGTTTTATTATCACAATCCATAACCATTGATAAAATATTTACGTATTCCATATTTGCATTGTATCATAAATATTTTATTTGTCAATAGGTATTTGAAATTTTGTAAAATTAACCATCATATTAACGGTCTTCCGCCACCTATTGTATCTAATACACGCCAAGTGGCTGGACCTACGATACCATCAACAGTTAAACCATTTTCACTTTGAAAATCTCGCACTGCTTGTAAAGTGTTTGTGCCAAAAGCACCATCAATTTCGCCTATGGGGTAGAGTTTAGATAGCAACATTTGTTGCAAATACCACGTTGCACCACTTCGGTCGCCTTGACGGATAGTTTTGCCTTGAGGGTTAAGTAGGGCATTCCACGTGTTTTGTCCAACTACTCCATCTATAGTTAAGCCGTTTTTGCGTTGAAAGTCAATTATTGCATTGTAACTTCTACTACCAAATATTCCGTCTGGAGTAAGGTTGTAACCATAACGATTTAACAAGTATTGTAGTAGTACAACTTTGTTTCCTTGATTGCCACGACGTAAAGTTGGATAAGCACTAAAATCCTCACGAGGAATATATTGAACATTTAGGTATTGACAAACGCCTTGACATACACCTTCTGCTACTTGGGTTATATATATAGGGTTAAGCATTAGTTTTGCCTCTTCAAAGTTGGTCATAAAGCCCGCTTCGATTAATGTTGCTGGGCAGTTAACAGAAATTAGCATACTAACATTTAATGTACCTATTCCACGACCATTGTTGGAAACATTATTGATAAGTTGTTGGTAAATATCTTGACTTAATTCTTGACTTTGGCTTGCGAATTGGTTAAGGCGTGAATAATACACTTCAAAACCATTTGCATTGTTAAAAGTTAGACCATCTCCCGAGGCGTTGTAGGCAAAAGTAACTACTAGAGTTGGTCGTGCGCTATTTGTTCGCCTAACCCTAGTGGTGATGCTTATATCTTGAATTTCGGGTTTTACATCAAAAATGTTAAATCCGCATCTTAAACACGCTTCAATAAAAGCGTTCTTACATCGCCTATTAAATTCGTTTTCATAAAAACTACGATTGATATAAGGCATTATAGGGGTGCGTTTTCCTGCTGTTGGTGGATTAAGTCCGTGCTCATCATTGGCGGCTATTAAAAAACTACTAGCAAGTGCCATAATTATCTCCTTTAAATTAACACATTATTTGTTTATATGTAAAAATTGTTGAAAGTGATAATTAGGTACTAGACAAAATGTGAAAAATGTGCTAATATACTAATAGGAGAAAATAATATGCGACTATTTGATAAATTGCTAAAAAGAAATCAACAAGCAGAACAATTAGAGCATCAACTAGTTGATGGAAAAGAACTTGATGAAAATTTGCCACAAAGATATAAAAGAGAGAGTGTGAAACAGTGTTATCCATATGGCTTGCCATTAAATATATTAAAAAATTTAGATTATTCAAAATATGGTGCAATATTAAAGCAACGTCAACTTTTGCCACCATCATATGATAGAAATCCAGTGGGTGTTGAAATAAGACCTAGTGAACATGGCGACCATAATATTGGATTAATTTTTAAATCCAAGACATCTGCATCATATAGAATTATAAGTATTCGTCAATATAATGTTACGATGGCTATAAATACTTCGTTTTTATATGGTTATATGCCTATTATGAGTAGAGAGTGGGAAAACTTTTGTGAACGAGCTGTTTATTGCGCTGATAGAGGAATATCTTATTCTCGTGTAAATGATTTTACTTTGTAAAATATAAAAAGGACTTGAAAAAGTCTTTTTTCTTGTCCTTATTAAAGTTGCAAATATAAAAATTGTGTGATATAATCAAAATGTAGGAGATATTATGAAAGATTTGATGAAAAGCAATATTTATGATTGTGGTGAGGAGATTATTATTGTTGGGAGTTGCTTAAAAGTTATGCAACCTAAAGCATTTAAACAATTAGAAAAATTTGATTTGCCTATTTTTGATTTGTGCCTAGAAAATTCGCATATTAATATGGCAATAACCAAAATTCTTGGTATGATTAGGGCAAAAAATATCAAAAAAATTATTTTTGCTAGTGTTGATAAATCGCCACATTGCGTTCAAATCCATTATATACAAGATGAAATTCGTAAGTTAGGCTTTAAAGTTGAATTTGTAAATTATGTGGCGGTAGATAATGCTCTTGTGCAAATATCTAAAGATACAATTTCACTTTCAAAAAACTTATGTAAGTTACAACAAAATATAGGAAACAAATAGGGTTGTTATGAAATATTTATTAGTTATTAGTTATGATGGAACAAAATTTGCGGGATTTCAACGTCAAAAGAAAGGTGAACGCACTATTCAAGAAGAACTTGAAAAGGCATTGAAAATTTTATTAAAACAAGATATTAATGTGGTGGCAAGTGGACGTACTGATAGCGGTGTACACGCATATAATCAAGTATGTCATATTGAGTGTGACGAGATAACCAACTTTTATAAATTTGTACGTAGTATGAATGGTATTTTGCCTGATGATGTTAAAGTTAAAGATATTAAACAAACTAATTTGCACGCAAGATTTTCGGCTAAGCGTAAGACGTATTTATATAAAATGTATGTAAGCGATATTGATTTGCCACTGTATGATAACTTTTTGCGTGTACCAACCGATATTGATTTAAAAAACATGAAAGATGCAAGTCAGTTATTGATAGGCGAACACGACTTTACAAACTTTTGTGCAAGTGGTAGTGATGTGCAATCAACGATAAGAACTATTTATTCAATAAAGTGGAAAAAAGTAGGCGAAGAACTGCATTTTTATATAACTGGCAACGGATTTTTGTATAAAATGGTACGTAATATAGTGGGACTACTAGTTGAACTAGGTAAAGGTAAAATTACATTTGAACAATTTAAAGATTATACGTTTGGAAACTTAAACAAAAGGTTTACTGCGCCAGCAAAGGCTTTGTATTTGTATAATGTAAAATATTAATACATTTCTTAAAATCAGCACTATAAAGTGTTGATTTTTATTTTAAATTCAAATTAATTTCTTGACAAAATGATAATATATGATATAATAATTTTAAATTTAAGGAGGATGTTATGTTTATAGAAAATTTATGGGAAGAAAAACCAGAAATGGTTACAAAAGCAATTAAAAAGATTTTTGATATAAGGGAAGAAAGGGGCGATAGCCTGGAATTTACGCAAGCGGGTAATGGTGCATTAAGGTTTGAAAAGTACGGACATTGTTCTTTTGGAATAGTGTTAACAGATTTTGAAGTGTATGGTAGCACTGTTAACAGTGGTTACAATATTAAATGGTTAAAATTTATGTATAATGTTTATGGTGATAAATACGCTTTACAATACATATCACATAGAAACAAAGCGCTTGATAAGTTTGTGGAAGAATATAAAGACAATTATAACCAAAAAACGAAAATAGTTTTAGATGAAATTGGTTTTGATGTAAATAAAGGAATTACAAAATAATAGGGTGAACTATGTTTATAGAAGAATTATGGAATAAAGACAAAAAAATAATTAAAAGAGAAATTAAAAAGATTTTTAATATTGATAGAGAAAGAGAATATAAGCTTGAATTTGAAAAATTTGAAGAAGGTGTTTTAAAATTTAAAAAAATAGGACCATATTCAACTTTTATTGAAGTTAGAGATTTTGATATTCGTACAGAATATAATATTAGTAACTATCAAAATTCTCCTGTAACTATTGAGTGGATGGCTTTTATGATAAACAACTTTGGCGACAAATATGTTTCAGAATTTAAAAAGTATAGGAAAGCACAATTAAAGGATTACTCTGAAAATTTTAAAAGCGAAACTAATAATATTATTGTTAATGTGTATGATGAAATTGAAAGACATCATCTACACAGATAGTTAAAAAAATATGCAAATGTTTTAGTTTGCATATTTTTTATATTTAATCAAATATTGATTTGTTTGTTTTTATAGTTGGTTTAAGTCGGCATAGTAAACTAAGCACAAACAGAATACTGCTGATTATAACATAGTATAGTTTAAAAGGAACAATCAAACTGGTAAGCAATAGTACCAATCCACTAACAAAGTAACTTTTTGATTTGTTACGTGATATACTGTTTTTTAGTATTCCCTTTAGGGTGATTTTGTGCTTGTTTAAGTCTATATGGCCGGTATCAACCGATATGTTGTTTTTATTAAATATTTCATATAGTTGCTCAAGGTTTATGATGTCGATGTTTTTATTTTTTAACGAACGTGCTATAATGTCAGCCTCTTGATTGAAATTAGAGCAGAATATAACAAATTTATCAGCGGTTTTATTTTTGATGATGTTTAACAGCATAATATCATTTAATTCACCTAGATAGTAAAAGGTAAATATGGTGGAAGAGTTGTTTTTGACAAAGGAAATGTCTCCTTTGATAGTTTTTGGATTGTATTCAGCAGGTATTAATTTTTTAATAAGCGTAATTAGTTTTTGATGTGGCATTGATTGGATTGCAATTTTAAAAGAGGCAAGTTTAGAAGATTGTGTTAGTTTATTTTGGGTAGAGGTGTATTTTTTTGCTTTTAACCACCTAATAAAAAGTATTGCAAGACTTGAAAAAATAGCGCTTAAAAATAGCGAAAGTAAAATGTTTTTAACAAAAAACTGAATCCAAGCAAAAATTATAAAGAATATAACTACTGAAATAAATAAACTATCTACAATATTAACAAACTTAAATCTTGACATAAATACATTATAGACAATATTTATTATGTTAAAACCTACTTGACAATTTGGTTTAATTAAATTACAATATAGATATGAAAATTATTGCAGAAACTTTAGAACAAACTAAACAAATCGCTATTGATTTTGCCGGCACTTTACGTGTTGGTGAAGTTGTTTTGCTTAGTGGTGATTTGGGTGCGGGTAAAACCACATTTACTCAATTTGTGTTTAAACAACTTGGCGTGCAGGGTGTGGTTAATAGTCCCACCTTTGCGGTATTGAAAACGTATGAAGCAAAAGGCATTACATTAAATCATTTTGATGCATATCGTATTACTACAGAGGAAGCAATTGAATGTGGATTTGATGAGACTATTTCTAATAGGGACAGCATAACATTTATAGAGTGGTCGCAAAATATAAAAGAACTACTGCCACAAAACTGCATTAAAATAAATATTACACTTATAGGCAATGCTAGACAATTTGAAATTGAAAGATAGGTTGAGTTATGAATTATTTATTGATAAATACTGCCAATGATGAACTTGTGATAGTGCTATATAAAGATGGTACAATTTTTGCCTGCAATGAATGCAAAGTAAAAAAGCATAATGAAGTATTGCTTCCTAAATTGCAAGAGGTTTTAGATAAAGGTAGAGTAACGCTTAAGGATATTGATGAATTTGGTGTTGTTGTTGGTCCTGGTTCGTTTACAGGAATTCGTGTAGGTATTGCTACAGTAAAGGCCTTTAAAGATGTGTTTAACAAGCCGGTTAGAGCTATCAATAATTTAAACTTATTACATCAAATAGTAAAAAAATCTGCTATTGATAGTGAGGTTGTTGCAATAGATGGAAGTTTAAATAGTTACTTTGTAGGAAAGGTTGAGGAGAATTCTTTAAAAATATATGAACGAAACCTAACTAAAGATGAGTTAATAGAGGTGGCGGGCAAAAACAAGGTGTCATTCTATTCCAACTCACACAACTATGAAAATGGTGTAGAGGTGACATTTGATAATAATGCGTTTGTCCTAGCGTTTTTAAATAGTTCATCTTATGATTTAACGCCAATATATTATCAATTATCTCAAGCAGAAAATGATAAGATAGCAAAATCTAATATTGTTATACGTGAAGCCGAACTTTATGATATTAAATCGATTATGGAATTATGCAAAACGTCGTTTGCGGAATACCCTTTAAATTTGTTGGAAGAAAAATTGCTTAATAAATCATACATTACATATATTGCTCAAATAGATGGACAAGTTGTGGGATTTGTAGTTGCGGATAAAAGCGGAGTGAAATATAATGTAGAAATTAGAGTTATTGTTGTTGATGTTAATTTCCGCAATCATGGGGTTGGGACAAAATTGATTAATCAAATTGAACAAATAGCAAAAGAAAATAAATCTCAAGTGGGTATTCATATTATGGAAAATCAATTTACAATCAAATTATTATGTGAAAAACTGGGTTATCAAGTTAATAAGGTTAAATTTTCAAATGATATGGTTAAAAATGGTTTAAATGTGGATGATGAATATAAATATGTGCTTATAAAAAGTTTTAATTAATCATATTCGTCAGGTAAGTCGTTTAATATTAGCAATACGTGTTGACTAGTTAATAATTTTGAAAATAATTGCTTTGCGATTTTTAGCGTGTTTACTAAGTAAGCACGTTTTTTTGTTGAAGGTGTTATATCCTTTGAAGAATAACAATTTAACGGTGAACCATTTAATAAGATAGTTGATTTTTTAAATGGTCTGTTAGATATATGTATAAGTTCAAAATTTTGCAATTTGCTACACAGGGCTTTTTGATTGGTTTTTCCAACAATTATTACAATGTCTGCAGTTTGTGATATTAGTTGTGATAAATGTTGATTTAAATTAAACTGATATTTTCCTCCTTCAATAATTCCTGGCGTACAAACAACCCTAGATTTATTTATTTTACTTAATACCTCTAACGCCATTTCGGCGCTATCAATACTGCAATTGTAACTATCATCAATAATATCAATATGCGATTTGATATATTCTAAGCGATGAGGGGTGGGGTGTAAGGATATGATGGTTTGAATAGCGCTAGTGATATCAACACCTAAACTAATTGCCATATTTAGCGCCAATAAAATATTTGTAACATTATGCTTTCCAAGTAATGCGGTATGGCAAGGATAAATGTTGTTATTATAATGAATGTCAAAATAGGTTTTAAAGTTTACAATGTGGATATTGGTTGCATATAAATTTGCCTTTGAGATGATTGATATACCATTTTTTTCTCCAATTTTTTCATTATACATTTCCTTTGTTAAATCGTTATCAAGGTTGTATACACAAAAATTTTCTTGCAAATAGTCAGCCAATTCCTTTTTGGTTAAATATACGTTTTGTTCGTTTTTAAAAGTTTCCAAATGCTGAGGAGCAACACTAATGAGTATTCCTTTTGAGGGGTTTACCAACTTGCAAATTTTTAAAATATCACCACGTTGTCGTGCACCCATTTCGCATATAAAAATTTCAGTTTTTGGTGTTAGGTTTTTATTGATTGTGATAATAGAACCCTTTAAAGTGTTTTGATTTTTTTCAGTACAAATAACGTTGTATTTACTTTCTAACAATTGTTTTAAAATTTCTTTAACGGAGGTTTTGCCATTGCTCCCAGTTATGCCTATAACTATTAAATTTTTATTTGCTTCCAATTTGTGGATAGCGGTTTTTAATAACTTGTTGTCTAAATAGTGCCTATAAAAATCTATCAAATTAAATAAAATTATTTTAATAGGAGTTAATATGATAAAGAAATAAATGATTGATAAATTAGTAAATAAAAATAATAAAAATATTATAAAATTAATAATAAATAACCTAAAAATTCTAAAAGTAAAAACAAATTCAATCTTTTTTCTTTTAAATAT
>JAZUAD010000013.1:0-41034 GCA_045637825.1 Candidatus Onthoplasma sp. | reverse complement strand
TAATATTTTAAATTAAATATTTATTATTTATTTTTTATTTAATGCTGATTATTTTTTTCTTTATTTCAAAATTAAAATTTATAAATTTTAAACGTTTCTCAACCCTTTAGGATAATGATTTTTTAGCACTCCTGCCCCGCCTTTACCAAAGCCTAAAACTACGCCCTTGTAGGTCACCGCTATAACCCCTTTAAGGTCGCACTGCAACACTTCACCCCTAATAAATTTATAAGACTCTTGTTCGGTTAACTCTAGTTTGTGTTTAAATTTTAATCCAAAACACATAGCAAAGTTATGATTAGGTTCAAACCTGTTTTTAACAATTTCACCAACAACCACGCCACCATTAATTACATTTACTCCACTTTCTGCCACTTTGCGATTAGCAAGATAATACAACGTATTATTGTTATATATTACTTCATCACTTAGATATTCACAACCAATCAAATTGTCCTTAACAAATGAATTAAATAATTTATATTCGGTTGGAAATTTTGCCAAAGGTTTATAATGATTTTGTTTATTTAAAAACTCTTTTTCCTCTGCCTTCTTTTTTAATAATGCAACAAATTGTCCTTCGCCCTCAAATTTATGCGGATAAAATCTTAAACAATTTTCAGTGTTATAACCTTTAATTTTAATCCCTTTTTCCGCACCAGCATAATTTAACGGAATTATTTCGTAATCATAGTTTGAACAAAAATCAGCAACCACCTGCTCGTCTTCCTCTAACGAAAAAGTGCAGGTTGAATATAGCAAGTATCCGCCACAACGCAACAACTTATCAGCGGTTTTTAAAATCGCTTTTTGCCTAAGGGCGCACGCCTCTACATTTTCTTGTGACCAATTTAAAATTGCATCTTCATCCTTTCTAAACATTCCCTCACCTGAGCAAGGAGCATCTACAACCACAGCATCAAATATTCCACCAAAGAAACTTTCTAATTGCTTTGGCTCATTATTAATTACGCACACATTACTTAAACCCATACGTTCAATGTTAGACTTTAGTATATTTGCCCTAGACTTAACAATTTCATTAGAAACTAACAATCCTTTAGGAATACGATTTGCTACCTGAATAGATTTCCCGCCAGGAGCCGAGCATAAATCTATGACCCAATCATCATCACGCAAAGGCAAAAAACTTACAGGCATCATAGCGCTTAATTCCTGCATATAAATCATACCGCTATGGTGTTCTGGAGTTTTTCCAACTTTAACTTCTTTAACTAATTTCCAACCCTCTGCCTTTTGCTCAATATTCCAAATACAATTATTAACAAAATCATCAACCGATATCTTATTTGTGTTAACAAAAAATGATTTGACAGGCGTATTGTTATAAGATGAAACAAATTCATCATAGTCTGGCACAATATTTTTCATTCGATTTAAAAATTGTTCTGGTAATTTCATATTAATCCTTTAATAAAAATATACAACTTGTTGTTTTCTTTCGCTTTATTTTAAATATTTTTCCACTATTTATAGTATAAGTTGCTTCAGCATATTTACAATTTTTACATTCGCATTTTAAATTTTGTTTAAACGGACAATGCAGTAAGGTCATATATGCTTTTTCACGCCTACATAATGGCAAATCAGTTTTTAAAGTTTTAATCTCACTATCAATTAATTCCTCAACAAACACTGCATCTAATGAGTGTAATTCTTGTAAAACCTTTAAGGTATATGAGTTATATACATTTAAAAACTGTCCACCTATCATCTTGCAATCAAAAGTTAAGGCATAAATATTATTGGCAACCACTCCTAACTTGGTGTCCTCGATTGAGTTTTTAATCAAATCAACATCTCTACCTGTTGCAAAATTAGGAAGGTCAATATATCCATTAATATTATTTGATTTACAATATTCGTCAAACTTTTTAATATCTGCAATATTAAAAGTATTGTAATCAAAAATTAAATTAGAGCAAGTTTTAATATTATTAATATCTTCAAACACCTCAAACTCAAATTCTTTGGTTGAAGATTTAGTTGTTTTGTTTGAAAATTTAATATTTATTTTACTTAGTTCTGGCTTTTTATATTTTCTCAATATTTCATTTTTTAAACTTTCATAAACTTCGTTACGTAGTTTATTGATGGTTGAATTTAGTATATAGCAATTATCTACCTTGCAATTAAATTTAACTATTTCAAAAACATCGCTCCTAGATAATTGTTTTAATATGGTTTCATCATCAATACTAATAGTTTTAGCGCTTTGACAAATCTCACCTACTACTTCTACACTTACATCATCATAGGTGGCGGTTATTTTAATATTTTGTTCGGGTTTAGCAAAAAAATCTATAGCTATAGGAAGTTTTCTAACATAACTCAATACATCTTTTTCCAAGTTGTCATCTTGAATAATATGCACCTTGCTACCAGTTTTTATATTTGAAGTTGTAGTCAATCTAAATAGATTTCCGCTAGGTTTAATATCATACGCCCCAATAGATGCAAGTTCCTCGCCATTATAGATAAATTTAAGCCCAGATTTACCCTTTAATGGATAAGTAGAAGAAATAAATACTTCATTAAACTTTTTGCCCAATTTAACTTGTTTAACAACGCCTATTTCAAGTCCATTATTACCTTGAATCTTGGATATAATGTTGTTGTTTCCGTTAAAATATGCAGGTGTATAATCTCGGTTAAAAGCTATCTTTAGTTTGTCCAAATCTTCGTCTGTATAAGTTAATCTATCTAAAATTTTTCTATATACTCTGCAGGCCTGTGCCACATAAAAGGGACGTCTTGCTCTACCCTCTATTTTTAAACTGCTTACACCAATATTGGCCATTTGCTCAATATTATCAACCATTGCTATATCTTTAGCACTAAGCAAAAAGCCAGAAGTTTCAACCTTTCCACATTTAAACTTATATGGCAATCTGCAAAACTGTTGACAAACACCACGATTACCGCTTTTGTTAACAAGATGCGAGCACATATAGCAGTTACCCGAAAAACCAACACACAAAGCACCTTGTGTAAAAAACTCTATTTCCATATTACTATTTTGGCTAATGCGTTTAATTTCCTCAGGCGAAGTTTCACGTGACAAAACCACACGTTTAAAACCCAGCTTTTCCAATACCCTAATACCTTCAAGGTTATGTACTGCCATTTGTGTACTAGCGTGCAGTTCAATAGTAGGATAATGCTTGTGTATTAGATAGGCAAGTCCAAGGTCTTGAATTATAAAGGCATCAACGCCTATATTATTCGCCTCTGATACTATATCCAAAGCAGATTGCAATTCAGTATCCTTAAACAATATATTTAATGCCAAATACACTTTGACATTATAAAGATGCGCAAAATCTACAGCGTTGGCAAGATTATCCAGTGTAAAACCATCAATATTATTACGTGCATTAAACTCGTTAATACCTAAATATATTGCGTCCGCACCATTATACACCGCCACCTTAAGACTTTCCATATTGCCCGCAGGCGCTAACAATTCCATTTTTATCATAAGTACATTATATCATAAATTATTAAAACAGGAAATACTTTTTACAAAACTTAATTTAATTTTTTTAATAAAACACCCTCTTCGTTAACTATACTCTTCAAAATAAAAAAACGGATTGATTATATCAACCCGCCTTTTATTAAATTTTATTGATATTCAGATTTACTACCGCCAGCATTTGTATTATACCAGAAATAGCTAGTATATGATGAACGTAAATAGCTAGCAGCATTTGCTGTGCTAGTTACAGTAATTGAAGATGCAGTACCTGAACGTGATACCACACGATACCAGCCAGCAGTTTGCTTAAATGTAGCACTAGTTAATCCAGAATTCTCAAAAGCATAAGTTCCTATTGCCTTAACACTAGCAGGTATAGTTATTGATGTTAAGTTTGAACAGTTGTAAAATGCTCCTGTACCTATAGTTTCCAAACTAGTACAATTACTCAAATCAACTGTAGTAAGAGCATTATAACAACCTGTCATTGAACAACCTTTAAATGCATATGATCCTATAACTTTTAATTTAGTACAATTTCTTAAATTAACAGTTGTTAAATAAGGATATCCTTCATTGTTCCATCCGTTTTCATTTCCATATTGATATTCATCTGAAGCAAACGCATAAGATTGAATTTCTGTAGTATTGCTATTTAACGTTACACTAGTTAACATTCTTGAAGTTGGGTTAAGTGCAATATAATCAGAACCATTAACATAATAAACCATATTTCCATTAGTTTGAATTTTACTAGTTGCACTTAAACTTGTATGTATTATTTTGGCATTATAAGCAATTCCACCATTGCCAGAACTACCCATTGTTAAAGAAACCGATGAAGGATTGTAAATTTGAACTAAATTACGACAAGCAGTAAAAATCCCATCATTAATTACAGCGCCACCAGAACCAAGATTTGCTGGTAATTTTACTGTATGCAAACTTGGTAAATTTGTAAATTCACAGGCATAAAAACTTGTAATACCAGTTTTGCTAAAATCTAGCATCTTTAAACGATTACAATCTTCTATTACCACATGACTCTCCAAACTTGTACAGCCATCTAGGTTGATTGTTTCAAGATCAATACAAGTATCTGCATCTAAACTAGTCAAACTAGTACAATTACTTAAATCTACATTAACAACGTAAGATCCTGATTTATATTCTCCACCTATAGTTTGAATCTTTCCATTAATATTAATCCAAGTAATGCCTGTACAACCACTTAAGTTTAAGTTTTTGCAACTACCACCTGGACCGTTAAAACTTGTAAGTCCAGTACATCCACTTGCATTTAATGTTTCTAAATTATCTCCTAACATAAATGTAAGAATTGAATTATAATTTGTGAGTCCTGTACAGTTACTAAAGTTGACATTAGTTACTGTATCTACATTCTTATAGTAATAGGCATCAACTTCAGTTAATTTATTACAATTACTAAAATCTATACTAGAAAGAGCATTGCAATTAGCAAAAAACTTGTCTGATATTGAGGTGATTTGAGTATTAAACTTTAGAGAAGTCACCTCTGTAGATGTCGGTACTAATGCCATAAAGGTTGAACCATTAACATAGTATCGTACATTATTTATAGATTGTATATATGTAGAAGTGGTTGTATCTTTTATTATTGTTTTAGCATAATATCCGACAAAACCATTGCTAGTACTACCAGTTGTAATATTTATTGACGATAAATTACGCACTTCTGCCAATGCATAACAATCTGTAAAAGCACTTGTCCCTATACTTGTGACACTGCTTGGTATAGTTATGCTAGTCAACATGCCGCAACTGTCAAACGCACAATTACCAATAGTAGTTAAATTATTACAATTACTTAAATCTACGCTAGTTATATTATTTCCTGTTCTATAATCTAAATCTTGATTTAGATAGTTCGTAAACCCATAAGTGATAATTTCTTTAGTTCTGCTATCTAAAACTATATCTGTTACTAAATAATTTATTCTACCTAATGCCGTAAAACTTGTTCCATCTACATAATATTTAACCCCATTAATCTCTTGTATATAACTTGTATCTGCCAAACTATCATGTATAATCCCTGCATAATATCCCGCATAACCATTAGTTGTTCCTCCTTTAGTTATGCTTATAGAAGATAAATTGTACACTTCTTTTAATTTATAACAATGTTGAAAAGCGCCACTGCCTATACTTGTAACAGTGCTAGGAATAACTATATCTGTTAAACTAATACAATAATAAAAAGCATTACTTCCTATAGTTTTTAATGTGTTTGGCAATTTAATGCCTAAAAGTTCAGTACAATTATAAAAAGCGTTATTTCCTATACTAGTTAATTGTGATTGACTAAAATCTAACTCTACATAAATATCGCAATAATAAAAAGCCTCATTACCTATAGTTGTTAAATTATTCCAATTAGAACCTGTTTTACTTATTACAATTTCACGATTAATTCCGCCAATACTATATTCTCCAAAAGCATTGTTACCTATCGACACTAAACTATCAGGTATTATAATCTTTTTTAAATTATAATCATCGTCAACATCTGAAAACTCATGAACACTTGAAAATGCATAATTGGGGATAGAGGTAATTGTAGATGGTATAAATATCGTTTCGCAAGGCCATCCTTTTCCAGTATACGCTTCGTGTATGTAAAACGGCGATACAAATCCTGTTGAATTTGTGTGTGCATAAAATTCTACCGCTTGAGGCAATGCAGTTACATTTGCAGTACCATGAACACCGTCATCATAAGTTGCTGGTATAATTAAATGCTTTGGCAAAGTTGAAAATTTTCCAGTATTGCCTACTTCAATCTCATAACTTTCAGACACTTCATTCCAAACATTCGCATAGCCACGCGGCTCTATCACATGATAACTGCTACTTGCTTCGTCCCATGCTATCCAATCGCTAGGTAGGTTTGGTGAAGCAAGCTTTGCCACCAAGGTTTCACCTTGACTAAAGTAGGGAGAACTAACACTTTCCCCTGACTCGGTTTCCCAACCCATAAATACATAGCCATCAAATTCTGGTGCCGAAGGCAACTCTACACCTTGTCCGCCAACTATTGTTTGATATTGCTCTTCATATGTATTTGGATTTACATATGTCATAGTTTTTGCCACACCTTGATACCAAGTTAATTCTTGTTGGAAAGTTGTTGGGACTTCTCCATTTGCTGTAACTACAACATATATGTACTTAGTTTTATTTTGAGATATTGTTTGAGTTTCAAATGGTGCTGATGTGTTTTCAATATTAGTTAACCTATTATCACTATATGCAAAACTAACAGTAACACCTGAAGTATTAATATTTTCCAAACTAATAGCCATAGTTTTGCTCATTGGATTATTAAACACATACTCAAATGCAACCGAAGAAGACTCCTTGGTATTAACATCTGGCTTATATTCATACTTGATTGTATTCCCCTTGCTTTGACCAAACTTAACTTCATTTGTTGTAAATTTATAATCAGTAACCGCAAACATATCCTTAAATGTTTTACCAATATCGACGTTTCTTGAATTAGTTTTAACATCTTTTGCGTTAAGCCCTACTGATGCTACAACAAAAGCAATAGCCATTGTAACTATTACGCTAAAACTTATTAATAACTTCTTGATTTTACTCATACGTTATCCCCTTATATCTCATTATTATCTTTAGTATACCACTATTAAATAAAAAATGTCAAAACTTTTACAACATTTTTGACATTTTTATTAATTTAGTATTGCTAATATTAATTTAAAACTTAAGTTACTGTTTCAACGTTGCCAATTCCTTTAATGCACACTTCAAAATTTCTATATCATTTAAACTATTATCACTAGAAAGAGAAACTCGAACCATACCTTTATCTAATGTATTAAAATGGCTATGAACAAGGGGTGCACAATGCAGTCCTGCACGTGTGCAGATATTAAACTTTTCGTTTAAATAATCACTAACAAACCCGCTATCATAATCCAGCACATTAAAACTATAAACACCACAACTATCTTCAGCGTAATAGGTGGTTACAAAATCTAAACCTTTAAACATATTTGTTATAGCATTGTGTAGTTTTTGTTCCTTGTTTTGTATATAGTTTTTATTTTTTAATACATAATCTATCCCTGCCCCTAAACTTATAATTGGAATATTAGCTAACGTTCCTACTTCAAATCCCTCAGGTGCACTTTTAGGTTGAATTAAACTTTCGCTCATCGTACCAGTTCCGCCAAAAATTATAGGGTTTAATTTAACGTTATTATTAACAACTAATCCTCCCACTCCGCCAAGACCATACAAACCTTTATGTCCTGCAAAAGCAATCATATCCACACTGCTTAAATCCTCAAAAATATGCCCCGCACCTTGCGCCGTATCAACTAAATGCAAAAGATTATATTTTTTACACAATTTATTAATTTCTGCAATAGGCAATCTACTTCCTGCAACATTGCTAACCTGCGTTGAAATTATCATATAAGTATTAGATTTAATTGCCTTTTCAAAACTATCAATATCCATATTTTCAAGCACTGTATAATCAATTTTCCCAATACTTTTTAAGTATTCCAAGGGTCTAAGCACTGAATTATGTTCCAAGTATGTAGTTATTATATGACCGCCTTGTTTTACACTGCCTTGTATAGCCAAATTCAACGCCATACTACAACCAGAGGTAAAAATACAAGAGTGATTATTTGCATTAAATAATTTAAGCACTTTTTCACGTACTTCATACACTTTTTGTGCACTTAATTGTGCTAGTTTATGTCCTCCTCGTCCCGCATTAGCAGTATATAAATTAATTGCTTTAATTATTTCGTTTTTAACCTCGTAGGGCTTATAGTATGATGTGGCTGCATTATCTAAATATATCATATAACACAATATGCCAAACAAAAAAATATAGTGATAGTAGGAGGGCTATTTATGAAATATCTAGTAGTAATGTTTAATTCCCGCACTGAAACAATGCGCTTTTATAACCTAATCAAAAACTATCAAGGTTTTTGCTCTATTATAAATTCTCCACGTAGTTTATCACGCTCCTGTGGAATTTCGGTAAAAATTAGCAATAATCAACTTAATTTTGCTAAACAATTAATATCTAACAACAATTTTTCTTCTTTTAATGGAATTTTTGAAATAAATTTAACTAATAATCAAAATCTTCCAGCAAGAATTTATTAACTAGTCTTGACTATAGTTAAAATATTTGTTAATATATAATTATGGAACAAAAAATCGATGTTATTTTGGACTATTTCGACAATCAATTTGCAGATGCAAAATGTGAATTAGAATATAATTCGCCTTACCAATTGTTGGTAGCGGTTATATTATCTGCACAATGTACTGATAAACGTGTAAATATTGTTACTAGTGAGTTGTTTAAAATTGCACCTACCCCTAGCAAAATGTTAGCGTTAGGCGAAACACGATTAAAGCAAATTATACACAGTTGTGGTTTTTATAATAATAAAGCACGTAATATAATTTCAGCAACAAAAAGTATAATTAATAAATTTAATGGGCAAGTTCCTAATACATTGGAGGAATTAGCTTCACTTGATGGCGTTGGTCGTAAAACTGCAAACGTTGTATTAGCTGAGGCCTTTAACACCCCCGCAATAGCAGTAGATACTCACGTTTTGCGTGTTAGCAAACGCTTAGGTCTAACCCCACTAAATAGCACGCCTGAAAAATGTGAGCAAGATTTATTAAAAATAGTTCCAACTGACAAACAAGCAAAATTTCATATTCAAACTGTATGGTTTGGTAGATACTTTTGTAAAGCTCTAAAGCCAGAATGTGAAAATTGCAAATTAAAAACAATATGTAAAAGGAAATAATTATGTATTTAGATAAAGCAATAATTTCAATAAAAGCAGGTAACGGCGGTGACGGCGTTGTTAGTTTTCATAGAGAAAAATATGTAGCAAATGGTGGTCCTGATGGCGGTGATGGTGGCAATGGTGGTAGCATCATTTTTGTTGCTAGCAACAAGATTAATACCCTTAACGATTTTATGTATGAGAAAAAGTTCTATGCTAAAAATGGTGAAAATGGTAGCGGTAAATTTTGTTATGGCAAAAAAGGTGAAGACCTACGTATAACTGTTCCTTGCGGTACAGTAATAAAAGATGCCGAAAGTGACAAAGTGCTTGCCGATATGTACGAAGATGGCTACGAATATATTTGCTTAAAAGGTGGTCGTGGAGGGAAAGGAAATGCTTTCTTTAAATCTCCTACCCGTCAAGCGCCACATTTTTCACAACTAGGCGAACAAACTAAAGTTTATAAAGTAGTTTTAGAATTAAAAACAATTGCAGACGTCGCCCTTGTAGGTAAACCAAATGTAGGTAAAAGCACTTTACTTTCTGTTATTAGTAATGCTCGCCCTAAAATTGCAGATTATAATTTTACTACTTTACACCCAAATCTTGGCGTAGTAAAATATTATGACAACGCTTTTGTAGTTGCCGATATTCCAGGACTTATTGAAGGTGCTTCAGACGGTGCTGGTCTTGGTCACGAATTTTTAGCACACATTGAACGTACTCGTTTGCTTGTACACGTTATAGACGCTTCGGGTTACTATGGTAATATTCCTAGTGAGGACTTTGAAATGATTAATAACGAACTAAAGCTATATAGTCCTTATCTTAGCACACTACCTCAAATAGTTGTGTTTACTAAAACTGACCTTATTGATGACATTGATGCACGCATAGCAGAGTTTAAAAAAGCAACTAAATTCAAAGGCGAAATTATAGGTATTAGTTCTATTACACATAATCAAGTTGATACCTTAATTAAATCAATTTATGACAAACTTCAAACCCTACCTAAACCAGACCCAATACCTGTAGAAAAAGCAGAACTTCATGTAGAAGATATTACATCATTAAATATTGAAAAGGAAGATGAGCATACCTATCGTGTAAGTGGTGGCTATATCCAAAACTTGCAACGTGGCATTGTGTTTACCGACACTGCTTCTAATGGATATTTCCAATACCGCTTGGAAAAAGATGGCGTAATTGACAAACTTCGTCAAGCAGGTGCTAAGGAAGGCGATACAATTTGTATGGGCAACCTTGAATTTGAATTAGTAGATTAATAAAATATAGCAAAAACAACAAAATATAATATTGGAGGAATTTATGATTAACAAACAACAACGTATTAAACTTCGCAGTTTGGCTAGCACTATCAAACCTACCGTTTGGGTTGGTAAAGATGGTTTTGACTTGCAAGTTTATGAACAAATTAAGCAAGAACTTTTTAACCACGAACTAATTAAAATAGCTTTAAATCCTAGTATGGATAAGTTAGATGATTTAGGTTTAAGTGAGTTGGCTACAAAAACTGGTGCTGACGTAATTACTCAAATTGGCAAAAAAATTGTTTTGTACAAAATCAGTTCTAAAAAGGGCTTAAAACACGTATTAGACTAATTAAATAACATAAAAAAAAGTAGTTTTAAACTACTCTTTTTTTATGTATTACGCTGATTTTTTCTTATTTAAGAACATTACAGCGCCATAAGCAACTGCTGAAATAATACTAATTACAAGCATTGCAGGTTGATATACACCAACTGATATCTTTAATGATACCATGTCTCCAAATTGAGCCAATGATTTCATTTGCACATCTTTCATAGCACCAGCATAGCCATTAGAAGCTATTAATAGACCAATGGTTGAAACTAATAGTAATGCAAACAATGCAATTCCTACAATGTCAAAAAGCTTACTTTCGCATTTAATTACATTCAAGTTCTTTAATAGCATTACTAATGCGTAAACAATTAAAAGAACTGAAACAACTAATGTGATAATTGCAAATATTTTCATTGTCATAAACTCAGAATCAATTCCTAGTAATTTTGCTTCCTCATACAAATCACTATCTGTAAGCACTTTGAACGCTTTTGTTGTGCTAGTGTTTGATTGAAGATATGCTGACAAAGCTTCATTTGCAGTTAATTTTGCAATCATACCACTACAAGCAGACAAAGCCAAACCACATACACCTGCCACAAAACTAATAATACAACTTGCCCATTTCTTTACAAAATTCATACTCCCTCCTTTTAAAATTAGTTAACCTCTCAACAATTCTTATGTAAATAATTTTATTAAATATTCCTAAATTTACAACTTGTTGATTTGTCAACAAGACCATACTATCATAAGATTTGTTGATTTGTCAACAATTTTTTAGTATATAATTAAAATTCTTAAAAACTTGTCAACATTCGACATTTTTATATATCCATAAAACCCAAGTGTTGCCTTTTAAACAAAAAATTTGACAAAACTTAAACTATGTGTTATAATATTTTTATATAAAATTTATGCGGATATGGCGGAATTGGCAGACGCGCAAGACTAAGGATCTTGTGAAGTAACATTCTTGCAGGTTCAAATCCTGTTATCCGCACCAAAATAAACTAAGTTAGGAGAACTTTATGGCAAAAATTAAATTTTACAAATTAAACGGACTACAAACTAAAGGAAAAAAAATTAATTCGATAGATACCAGTGATAATTTTAAAGAAATGAGATTAATAAAATCCGAATTATTAAAAAGACAATGCGCTACTCGTATTAAAGCAAAAGATATTGTTTTATTGGAGCAGGCAGAAGAGAAAGAAAAAGATTTAAAAGTATAAATTGTATTTAATTCTAACAACAAAATAACCTCCGATAAACACTTTATTGTTCGGATTTGTTATCACTCGTTGCACCTAAGCTTTTATTTTTAATTACAAAAAAAAGTGTAGTTTTATCTACACTTTTTTGTTTGTATACTTATCTACCAGTATATATAAATGCTACATATTGATTTGTATTATAACCCATTGTAGAACTCCACGACTCATAACTAGCATTTTCATAGGCAATTATGTAAACAAATATCGCTTGAAGTTCTGTTGGATACTTAAATTTATTATTGTTAATTGTTGTTATTGGCGAAACAGTTATAGTATGGTCGCCAAATTCAACAGCTATATTATTTCTAATATCTTCAGTAGAAGCATCTTTTACAGCCAAATCAACTATTAATTTATCGCTATAATTAGTAGTGGTATTATCGCTATTATATTTAACTGTAGCAATATATTGACTATCTGTTAAGCCAAGTACTAGTCCAAATACTGAAGTTGTTTCAACCAATCCCACAGTTTGGTCATCTATATACTTGGTATTAAACGAATAGTATGCACCAATAGTAGAAATAAAGTCATTTAAGAATTTATCACTAATAGTATTGTTGATAAACTTAGCATTTGAAGCCCTATAGTTTTCAGTGAAGCAATTTGAGTTATAGTTTACTTCATTACTAATATTTTTATACACAATTCGTGTAGCAATGGTAGCAATTCCAACACCAGCCCTTAAATCTTTAATTGTTGAATAACTATAATCACTTCCTACAATTCCGCCTACATAATAAGCATTTAGGGTTCCATAAATAGTACAATTATATACACTGCCTTCAATATTTCTACCTACAATTCCACCTACTGTAGCCAAATCCTTGCTGGTATAAATGTTAATATCGCTAACACAATTATCTACCAAACCACCAATGTTAAGACCAACAATTCCACCATTAATTTTTGCATATTTATCAAAGCACGCTATAGTTGAGTGATATTCTTTAGTTCCTTCATTATACGTATATGCATAAATATTTGCATTTTGTACTATGCCTCGGTTTTCTCCAACCAATCCACCAGAAACATATATACCTTCATACAAAGTTTCACTTTGTAAATTGTATTCAACATTATTAACTAAGGTACGTTCACCTACAAAACCTAAAGCCCCACCAACGGTTTGCGCAATTAAAATGATGTTGTTAGAAATGTTTATATTACTTATTAAGTAATACATATCTAAACTTCTATCTTTCATACTTGGATTTGCTCTATTATAGCCATCTACAATACCTGCCACTGCGCCTGCATATGACACATCAACAAGATTATCTACTAATGTATTTCCTGTAACATTTTTACCTGTATATAGATGATATTGTTCGCTTTGGTTAACGCTATGAGAGGCATATGCACTAATATTACTAGATATGCCAATAATTTCAAAACTTCCTTTAATAACGCCTGCCAAACCACCAACAGCATTTTTACCAAGCATTAATATATTAGGACTATCTATAATTACATTATAAATATTAGCACTATCTATAATACCTGCCAAAGCGCCAACAGCATTAGCAGTTGTTGCCTTGATGCTTGATGGTTGCAATATCAAGTTTCTAACATAGGTATTAGAGTTTTTGCTAGCAATTTCAGCAAACAACCCAACACTTTCTATTAATCCAGTTTTATAAATATTATAGTTTTTAAGCACCATATCGTTACCTTCAAAGTTTGCCATTAAAGTCTTATTGAAAGTAATAGGATTACCGTCAAACCCTTGAGCCGTAAAGTCGATATCACGTACTAAACGGAATATTTTTCCTTCAATTATTTCACTATCAGTTTTAAAGTATCCTTCAAAAGTTTCAACATCATAAATATTGAAAATGTCATCATATTGATTTCTATTTGCATTAAAGCCAGAATTTAACAATTTTGGACCTTGAGTGGTTATTGTCCACAAACCTTCAGTTGTTTTAGCAAATATAAAACCTTTATAACTCTCTTGATTACCTGCAAGTGCAGTACTAATGCGCTTTAACCCAGATATGTATATATTAATATCATTATCGGTTATTACATAACAATTTGTCATTGTACCAACATTTGAGGTTGAGCATATAAATTCATTATAGAACAAACTGCTACCTAATGTTGAAGATGAATAACAATTATTAATTTCACCAGTACTTTGATATACAAAACCACCAATATTACCTTGTGATGAAATTGAGGTTTGATTAATATAACAATTATTTATAGTTCCTGCGTTGTTTAATATAAATCCACCCGTTCTACCAACGCTTTGTATATTATATATACCAGAACTTAAACCACATTCCACATAACTTAATGAAACATAAGCGCCATTCATATTTTCAACCACAAAACCAGCAGTTGTTACTTCGGCCACATACTGATTACTTTCATTACTCTTACTTACAATTTTACCCTTAAATACAGTGTTAGTTATCTTTCCGTAGTTTGTTTCATTAATGCCACCAATTGAAGCAATAGCCGACAACTCCAAAGTTACTTCGCTACCAGTAATTGTTGCAACTTTTGGCACATTAGATTTACCATTAGTTGCAGTAATTCCACCTAATTTTATGTGGTCCGCACTAATATATTTGCTAATAATATTAAATTCACCAGACACACATACATTAGTAATAACACCCATATTTTCAGCAGCAATTCCTCCAAAATAAATGTTATTAGTATGACTTTGCTCTATTGAGGTTTCACTATTTAACCCTATATTTATTTTATCATAGTGCACTTTTAAGTTTTGAATTATGCTATCTTCAGCCAAAGTTCCAAATAAACCAATCTTCATTTGTGATCCTAAATAATCTTGTACTAGTTGAGAAATATTAAAGCCATCATTTATTCCTTTCTTTTTAATAGTGATAGTATATCCATCACCATTAAATCCGCCAATAGCAACATTAATAGGTGTGTAATTACTAAATTCCAAATTAGTTGTTAAGCGATAATACTTGCCTTCCAACATATCTTCAAATTCTTCTTGACTACTAATTTCAATATAATTATCAAACGGTGTTGTTTTTATGGTTATATTAAATCCATATTCTTTAGAAAGTCTATTATCTTCGTTAGGTTCTTTTAGTTCAGGATACAAATTATTATTATATTCTACACCAAACATAACCTTAAGTTTCATTTCATTAATATTAGAACCCTCTTCCGCCTTAAATATAAACTTGTTGTCTCTGTTGTTAATAGTTAATTCATATTCAGGTATATAACTATTTTTTATTTCAGTCATATTACTAACATCTTTTTCCGTCAATGAACCCAAATACATCTTAATTGCTTCGCCCCAACTGTTAAAGTTGTTAAATGTTGTTAGTATTTCATTAATCTTCTCAATTCTTTCATCATCTATATTTGAGGTGTTATCCAATCTGTATTGAACATTCCAATATCCGTTATTATAGTATGATATATCGGTTTTATCAAAATAGAATTCGGTTTCAAATTCTTCACCCCAGTCACCATACAAATCGCCTTTAGAACTTGTATGAGTCATACTAATTCCGTGAATAACCATATGTTTAATATTAAACCTAATGGTTGCCTTACAAGTTTCGGTTATTCCGTTTAAGGTTTTAGATGCAAGGAAGCCAACATTAATATTTTTACCCAACAAATTAGACCAATCGCTTTGCCTATTGTGGTTAAATCTTAATATAAAGGTGTTTCCATCTCCTTCCAAGTTAATCAAACTAGAATATCTATCGGTAACATCTTCATTATTTAAATCAGTTATTGTAATGCTAGGAGTTAATGTTCCCGCATCAATATTATAACTAACTACTGAAATTTCCGCCTCAACCCCCAAAGCCAAGTTTGCATCTCCTACCTTTTCGTGTTGTTTACCCTCAATAGTATTAACTACTACTTCTTGTCCGTTAGGATAAGTATAGGTCGCTACAACTGTAGGATACATAATTGCCTCTAAATTTAAGTAAGTTGTATCTAATAACTTTCCATTTTTGTTATAAGTATTTATTTGAATAGTGTGTGTAATGTTGGCTGTTGAGTATAATGGCAATTTAGCCATTACATACAACTTAGAGGCAGTAATATCTCTAACCCCCTCATTATTAACCTTAATCAACTTAATACCATTATCAACCCATTCGTCCATATCTTTAAGTAGTGTAAAGTCCGCCTTAACTTGTTGGAATAATATTTTATCCTCGGCAGTAATATCCATAATTTCAACATAATCATACACAGCAATATTAGGAGCAATATCAATGGTTAAAATATTGGTTTCACCAGGTCTAATTACATTACTGCTATAAGCATTTTCAGGTTTTATTGGATTTGGACTGCTTTCTTCATTGTGTAACCTGTAACTTTGTGCTATTACGCTTGAAATTACTTGCGGTTTAACGTCAATATACACCTTGGTTGATACTATATTTCCATTATTTTCCACACTAAAGATAAGTTCTAACTTAAATTCCTCATCAACATAATAGGACAATTCATTTAATTTTAAATTCAATGTTAAACTTTGTAATTTATTATCGTTATTAAAACTTCCCTCGCTGAAAGGTAATGTTCCATATACTCTAGTAACCTTGCCAGTAGCATCTGTTTCCTTTATTTCATTAATTCCAATAATGTCTATCATCTCAGCAAAGTTAACATCTTCACCTGTATAAGTTGTATATTCCCACTTAGAACCTTGTGCCTCAATTTCAAACTTAACATTATCCAATTCAACATCAGTAGTAACCTTTATGTCAAGATTTGATGGGTCATCTCCAGCCATCATATCAAGTTTTGTTTTATTTGTATTAATAGCCGAAGCACCTTTTTTAGTCGCCACTTTAAAATTCACTTCAAAGTATTGCGACAATTCAATATCTATATCACTTTTAAAACTACCATTTACATAATTTGCCACCACATAAGGTATAGCAGTTATTTTAAATTCACCTGTAGCATATTCGTAAATTGAAATTGTAATAGGTGTAGTGTATGGAATTAGATATGTGCCTGTAGATTCATTATAATAATCACTATTTAACCTAATATAGTTTAGTATATTTTCTTTTACTTCTGTTTCTGTTCCTAAATATTCTATTTTAAATTCAACTTTAGTATTTGTAGCAGGGGCATACTTATATTTACGTGCATAACTTTCAATAGTTGAAGCATAATTTGCATACAACAATTTACTAGAACCTTTTACAATATTAATAGTCGAATTAGCAACATTTGTTGACTCACTCAAATCTGCACTACTATGCAAGTTAAATTCAAGCACCTTACTACGTACAATAATCACAAAACTAGCTGTAACGCTTGGGTTTAAGGTAGACACCAAGGTTATAGTTGCTTGACCTTCATTATGTAGTAACAACTTTCCACCATTTAACACACTAACCACACCACTATTACTAGTACGTAAATTAAAGCGTTTTAAACTATTTGGAAGCACTATAATTCCGTCATCGCTAACAATGTCGTGCATATTAATAGTGTTTAATTCATTCATAGCGTTTAGTGCTTGGTCATCGCTGATTTCAGTAAACTTATAGTAATACAAAACTAATGCTTTCCCTCTATAATCACTTAAATTTCCTGAAAGGTCGTTAGTATCAATAATTTGAGCCATTAATGAATATCTTTGTAAATTTTGATGCTCTGTATTGCTTGGATTATATACAATATATTGTCCATCAATCTTTACATAATCACCCATATTGTTTTCAACATATAATTTATCCTTATCTGGTTGTTCAAAAGCATCATTAATTTGAATAACTGTAGGCACCGCATTTACAAGGTTGGTTGTAATTACATTGTTATCTTTATCAGTGTAGGTATATTCAATATACGGATAGCCATTATTGTATTGATCGTTTCTATTAAATCCAGCTACCCCGTTATTTAATATTATTACATTATCAACTTTATTAAACACTGCATTTGCATTAATATTTCCATTAACTATATTAACTAGTTCCTCACCATTAACAATAGCATAAGTGTTGTTATAAGAAAGGTTAGTTATTTGAGCATTTCCACTATACATCTTAGTAATGGCGTGCTTATATGCAAGGTCTACACTTGGGTCAATTACGCCATAATAATACGCAGTATATATAGCACCATAATTATTTAATTTACCTATAATACCCGATACATTATAAGAGCCACTAATACTTACACTAGCCAAACTGCTAACCACGCTCATCTTAGAATTTTCAAACGAACTACTATCAGCATTAGCCAAACCTATTAAACCACCAACATTAGTAGCACCAACAATGTCATAAACTTCTACACTTGATTTGTAATTTAATACAAAACTATTAGCATAACAATAATACAAACTACTATCAGTTGCAGAACCTATTAATCCACCTACGTTGTTATTTCCTTTCACAGCAGTTTGAACTTTGTAGTTTTCGTAATATACCTTTTTATAGCTACCTTTATTATCCAAACCAACTGCTCCGCCAACGTTATCCTTACCCATTACTTGTGCACTAGAATAGCTATTATTAATTTGGAAAATTTGATTTTCAGCATAAGAAACATATTTAACAGCATCTAAATTATCAAAAATTGTTGTATCTATTGTAGGATATATGGTTATATTTCCATTATTCTTACCAATTAATCCACCAATATTATTTACTGTTAGATTGTTTGCATCGTCTACACCTAAAATACTTCCCATTGAGTAAGCATTGGCAATAATTCCTTTATTGTAACCAACTAATCCACCAACTGCGCTATTATCAATATTTTTAGTATCAACACTTTGTACTTGCAATTTAATATCAGCGGTTGCACCTTGATTGTCGTAATACACATCATACTTAACCTCATTTTCTCCATCTTGTATTTCAGGTTCTCTGTTAGCGCCAATCAACTCGCCTTCATTTACGCCTATTACGCCACCTAAATACACGCTAGCAAGACTAGAGTTTTCAACCACAATATCACCATTAACACCAACCAATTCAGTATTGCTTATAACTATACTACCTGTTCCCGCATTTGTAGCAACCATTGAACCTATAATATACTTATTTGCCAAATTATTTGCATTAACCTTTCCGCTAATAGTTACTGTAACATCTTCAATTTTACCATAATTTATACCAACTAGACCAATTAAAATATCCGCCAATTTTTGTTTATCATCTAATTGTTGCTTTGTTGTCTTATAATTGATATCTACATAAAAGTCAATATTTTCAAAGTAAAGGTCATCTTTTGTAGAACTAGCAGTTCCTAATTGCTTAAACAATGTAGGATTTTGTTCATCAAGCATTATTCCATAAACTGAAAATCTGTTGTTTGTATTATCATTTTCTTGGAAAGATGATATTGTTCCAGTGAAAGTTCCAAAACTTAAACTTTGACCACCTAAATCAATATCCGCCACCAAAGCATAATGTTTGTTGTTAACATTATCAACATAATCGCTGGCAATATTTCTAAAATCTTTAGCGCTTGCTATTAAATATGGATTTTGCTCGCTACCATCAGAAACAATTATATCAATCATTAAATAAGATTTATTTGCAATATACAATCCAGTATTAAAGTAATTTGTAATACCTGTTAAACTATTGTTTGTTAATTGGTCCTTAGCTATGACAATTAATTTTGCTTTGCCAGCACCTTCAGCAGTCAATTTTCCGTTTTCATCTACACTAGCTATTCCAGTAGAAGAATAACCCATTGGGCTACATATTACATAAACAAATTCATTAAATGACACTTCGCCTTTACTAGATTTAGCAGTTGCATCTAATTGTAACTCTTCGCCAACTTTTAAGTTGATATAACTATTGCCGTTTTTAAATGAGTTTACTGGAGTATTAAATATTACTTGATCACTTAAAACTGGTCTTTTTACTTCATAATTACAATTTATTGGGAATTGCACACCAAATTGAGTAAGCGTGGCAATAATTCTTCCTGTTATAACTCTATCATCAACAATGTTCTTAGATATATCAAAGGTAAACGTTGCTTTATCTTTTTGTGTATAGTCAAAATCAAAACCATCAATTCCGTCTACATCGTAAAACCATTTAATATCAACATAATTCAGCATATCAATATCATTGTTGTTAAGTTTTATATTTAAGGTTTCCTTGCCATACTCTTGCTTATGTTGTGAATTAGGAATACTTTTGTAATCGTATTTATACAACATTGTATCACTAAACACTGCAGAAGTTAGTGGCTTGTATATGTAAATATATATATCTTTTTCTATCGATATTGGCTTATCTGTGTTAACTTTGTAGTAATCATAAGTATTAGATTTAACTTCATAGGTTAATTGAATATAATTTTTTTCGTTAGTTTTTGAATTAAATAATCCATTGATAGTGGTTGATATTACATTTCTATATTCGTTGTAGTTAATATAATTTCCAACCAAAACCTCGCCTGAATTTGATAACATTGTTTTTACAAAGTTTTGTTCTGTAATACTTCCAAAGTCCTCATTATCTATTTCAATTTTTACATTGTATTGGTTAGCTGTTGATAATATATATGTCTTATCCAAATCTAATTTTTCTTTTTCGGTGCCCTTAAGTACCAATACGTCCACCTTTTTATAATAGGATTTGCTTGGATTAAATTGAGTATTGTCCGCTATAATATATTGTCCGCCCACCAATTCGTAATAATTGCCACCACCCCAATTTTCTGGTTCGTTAGCCAAGTATTCATACTCATATTGTAACAATTCGCCTTCAAAATCGGCAGTAGGAATTGTAATTTTCACATCTTTTTCTTCCAAATTTCTATATACACGCAAATCTCGTGAAGCAAGTAAGTTATTGTTTTGAGTAATGGTTAATTGATAATTACCATAGCCAATTTCCTGCCCATCTATTTTGCCTAGTATAATAATATTTCTATAATAATTTGCGTTACTATCGTAATTAAAAATATAACAATTACTATTTGTATCCACATTTACAACATCTTTTTTATTTATATTGTCATACTCTAACTTAAGCAAATCTAAGCCAATTGCTTGACTATTAATAGATATTTGAAGATTAATATTTTTTAATTCCTCATCAGTTAGAGTAGAACCATTTAACCCAAATACATTTTCTATTACTAGCCCATAATAAACTTCTTCAGCATTTTCCAACATTTCTGGAGTAAAGTAAAATTGCCAATCTTCCTTAGAATCAGTTGCCTTTTGATCCTCTAATATAGGTTCGGTTGTAACTTTAATAGGAAGGTATGAAATTCTTTCAATAGTTCTTTGACGATCAAACTCGATATCGTAGGTTAAAATTGTGTTTTCAAACTGATTGTTAGCAATATTATATCTATCATCATAGCAGTTTCTTACAGTTATACCAAATGAAGTGTTGTCCAAAGCATGTCCTACAACCTTTTCCCACTTCATATAAATATTATTTCTAGCGGTAAGCAATTCGGAAACAAACACACCTTTAGTTCCATCGTAAGTAAATTTAATTTGTCTTCCGTCCTTAAGTATTGATATTTGATATTCAAATTTATTATTTAAAACATCTGTTAAGTCGGTATTTTTTCCATCATCGCCATTAGTAATAAACACGCTAGTATTGGTTGATTCATCAATAGTGCTTTTATCAATGTATAATAAATATTTATTTATAGTAATTCTATAACCAGTTAACGCCTCTAAAGTATCCGTATCTAAAACACCAAATCTAAATATTTGGCCATACGAATTTGAATCATTTAATGGAGTCATACTACTAAATTTGTAGCCATCGATATTTTTAATATCTATTTTTTCCCCATTATTAGTTGCTTCAAAACCAGTAGCACGTTTACCTACCTCGCAAGGTATTGTAACACTAAACGCCTTAATATCTCCCACGCAATCCTTTGGTTCAAAACTAACCACAATATTTCCAGAACCAACACAAGTTTCAGGAGCAAAAACTCTTAGTTTGCCAAAATTAATTTTTTCTAATCTTAACCCATCTAAATTAGAAGTGATTTTCATATCGTACAATTGCGCAAACATTGGATTAACTTCGTGCAAATCTTCATAAACAATACTAGTAGGGTCATCAGGATATTTAATAACAGCCACTTTTAAATCTATTAAACCTGTACTAAAATAATCATAGCCACTCAAACCTTCAATTACACGTTTGTTGTTAGCGTCTGGATTACTTATAAGAACCAAATCCTCCAAAATATTGGCTTCTGTTCCATTTCCATGAGTTGTACTAGTTTTTACAATATCCTCTTCATTTAGTAAGTCTATCAAATTTACATCAACTTCAATGTCTTTATGTAAAATCGCGTCTTTTCCCAACAGTGAAATAGGATTTATAGTAAAGCTTGTATTAGGTACATAATTTTCACCAATTTCAATAACTGTTTGCACCGCATTACTTTTACCACTATGTTTGTTAACATTGTTTTGGTCAGGCATTTGAGTCATATACTCAAATGCACTTGTTAACCTTTCACCACTTGCGTTATAGGATACAACTTGAATCCCTTCAGGAAGTGTAGCAGTTGCACTTTGCCATACCACTATATCCGAACAATGCAACGGGTCTGTAGTTACTAATTTTTTAGTTGGTATCTCAATTTGTTTAACATCTTCTATTCCGTTGTTAAGTTCTTCCTCGGTAAACTTTGGCAATTGAATTATAAAGTCATTATTTTGATTTATAAGATTTTTCAGTCTTTCACCGATGTTTAGCGGAACTTTACATTTAACGCCCGAACCTAAATGAGTTACAACTAAGTTTGCACCCTCACAAGTTTGTAACGCTTTAACACCTACAACACATTTTTTACCTTGCGTTTCATAAGCAGTTTGCACCTTTCCAGCCGGTTCCGAAACTACGCTAACCTCACCCCAAGATTTAGCACCCGACAATTCAAAAACAACTTCGGTTATTGACATTTGTTCATCATCTAAAACCAATTCAATCTTTTTCGTACTACACGTAATTTTTACATTTTTATACCCTTCATTACAACTACAAAAAACAATGCTTGACACAAGCACCAAAAGCGTTGCAAATAATAATGAAATCTTTTTCATAAGTACCCCTGTTAATGTTATTATGCGTAACTTTATTTTTTTAATTATATTAATATTATAATAATTTAATCATATTTAGTCAAACCTTTTGACAACCGAAAAATATTAAAATAAAAAATAAAATAAATTAAAAATAAATTTTTAAATCTAGAAAAATATTTATAAAAACATAAAATATATGCGAATAAATTATTTATTTTTAAGCAAAACACCTTGATTTGTCCTATTTTTAAGCATTTTGCGTGTTTTTATTTATTGTTTAATTATTTTTGTTTTATTTTTTAGTTAATTAAGTTGTTTTTTAATGATTTTTTTATTTCCAACACCTTTGCTTGACTGACAAGCAAGATATAGTTATAATATATACATAGGAGATTTATTATGAAAAAACATTTTTTAGGAATATTAATATTTGTCTTAGTTTTGTTGGTTTGCGGGGTTGGTTTTTACATATATACAAACAACTTTAAAGCAAAACCTTTGTATGAAACCAACACTCAATTTGTTATTAATGAGGATACCGAAAATTTAATTTTAAAAATTAATGATGCTCACGATTCTTACATCTATTCTGGCGAAACACGACTTACTACTTTAAGTTTAATAATATCCAAACTTGATAGTTTTGAGAAAGATTTAAACTCATATTTAGTGTTATCAAATATAAATACAAGCAGCACTAAAAAATTAAGCAAATCGTATGAAAATTTAACCAAACATCGAAAAGCTTTAATTACAAATTGTGAGGAGTATATTACCCGTATGGAGGGTGACAAAAACGCTGATGGTCCAGCAATTCAAAATTTATACAACGACCTATTTAACAAAACTTTAAAATACGTCAAAGAATATAACAAGTGTTTTGAATCTACTTCCAAATTTGTTTTTTCAAAAGTATATAAAGCTGACACTTTAAAAACCGAAGTATATAGCTTGTATTCAAAAGCGTTGCAAGATGTGATTGATAACGTGGCTAATAATCGTTTTGGTGACTTGTCACTTATCAACCGTCTAAATAAGGGAGTAACCTTATCTAACATTCCAACATCGTTAAATACAACGAAATTATTAAACTACAATCTAAACATCAACTCATCTATCGAAGGTGGAGAATTTAGCACAATTGCACAAAACTTTAAAACAAATTTCAAAAATAGCGATATGCAAATTTTAGTTGAAAATTTCAATTCATATTATAGATTGAATTTTAATAATTGTGACAGCAATGAAAAATTAGCAGTATTCTACCTATCACAACTTTTAAATTTGGAGGTGTAACATGAAAAATTTTATATGTGCCATTTTAATATGTTTAATGTTGCCTATTACTAGTTTTGCACTTTCAGGTTGCGACACTAATAATTACGATATTAAAACTTTTTATACCGACTATCAAGAAATTGTTAAAGATTGTAACAACTTACTCTTAGATAATGCAAACAATTATTATCAACCATCAGATCCAAGTTCTAAAATTGTTATAAACTATTCAAAATCATCTAAAATATCCACACTGGTTGAAATATCTAACACATCTTACTATCAATTAAAATATTTTTATCAAAAACTTTTAGACGATAGCCTATCACCTTTATATGTTTTTGGCAGTTCTATTGCTAAAAGCGATAATGTTAGTGATAACCAAACCAAAAAATTATTTAAACATTTGGAAGCCCTAAAACAAGAATACTTAGATATTGATTATTATCTTGGAATATTAATTAAGTCATTAGATTCTACTGACGACACTTTTGTAAACTCATCAAATTTAAAAAAGGTGTTTATGCAATATGAACAAGCCATTGATTGTGCCAATAAATTATCATCAGTCGTTTGCAATGTTTATTTTAAAACAGTTTTGTCAAACTCTAACTTTAACTATTCCTCTATGACCTACGACAAACTGACAGATACAGATTTATCAAAACTAGCTCTTGACACACGTGCAAGAATATATTATTATAAATCAGTATATGCTAATGTTTATTATCAATTATATGTTCGAGACAATAATTTAGCATACAACATCGCTTTTGACGGACTTATTCCTTCTAAAGATTATGCTCCATATTTTACATTATCTAGCATAACCTCGGTAGCTCCTATACCTACCGCAAGTCTTGTCAACTTTAAGCAACAAATACATACTTATGCTGTAGAACTATATAACGTTCAAAACAGTTTTGAAATTGCTTATAAATATTTTAATATTGCAACTAATAAAATTGCATATAATTCTTTAGACATCAATTCAAGCACTGTCAACGAAATAAACTACGGTATTGTTATTACCGATTTTGCTTACGGAATCGCTTATGATTCGTGCGAAATACTACTTAATTTAATTGATTTACTTTTAACAACTGTTTAAATATAATAAGGAGACTTTATGGATTACAATAAATTAGCGGACTTGCTATACCCTAACACAACTAAAACAATACAAGATTACTTAACTCAATATTCACCAAGAAAATTGCCTGTTGGTGCCGAAGTTACTCGTTTTGCACCAAGCCCTACAGGATATCTACACTTAGGTAACTTTTATGGTGCTACAATTGATTATATGCTAGCAAAATCAAGCAACGGAATATTTTATATGCGTCTTGAAGACACCGACCAAAAAAGATTGATTGAAGATGCTGATAAGGTTGCACTTACCATTCTTGAAAAATTTGGAATAGTTCCTACTGAGGGTTATTTATTAAATGGACAAGTAGGAAACTACGCCCCTTACAAGCAAAGCGAACGTGTTGAAATTTATAACACCTTTGCTAAATATCTAGTAAGCATTGGCCGTGCTTATCCTTGTTTTTGTAAAAAACGTGAAAATAAAGATGAGATTTTGCAAGAACGTAGCGAACAATTATCTTCTTCTAGCACAATCGAAACCAAAGACCCTTGTAGAGATTTAACCCTTGAACAAGTTGCCGAACATTTGAAAAATGGTGATGTTTGGGCATTAAGATTTAAGTCCACAGCAAAACAAGGCGACACATTTACCTATATTGACGTTGCTAAAGGCGAACGTGTTATACCAAAAAATACTATGGATTATGTAATAATCAAAAGTAATGGAATTCCAGTTTACCATTTAGGACACGTAGTAGATGATATATTAATGCACACAACAATAGTTGTTCGAGGTAATGAGTGGATGGGTACACTACCACTGCACGTAGAAATGTTTGAAGCATTTGGTTTTACACCTCCTAAGTATTTGCACAACGCTTTAATTATGAAAAAAGATGAAAATACTGGCAACTTGCGTAAAATTTCTAAGCGACACGACCCAGAAGCAGATATGAGATTTTATCTAACTAGCGGTTACCCTATCGAAGCAGTTAATCGCTATGTTATGAATCTAATTAATAGCACTTATGAACCATGGGCTTTACAAAATCCTAACGCACCACTTAACGAATATCCATTTAATCCTAACAATTTAACCACCTCAGACCCTATGTTTGATATTGTTAAACTAAATGACATCTCAAAAACAGTTATTTCAAAATATTCCAATGAGGAAGTTTTACACAATATTTTAACTTGGGCTAAAGAATACAATCCTAGCGATTACGAAGTTATTAACAATAACAAGTCATTATTTAAAGCAGTACTATCTATCGACCGAGAATGTGAACGCCCTCGTAAAGATATAACTAAATTTGATGAAGTTGTTAAACTATATGATTATATTTTACCTGAATTTAAGGTTGAAGAAACTATTGATTTTGGCAATGTAAACAAAGCGCAATTAAAGGAATTTTTGGTAGATTATACTGCAAACTATACCGAGGCCAGCGATAATAGTGCTTGGTTTAGCGATATTAAGCAATGTGCATTATCTCATAACTTTGCAGATATGAAAGATTATAAAAAATCTCCTGAAAGTTACGCAGGTAGCGTTGCTGATGCCGTTAAATTTGTTCGTTTTGCTATTACTGGCAGAACTAACACACCAGAACTTTATACAATAATGAAAACCATTTCAAAACAACAATGTGTGCACAGATTGAACAAATTTATTAACACAAACCTATAATCTGTACAAATTTTAAGCGAAAAGTTATGTTTTAATTAGGCAAAAACTTCTTTATAATAGCCAAATCTTAACAAACCTTTCGCTTTTTTGTTTGATTTGCACGCTAAGAAATTTAAAAAACAGTATTGACATCGTTATATATTTTTGTTATACTACGTATAAATGTATTTAGTTAGGAGGGTTTTATGGCTAAAAAACATTATACAACCTATAAAGGTAAAACAGGATTAAAGGTTTTAGTAACAGGTCTTAGCGCTACTGCCATATCTTTAGCAATCGTTGGCGGAACTATTGTTTCACGACTAGATTCTCGTCCAGATATTGATAAAGATTATAAGGATTATATTGAAGAAACAACACCAGATCACGTTTTGGAACCTAGCGTTGATGTAACCACAGAATCTTATGACACAGATGTTATTTTACCAGAATTAAAGGAACCATTACCAGAACTTCCACCTAAGCAAGAAGTTGAAGAATTAGGCGTGGAATTTGTTGATGTTTTAGCAAAACTTACAAATTTATCTAAAAACTATATCCAAACCTCAACAGGTTCAACTTCTAGTCCAAATCTACAAATATGTGGTTTAACCAATATCAATATTTCAAATAATGGTGAAGTTTCAATATTAGGTCAAGTTAGCATTAACGATAAGTTTAATAATTTTATTGCAAATATTAAAAATACTGACACTTCACTTGCTATTTATAATTTACCAACAGACAAAGTTACTGAACAACAATTTATTGGCGCTTTAGATGAACTTTTAAGTTCAGAAAACACTCAGTTTGCAATACAATTAAAACAACATTTTACACTTAACAACGAACAACAAATTGTTGCAAACATTCTACAAACTCGTTTGAATGAATTGGCAATAACTGATCCAACTGCTGATGAAGTGACTTATGTGGTAAACGCATTACAAAATCCTAGCAAAGTTAAATTTTCAGTTTTATTAAACAATCGTCAAACCTCAAAAAATGGATATATTTATTCATTTAGCGTGATTGCCAATATTGGTAAATACACTTATTCGTTTGACCATTCCTTTGAATCTAACAAAATTCTTAATGTTAGTGCTTTAAAAATTAATATTGAAAATGCATTATCTGATATTTCTAATTGCACTATTTCTCCAGCACTTTCATCAAACGTAAATCAAGCATTATATATAGTCGATAGCACTGCAAATAATTTACAAACTGAAAACACACTTTCTAATAATCAATAAAATTATTGAAAATCAATATAAAAAAATAGCAATGTTTAATTGCTATTTTTTTTATTATTTTGTTTCATCTAAATAGGTCGCCATCATATCTGCTGTGTGGAAAAGCATTGCATTAGGGAATTTATAATAAGCATCGGCCAGCGCATAAGAACCACCCTTAACCCTATCATCAAAACCACCGCCATGCCAGTTTATACTCATCGCTTCCTCACGAGTCAACTTTATAAAACTACCAACTATATACACAGATTTTTCACCATGCCCATAAGGCAATCTATCCTCGATAGTATAATAAGGAACTTGAATCCATTGTCCATCAACCTTTACATTACGATAATCAACCTTGTAAAAATCAACTTTACATACATCGTGAAGTAATGCAATAATCGCAACACTCTCCATTGAAATTTTATCAGAAAAACCGTCACCATATTCCATTTTTAAAATACGAACAAATCTATCAAACACCTTTAAACTATGTTCACACAAACCGCCTTCATACGCCGAATGAAACTTTGTAGAAGCAGGCGCAGTGAAAAAGTCACTATTAATTAACCAGTCCAACAAGTTATCAGCACCCTCACGTTTAATATATTGTGTAAAAACTTGTACAAATTTTTCTTGATTTTCTTCCAACATTTTTTCGTCTAACATTTACTCACTTCCTATTGTAATTTATTATATTTCCTTAATAGTTTTATCATTTAATGAAACAAAACCATCAAAATTAGCAAATTTCAATTTATCTATCAACGCTTTCATATTTTTAGATCTAGCATAAGTTGCAACCGAATAGTTTTCCATAAGTTGTTGCTTTCTAATCAACACTTGGCTATAATCATCTTCCTTATTATAAATTAGAGCTATTTTCTTTCTTGCTTTTAAATTTTTACCTTGCTCGCTTAATATCAAGTTTACACGTTCAAAACCCAAACCATAGCCAACAGCAGGAACATCTATTCCAATTATTTTGTTAATCATATTGTCATAACGTCCGCCACCACCAATAGCACCACTAAATTCATTACTGTATGCTTCGTATACCGTTCCAGTATAATAACCTTGACCTCTAACAATTGACAAATCAAATACACACTTACCATTAGTAATTACTTTATTACAAGTATCTATAATATATTGTAAATCTTCAACAACCTCTTTGTCCACACCATAATTAGTTGCAACACTTAATCCTTGTTCTTTTATATAGGTATTTGCCTTAATTAACTCCCTTACCTTTGCTGGTTCAAAACCTTTACTCAACAATTCCGCTTCAATTCCGGTAACACCTATCTTATCAATTTTATCTAAAGTAATACAAACCGAATTAACTTCATTTTCGCCAAAACCGCAATGCATAACCATACCACTTAATATCTTACGACTATTAACCTTCATCACAATATCTTTAAGGCCTAATTTAGCATAAGTATCCATAATAGTTGTTATAATATCTATTTCAGCATTACGACTACTATCTCCAAAAATGTCTGCATCACATTGAATAAATTGACGATTACGGCCTTTTTGAGGACGCTCAGCACGAAAAGAATAACCAATTTGAATTGATTTAAAAGGATTTGGTAACTTCTCACGATTAATAGCATAAAATCTAGCCAAAGGCACTGTTAAATCATAACGCAACCCCTCTTCAGTAATATCCTTTTCTGTCAAGTTTTCCTTAGTTAAATCTAATTGCGCTCCACGTTTAATAGTTTTAAACATCAAACTAAGATTGTCGCCACCCTCACTGCTATCTAATAACGATAAATTCTCCAAAATTGGTGTTTCAATTAATGAAAAACCATTATCTTGATAGCATCTTAATATCTTTTGCTTAACAATTTCCCTACTTTCCGCTTCTATAGGTGGATAATCATAGGTTCCACGCACTGGATTAATATTTTTCATACATTCCCTCTTATTATACAATATTTACTAATTATTATATAAAATTAACCTTTTCTTGTCAAGGACTTAATTCAAATTTACAAACTCATCAACAATCATTATTTTAATATAACAAAAAAAACAAAACTAACCTTATTAGATTAGTTTTGCTGTTTTAATATTAATCCTTTATCAACTTTATTCCAGACAACAATATTGTTGCATTTGTGGTTATGTTTTTAACCCTTACTTCTTGACCGATTTCATCAATCCAACCCGAAGTATTTTCAAAAGTTGCACTTGTTAAAGCCGTATTATTAAATGCATTAACTCCTATACTTGTTACATTTCTTGGAATATATATTTCAGTTAATGAACTACAACCATTAAAAGCAAAATTATCTATGCTTATTAATGAATTTGATAACAATATATTTTTCAAACTTGAGCAACTATTAAAGGCGTTACTTTTAATATATTGAACCTTGTTAGGAATTGTAATACTTGTCAAATTAGCGCAATAACGGAATGCCGAACTACCAATAGTAGTCAAATTAACACAAGCATTTAAGTTAACTTTATTTAAAGCTACACAAGCATAAAAAGTATTATCTTCAATACTAACAATACCGCTAGGAAGTGTAATACTGGTTATTAAACTACAACCAGAAAAAGCACCATAACCAATAGTTTCAACTTTATTTGGAATATTAATTTGTGTTAAACTAACACAATTATAAAATGCCTTTTGACCTATATTTGTAATATTTTTAGGTAACATTATATTGCTAAATTTGCTATAAGCAAAAGCACTTTCACCTATTGTTTCCAACTTAGTACAAGCACTTAAATCTATTTCTCCACCAAGTTGACTATCTTTAAATATTTCTTTGCCCAAAGTTGTTAAATTTACACATTTTGATAAATTCATATTTCTAATTAATGAATTATTAAATGCTTTATCACCTATAGTTTCTATACTAATCGCACTATTAAAATCTATTTCCCTACATTTTGTATTAGCAAACGCTTCGTTTCCAATATGTTTAATAGAACTTGATACTATAACTTTTATAAGATTTGTATTATTTGCAAAGGCTCTATCTTGTATTTTTGTCACATGGCCAGTGTTAGTACCATCGCTATAAACTGATGGCAATATTAATGTACTTAACTTTGATGTATTTTGATTGTAGGTTACTACAAACTCGCCATCTTCATACTTTAACATTTCTTTTGGGGTGTTGTGATATCTTGCATATAGTCTTATACCCTCAGTTTTGATTGGGAATATTGCAGGTCTAGTATAATCAGCATCTAAGTACCAAGCATCAAAAGTATATCCATTTATTTCGTTTGGAATTGGTTCTTCAAGATTTTGCCCTTTTACTATAGGTCTAGTATCTATAACCGAATTTATATTATTAGCAATTTCCATATCAGTTGCTTCTGCACTAATCCATTTTATATTAGATGCAAAATTTACTGAAACAGTATCATCTGTAGGAGTTATAATTATATATACAAAAACTCTAATATCAGTTGGTAATAGTTGAACTGAAAAGTTTGCAAAACTAGAAAATTCTTGGGTTGCATCAAATCCTTCATCTTTAGCATAAGCATATCTAATATCAACGCCTTGAACTTCCAACTGTTTAATATATATCCCTTTGGTTATATTTTCATCTTCGTTAATAAACGAATATTCATAAGCAACCGAACCAGCCGTGTTTTGGCTTGGAATATATTCAAAATTTATAACATCTCCACCCTTTTTAAATTCAACCTCACCTGGTTTGTGTGTATATAAAAATGGAGGTTCTACTTCTTCATTTGTATTATCTTCGCTTGGTGGAGGAATCACTACATTACCCACTCTTTTATTATTTTCACGATAAGCTAATATGGTTATAACAATTGCTATTAGCGTAATTATTATAGCGCTTGCGCCTAGCATTATCCTTTTTCTTAAATTCATATTTACAATATCCCCCTTAGCATAATTGTAATTAGTTACTTTAATTTTAGCAATTTATAATTCAAATGTCAAAGATTTTATCTTATTTTCTCCAAACTTGTCGAAATTTATTTGCTTAACGTAGTTATATTTATAACTATCAATATTTTCCCCTGTTAAATTTATCAAATATTTTCAAATCTGCGTGTTGATTATCTAATCGTTATGTGCTATAATAAAATTATGGAATTAAATATATTAAAATCATTAAATATTAAACATTCGATTGACAACACTATCGCTACTATTAAAAATTTAGGTGATAGTAATATTTGCGTAATTGTTCCGGACAAACTTAGTGCAACTATGGAACGATTGATTTTTGAACGTTTAAATATAGATTGTAGTTTTAATATCAACGTTTCAACACTTAACCGCCTTAGCAAAAATATTTTGGCAGAAACCAACGCCAAATATCGTACAATATCAAAAATAGGCGGAATTATTTTGTTAAAAAAGGTATTAAACGAAAACAAGGATTTAATTACTAGTTTTAAAAACGAAAAACACTCATATAAATATTCTAACGAAATATACAAAACCTTGTCACAACTAAAGGCCTGCCAACTAGATAGCGATGAACTTTTATCCTATAAATGCGACATTAACTCACTACAGCAAAAAATAAATGATTTAGGTAATATTTTGCAAATATATAACGAAGCAAAAGCTAACAGGTTAGATAATTCCGACACCTTAGCACTTACTTGTAGGATGCTAAGCAATAGCAAAACTGTTAAAAATACTTACTATATTTTTACTGGTTTTGATGACTTCACTTCTCAAGGTTACCTATTAATTGAACGCCTGATTAAAAATAGCAAAGGTGTATACGTTAACACCTATTGTTCAAACTCTAATAACAAAAATATATATTATCAAGATGTATTATATCGCTTACTTGCTTTGTGTCAAACCTTAGGCATTAAGGACAATCTTATAGATTTACCTTTTAATGATGATGCTTTACACACCTATTTAACCAATAATCTATTTGCTTTTAATAAATTAAACTTTATCATTCCTAATGATACAATACGACTATATCAAGCTCAAAATATTGCCGACGAACTAGAATTTGTGGCACGTGATATACGTAAAAAAGTGTTGGCTGGCGCAAGATACAAAGAGTTTGGTATTGCAGTATTTGGTTTAAATAATAATGTTGAAATAATTAAGCAAGTATTTAACAAATACGATTTATGTACATATATTGATGTACAAAAAGGCTTTTCATCTACCTGTGTTTATCGTTTTTTTACAAACCTTTGGCAACTATATGTTAAAAATTACGAAACCCTTAATTTAATTGAACTAATAAATAGCCCTTTTATTGTTATACCTGAAGAACATAAGGCAGAAATTATCAAAACTATAGCTAAAATCAATTATCGTGGAAATTTAAACAATCTAAATGGCAAAAATGATGAAATTAACGACTCAATAATCCTAATTAGTCAACTATTAGATGCGTATAAAATTGATGAAAAAACCGAAATTAAACAAATTATTGACTTACATAACAAGTTAATTGAACAACTTAATATGGTAGAAATAGTATCTAGTTTGACTAATAAATTAGATGACTCTTATAATCAAAAAATACTTTCCCAAGCAATAAAATCTTCAGTGCAACTATTAAATGAAATAAATGAATTGTACCCTGATTCTACACTTAAGGAAGTTTTGGATATTTATACCCATGCTGGTATGGAACTTAATATTTCACCGCTACCTTTAAGTGCAGATTGTATACAAATTGTTGATGCTAATGAAATTTTAACCAATTTTGACCATTTATATTTAGTAAATTGTTCTTCATCTACCGCACCTAGCGTGTTACAAGATGTAGGTATCTTACTAGATAAAGAACTAACTTATGTAGAACTTTCACATAACATTGAACCAACCATTGCCCGAATGAACCGTTTAAACAAATTTAAACTATTTAATAGTTCGTTAATGTTTAACAAAACTTTAAGTGTATCAATGAGTTTATCTTCACCTAGTGAAACCAGCAATTTGGTAAACGAACTAAAATCTCGAATTTTTATCCAAAATGGAACAAATGATGAAGCAAATATTTCATATATTTACCCATACCAAATTAAAAATAGCAAGGTGTACACGCCATTAAGTTTGTGGGATTTGGTTGAATATATATACACCAACAAACTTAAACTAAGCGATAATGTTAGTGCAATTATTAACAAAACTAATATTTTAACCAACCCTACTAATATAGTGATTAATCCCAATTTAATACAAATAGACGAAATTTCAGCTAGTGCGCTTGAAACTTATTTCCAATGTCCTTTAAAATATTTCTTTAACAACGTTGTCAAACTAAAAAAACCTGATAAATACGATTTAGAAATGATGGATATTGGTAATATCCTGCACAACTTGGCTTATTGGTATTATAAGCGAAAAGATAGATTAACTCTTGATATTAATAAATTCTGTCACGACACCCTTAAAACTTTGGCTAAACAAGATGAAAAACTTCAACAACATATAAACAACCCTATTTTTATAAATCTAATTGCCGAAGCGGAAAGATTTATTTCCTATCTAAGAGAATTTGACAACAATAGCAAGTTTGTTCCTACATATTTTGAACAATCGTTTGGCAACAATCAAGTTTTCCCTGCTCTTAAGTTAACCGACAAAACATCATTAAAAGGTTTTATTGACCGTATTGATATTTATAACGATTATTTTAGAATTATCGACTACAAGTCAGGCGAAGCAGATGCTAGTTTAGGTGAACTATATTATGGAAAAAAACTACAACTTTTCCTATATGCTTTAGCAATAGCCAACGCCACAGGCAAAACCCTTAGCGGAACCTTTTACTTGCCTATACAAAATTCGGTAGAAAAAGCTGATGAAAACGACTCTGTATATAAATTAAAGGGCTTTTATACTGACAATTTAGACCTAGCCACCGCTTACGATATAAATCTTGCACCTACCTTGTCTAGCAAATATATTAATATGTCGTTAAAAAAAGATGGTACCTATTACAAGCGTGGCGACAAAATGTTATCGCCTAGCCAAATGGACAAATTGCTAAACTATGCAAAAGACATTTCTGCCCAAGCGCTTGAAGAAATTTCTTGTGGACAATTTACCGCCTCTCCTTTAAAAATAAGTTCTTTTAAAAATGTGTGTAAATCTTGCCCTTACCTTGCGCTTTGCTCAAAAGCAAGCAATAATGTTCCGTTTAGAGAAATGGCAAAAATTAAAATTGAAACTTTTATAGGAGGTGAAGATGAGTAGAAAAACTTTTGACCCACAACAACAAGCCATATTAGACTGTTCAGAATCTCGCCTACTGGTTAGTGCTGGCGCAGGCAGTGGTAAAACCACCGTTATGATACAAAAAATAGTAGATTTATTACTAAACAAAAAGGTCTCTGCTGACCAACTACTTGTAGTAACTTTTACAAACCTTGCTTCAATTGAAATGCGAGAAAGATTAGTTTCTAATCTAACAGATGAATTAATTTCCGCCACCTCGCCTGACCAAAAAGTATTTATTCAACAACTTATCGACAGTGTAGAAACTGCTTCCGTTGACACTATTGATGGTTTTTGTTCAAAAATGTTAAAAAAATATTTTTATCAAGCCAAATTAGACCCTGAACTTAAGATAATATCTTCATTTAGTCAAGAATACTATATTAACAAAGCACTAGAAAACTGTATTAAGCAATTTGGCGAAAGTAACCCAAAAGAATTGATTGTATTGTGTGATATCTTTGAAAAAAAAGCACGAAGTTTAACTGCTTTAAAGGAAAATTTATTAAAGGCCTTTAATTACTGTATTTGTCAAAAAGATTATGAAACCTTTTTAAACAATACTTTAAATCAATATAAACCAAACTCTCTAGCCGAACAATATTTAAACAACCATATTTTCAACTCTATAAACACCGATTTAAACCATTTAGTAAAAATATTGCCTTCATTTAAAAATAGTAAAAAAATATATCCTCTTGTTGGAAATTATTGCAACCATTTATCTAACCTTAAGCAAGATAGTCCTTTGCTAGACACTATCAAACTACTAGGTTCTTGTCCTAATTGCAGTTTTTCAAATCCAACAAAAGAGGATAAAAATAATCCAGATTATGAAAAAATAAAGTTTTATGTGGCTAAAGTAAGCAAAGCCATTAGCGATGTAGCTTTCTTACAATATTTGCAACAAAAAGATTATGTAAATGAAATATCTTCTCACTTATCTAGTTTTATAGCACTACTTAGACAATTTATAGTTACCTATAACGCACTAAAAAAAGATAACGATGTAATGGACTTTAGTGATTTGGAACGTAAAATGCTAGATTTATTACAAACACCAGAAATTTTAAAAGATTTCCATAATACTTATAAGTACATATTTGTTGACGAATATCAAGATATCAACCCAATGCAAGATGAATTAATTAATACCCTGCTAGCCTCTTCTAGCAACTTATTTCTTGTAGGAGATGTAAAACAAAGCATTTATGGCTTTAGACAATCTACCCCTGAATTATTTATTCAAACCTACAAAGATTATAAGAGAGATAGCAAACTTGGTAGTGCTTTTGATATGCAAATAAACTTTAGGTCAAACCCTCAAATTTTGGAATTTAATAATGACATATTCTCGCATTTAATGACCGAAAAAGATGCAGGTCTTGATTATGCTAAAACCAGTATGTTTAAACCTAGAAACAAGGATTTTCCTAAAACGCAGGCAGTAGAAATTTTGGTCGCTAATACTGATTATGAAATGGACAAAACTACTATTTCAGGAATTTACAGCGTCCCTAATCACGTCAACCCCGCTAAACCTTCGGCACAAAACTTAGAAGCACAATTAATTGTTAACAAAATTAAACAATTAGTTGGCACCGAATTTTATGATGCATCTATCAAACAAACACGACTGTTAGAATATCGTGATATTGCCATACTTAATCGTGCAATTAATGATAAAGTTTATAATTTAGCCAAACTATTAACCGAACAAAACATTCCTATAAATATTAGCAAATCTACTAACATTAAGGATAGCGAATGTGTTAATAAACTTTTATCCTTATTAAAGGTTATTAATTTTACTGCAAGCGATATTGACTATACTTATTTATTTACTAGTCCTTTGGTTGGTATTGATTATAACGAACTGCTAACCATTTATATCAATCGTAAACTAAACCTTTATGATAATTTAAAAGAATATTCTGCTAACAATAATAATCTAGCCATCAAAATTAAATATGGGTTTAATTTATGCGATGAGTTTAGATTGATTAGTTCAACCTGCAATGTTATTGAATTAATTAACTCTATTCTTAACAAATATCACCTTAGACAACATTTAATTGCTAGCGAAAAAGGTTTAGAACAATTAAATATACTAGATGCGTTTTTAAACTCTCTTTCTGAAGAAGAAAAAAACTTATCAATCTCTAAATTTATTGACTTGATTGATAAAAATATGAGTTCTTCTAACGAAATAATTTCTAGAGATAGCATAAATAGTATCACAATTCAAAGTATTCACGCCAGCAAAGGTTTGGAATATCCTGTGGTTATACTATTTAATTGCGGTCAGCAGTTTAGATATATCAAAGATTATAATGACTTAAAATTTGACCTTGAACTTGGCATTGGCTTGCAATATTATGATTTGCAAGCACGCAATCGTCAGGAATCTCCTACCCGTTATGCTATCACACTAAAAAATCACGAAAAAAACTATCGTGAAGAATTGCGCCTACTATATGTTGCCACCACTCGTGCTAAAAACAAATTAATAATTTCAGGCTGTTGTAGTGAGGAAGATTTAAAATCAAATATTTTATCAAAAGATAGTTATATTAATCTAATACTATCTGCTTACTATGGTCAAATAAATGCTAATCCTCTTGCTAACGAATACAATTTAAAAAATTGTTACATCAATATATGCAATTACACTGATACTTTAATTGCAACTCATCAACCATCATTAAACGTATTAAACGATGACGCAGTGATTAATGATAATATCAATTTTGTTTATCCTTATATGCAAGAAACTAATATTTCAATCAAAAACAACGTAACAGCACTATCTCGCACAATAAATGAGGATTATAATATTGCTCCTGTTAAATTACAACTAAAGGAAAATCTGCAAGCACTACCAGATGATTTGGCAGATATTGGTACAAAATATCATAGCGCACTATCCTCTATTGATTATAATTCTATTTATAATTACCAAAACAGTGATGATATTGTAGATGAAAAACTAATCAAACTTGCTTACGACAAACTTTCTCCTATTGCAAAAAATTGTATAAATCAGTTTAACGAAAAGCAATTTATGATGTATGTTCCTTACAAGGATATTTACCCTGATAGTGATTTAGATACAAAAATTCTTGTCCAAGGTGTTATCGACTTAATTTTAGAATTTGATGACCACATTATATTAGTGGACTATAAATACTCTAATTCAAACATAAGCACATTACGTAGTCGATATAATACTCAACTTAAATTATACAAGTTAGCCCTTGAACGTGCATTTAAAAAACCGGTAACACAGTCATTTATTTATAGTATTAAAACTGGCGATTTAGGTTAATACAATATTTTTAACCAACAAATATAATTTATCTCAATATTTTACAAATTTTGCTACAAGTAAATTAATTTACAAGGATTAAATTTTAAAAATTGGCAATATAATTTAGTATGAAAAAAATTATTATTGCTTTAATCTTGTGTTTGTTATTTGCTTGTAGCATTTTTGTTAAACCAAAACAATTTAGTTTAACTAATTATTTTGATAGCGGACTATTACATATTTACACCAAGCGCCCTATTAATGAAACCTCTATTTTATTAGCAAACACTTATATGAGTACCAGCAACAAAGGAATAAAGAAAGGCGATATTATTGGTGAAAGTCTATACTTTGAAAATTTAGAAGTTGGTTCCGCTATCAACAAACTAAAAGCCAAAATCAAGTTTACCGAATACCTAGATAATGAAAAATTAACCCTTATTTATGCCTACACCAACCTAATTTCAAAATATGAAATTATAAATCATACTAAGGTAAACCTACAAATTTCAACCTGTGAACAATATTCAGTAATCGGCTGGCCTTTAATATATGGCAGTTTTTAAAAATTAGAGAATACTTTTCTCTATTTTTTATTAATATCTATTTAAAAACTTGTCAAAATTTTAAATTTATGTTACACTAACAATGTTTCTTAATTTATTAAAGTTAATCATCAATTTAAAATAATTATGTTTATTTGCAGAGATGTCAGAGTGGTTAGCGTCAAAGTTGTCGCTTACGTTAATTTGCTATTCGCAAATCTAACACCTTCGCTCGACTTTTCCTTTCCCTTCAACTAACCAGTAGTTGCGGGGTCCCCATATGGCACATTCAACCAATATATTTTATTGTGTTATGTGCTAAATCAAAACTATTTACTATGTTTATTTGCAGAGATGTCAGAGTGGTTGAATGTGCTAGTCTCGAAAATTGGTAAGGTGAAAGCCTTCGGGGGTTCGAATCCCCCTCTCTGCGCCAAATAATACTTAAAAATTTTGGATATATAATATCCAATTTTTTATTCACCATAAAATATATTTTTTCATACTATGGTGTAGATTGAGCAATCAATCAAACTAAGGAGAAATTATGTTTTTTAATTGTTGTAGAAGATGTTGTTGCCGTCAAGGTGGCAATCAAGAAAAAAATTGTTACGATAAGTATGACTATGATAAATGCGATAAAAGTCATAATAAATGTGATTATCGTGATGACAGATACGATAAATGTGACTTGGAAAAGAAAGAAAAATGCAGTTGTCGTATAAACTATGAAAAGAAATGTTGTTGGGATAATGATAATCATGATGAAAAATCTTCCAGTTGTTCTAAACAAAATAATCGCTTTGAAGGTCAATGCTATTATGGCGAATATAACAACTTAGGATATTTTAATCAACAAAATAGTTGTGATAGTGATAAAGATGATAATCACAAACATTATCAAAAAGAAGAAACTTGTTATACACCTAATTGGGATTGCGACAAGGAGTGTAAGTGTGAAAAAGATAAAATCGACAAGTGTGATAAACACGAATCTGATAAATCTTGTAAACCTGTAAAATATATTTGCATACCTTTTGATAAATTTTAATAATACAAAAAAATTCGCTAAATATTATAGCGAATTTTTTATTTAAAAATAATTTAATTAAAAATATTTAAAAATAATTTATAAAAATAAATTAAATAGATTATTTAATAATATAAATCTCGTGCGGAATATTTATTTTTTATTAAAACGCTTAAATATAGTGATATTTCTATTATTAATGGTGTTGATGAAACTCCAAGTGAAACTGGTGTAACATTACTTACTAGATTTACTACTTGTCCTACACCACAAAAAGATATTATTTATACTGGTGTTTTACCATTTGATGTTACTGGTTATAAAGTATATAAAGTTAAATACGATGTTCAACGTTTCGATA
>JAZUAD010000012.1:0-37716 GCA_045637825.1 Candidatus Onthoplasma sp. | reverse complement strand
CATAAAGGGTTCGCTCTGTCGAGCCGGACCGAAATTGCAAATTTCTCCCGCTTTGTGCTAAAAACTTGCCAAAGGGCAACTTTTTTTAACGCAGTCGCCCCTTAGGACGCACCACTTTACTTGGTTTATTCCAAGTTTTTTATTTTATAAAAACAAGCCCTTTAATTAACATGGCTTGTTTTTGTTTAAATATTTAACAAATTTTATTTGTGTTTCCATTATATCATCTATAGATTTGCCTAGTGTTATTTTATATTGACTAAATAATTTAGAGCAATCAAGCACCATTTGCGTTATTTCATAATTGTTTGCAGGAACAAAAGAATATTTTACGGGTTTGCCAAGTACCTTTTGTGCCGACTGTATTACTTGTAAGGTTGAAAATCCATTTCCTCCCGAGCCCAAATTTAATATTTCAACATTTTTATTTGTTGAATTTAAAGAAACGTGAGCAACTATTTTAGCAATATCGCCCACATAAATATAATCTCTAATAGGGGTTCCATCTGGGGTCTTGAAATTATTGCCCCTTAGTACTATTTCTTCGTTGCTAATTGCCCGAGTAGATACATATGGAAATAGTTGCATTTGATGTTTTTTACTATGGTCGCCTAAAAAATGTTTAATATTTGCCCCAACAGGATTTGCAAACCTAAATATTGTTGCAGGAATTTGTGTTGTTTTTGTCCAAGTTTTTATCATTTCTTCACCAACAACCTTGCTTTGAGCATACGGATTAAGAGGATTAATCGAAGTATCTTCATCTATAAACTTTTTTAAACAATTCCCATACACCGCAGAAGATGATGAAAATATAAATCGTTTAACTTTGTATCGCTTAGACATTTCTAATGCAACTTTCAATGAATTAATGTTGTTGTCCATATATTCTTTAGGTTTTGCAACGCTTTCATTAATATATTTTTTTGCAGCAAGATGAATAACTATATCAAAATTACTTAATTTAAATATGGTATTCATAAATCTTTCATCGCAGCAATTGCCTTTAAAGTATTTAATATTAGTAAAATGCTTGGCAAGATTTTTAATATGCTGTACATATGAATTTTTAAAGTCATCTACAACAACTATATTACAATCTTGATTGGCAAGCTCTAACGCCAGATTGCACCCAATAAACCCCGCTCCTCCGGTAATTAAAATGTTACGCATAAACGCTCCTTATTAATAATTATAACATATTTTTTTTAATTAGCAACAAATTAAATACCTTCAACAAAAAACGCTTAAAATTTTTCTAACTATTGCCTTAAATGTATAAATATGATATACTAAAAATAGGAGAAACTTATGGTGAAGTTTGATGGATATGGATTTAAAAAGAACGATGAAAAATTTAAACGTAAAAGAAATGCCGAGGATATTCGTTATAGAAAAATTCAGTTGGTTAATTTTGAAAAAAAATTAAAACAGATAATGCCTAAAGATTGTGAGTTGTGTTTTCATGGAACACCTATCTGGAATGCTGAAGAAATTATTAAATCGGGTAATATTTCAGCATTGATTGACAGGATTGGCGCCAGCAACCACGTGCTTAATAGTCCAGGAAAAATTAGCGTTTCTACCATAAACAATTTATGGTTTACTATTAAACACCACGCCGATTTGTATAATTACGATTATCCTGCCGGTTGCATTTTTGTAATCACGCCAGATAATGAGAAGGAAATTAAATCTGCACACGAAAAAAATGAGATAAATAATGTATATTTTGACAAACAACCCCAACGCTTAAAAGCAATTATTACTACACCTGAAAATGTGGTTTTAGTAAAAAGTTGGATTAATCAAAGCAAATTAAAGATTGATGACAATATCGTTGTTGATTATAATCAGTTTGTTATTAATATACAAGATGAATATCAGCAATCAACCTCAAATACAATATAAAAAAACTCTACAACAAGTAGAGATTTTTATTTTACATTTCTTCCATCGTTTCCAAGCATATTAATTTAAAGGTATTTGATAGCACCTCTTTAATTAAATTTAGTAATTCCAACTTTGCCTTTACTTGAGCCAAATTGTCATCTAAAATTTTACATACAGTATAATATTTATTTAAAGTTTTGCACATTTCCATACAATATTTCAACACAATACTTGGGTCACGTTTATCCAACGCTAACTTTAAAACGTTTTCAAGATTGCAACTCATTTTTATAAGTTCAAATGCTTGAACTTGGTCAAGGCAAGAATAATCACACTCAACCTTTTGCAAATCTAACGCTTGCGCTTTACGAAGTATACTCATAATACGAGTATAAGTATATTGCATATATGGTGCAGTCTCTCCCTCAAAACTAAAGGCACGTTCTATGTCAAAAATAGCATCTTTGTTACGTTCAATATTAAGCGCATTAAAACTTAATACCCCTTTAGCCACTTTTAACGCCACATCTTTAGGATTTTCAATATTAAAGGTTCTATTTTTTATTACATCGTTTGCTTTGTCTAGCACATAATCAATCAAATCCACCAACACCGCTTGTTTGCCCCTACGAGAAGAAATTTTTCCATCTGGCAAACTAAAACGTCCATACGAAATATGTTCTAACCCATTACTAAAAGGCATATCTGCAAGTTCTAACACTTTGAAAAATTGTGCAAAGTGTAGTTTTTGTTCAACCGCAGTTAAATATAGCATTGTATCATACTTATAGTTGTTATATCTATCAATAGCAGCAGCAATATCACGTGAAGCGTATATGCTAGCCCCATCACTTCGCTTAACCAAACATGGTGGCATATCAAACTTAGATAAATCAACAATAGTCGCACCTTGACTGATTGATATTAAGCCCTTTTTATCCAACATTTCCACAACTTTGTTAACTTCTTCAGCATAACTTGCTTCACCTTTCCAAGAATCAAAGTGGATGTCTAAAATATCTAACAATCTTTCGGCTTCCTTTCGGGCAACTTCTATAATTTTTTTATAAATAGGATATATCACCTCATCTTTGTCTTCAATCTTTTTAGATATATCACGTGCCAATTGTTGCAAGTTTTCATCTTCTGCCTCAGCAGCACAAAATTTAACATAATATTCTTGAAGTGCATCTATACCACGACTTGCTACATCTTCATCATTTCCCCAAATTTGAAGACCTGCAATAATCTTGCCATAAGGTGTTCCATAGTCACCAATATAATTGATACGAACAACTTTATAACCAAACTTTTCAAATAAACGAGCCAAACTTTCACCTAAAAAACTATTTTTTAAGTGTCCTATATGCATATATTTAGCAAGGTTAACCGAACAATAATCTATGCATACCACTTTTCCATTAGACTTGTGTGATGGCAGTTTAAAGTTATTTAAAACAGATTTACTAACTTGCGATTTGTTTAAAAAGAAATTAACATAACCCGCCACACTTTCTACTTTTTGAATATTAGAGTTTTCTAAATTTAACTTGGCAGAAATTTCATCAGCAATCATAATAGGAGATTTGCGTAAGGTTTTAGCAAGCGAAAAACAAGGCAAACAAAAATCACCTTTGCTTGCATCAATGCTATCAATTACCAAATTATTTAATTCGCCATAGTCTTTTAATTGTTCTAAAACCACGTATACTTCTTGTTTTAAATTCATAATATATTCCTTTTAATTAAATAAACTTCCAGCAGTTTTACTATATGCGCGCACCAAACCACCAGCCCCCAATTTAATTCCGCCAAAATATCTAACCACCATAATTAGAACATTTTTACAATTTCTTTTTTTTATAACATTCATTATAGGAGCTCCGGCAGTTCCTTTAGGTTCGCCATCATCACTGCACTTTTCCAACACTTTATCCACACTATACACATAGGCATAACATACATGATTTGCCTTTTTGTGCTCCAATCTTACTTTATTAAGCGTGTCGACAATGTCTTGTTCACAACTTAAATCTTGTAATATGCCAATAAAACGAGATTTATTAATAATCAGTTCGCTAGTTTTCATAAATTAATTATAGCACATCAAATCAATTTACGCAATAGTTTTATAAATAATTCAACCATTCACCCATTAACCATAAAAAGCAAATTTTATAATTTTATTTACAAAACCGTTCTTATGTGGTATAATATCAATATGTACGAAATTTCATCACGCAAATTATTAGGATTACAAATTATGACCTGTGTCATAATTGTTTTTGCTATATTAAGCGTTATAATTTCTTCATTTTTTATAGTATATTCTAGGACCTACGTAAAAGGAATGTCAATGTATCCAACCTTAAACAGCCCCCAATCAAATCAACGAGATGTTATATATATTAATAGATTTAATAAAGGCGTTAAAGGCGATATTATAGTGTTAGATTTAAGAAAAAATAACAACTTTGGCAATTACACAATCAAAAGATTAATTGCTAGTGAAGGCGATATTGTTAATATAGTTTTTGATGGAAATCAATATAATTTAATAGTTAACGAACAAATTATTTATTCTAAACCAAATTCAGCGCTAGGTTATAACACCTATTCTTCATTTGAAACATATGTAAAAAACCACATTAACGAAACCTCTCGTATTAGTAAAAATGCAGACGAAGAAGTTAAAGGCGTTATTGTACAAAAGGGCGAAATATTTGTATTGGGTGATAATTGGAATCTGTCCAAAGACAGTTCTTTAGTAGGTCCTATCAGCAAAAAAAGTGTCGTAGGTCGAGTGGATATTGTAGTAAAACCTAGCCAAAACGAACTTTTAACCATATTAAAAAGAATATTTTAAAATATATTTAGTAAAATAATATAAAACATTTGAGTTTTGAAAATAATTTGTGCTATAATATTTATGTCAAAATAAAAAATAACATTATAATAAAAATTAGGGGGATTTTATAATGGAAAAAATAGCAATGTGGGGCGGAGTTGCAGGAATTGTAATTGCAGTATTCGCCATAGTAATACTATATCTTACTCGTAGCAATATTATAGATTTGTTGGATAGAGATGTGGTAATGTATGATAAAAACTATGAATCAAAAAAGGAAAGTTTACAAGAAGCGTTTGATTGCTTAGACATCATTGCTCAAAATGGTATTGATGTTAAATACAACCCACAATTTATTCAAAGGGCTAAACAGGCGTATAATGGTTTACTTTGTACTTTAAATTCAGCAAAACTATATCAAGAATTTTATCGTATGGCAATTGATACAACTTCTTCTAACTTTTCTAATTTAGATATTGAAAAATTTAAAATCAGTTGCCGTAGCGAACTTATTTCAAAAAGAAGAAGTAAGGGTGAAGGGTTTAAGGGAAATGTTGATAACGGAATTAACAATCTAGTTCCACCTGCTCAACCATCTCCACAACCAGTTCGTCCAGCACCTCAACCTAGACCTCAACCTGCTCAACCTAGACCTCAGGCTCCCGCTCAACGACCACAACCTACTCAACCTAGACGTCCTGACGAACAATAATGCATAGTAAAAAATCTCACAATTTAAGTGAGATTTTTTTATTAATATTTTTGTATGAAATTGCAAATTATATTCAAACAACTTTTATAGTGTATATTATATATTAAATTTTTATTATTAAGAGTGAGATTTTTTCAAATATTCATTAATTAAAGGTTGTAAGTTTCCGTCCATAACTGAGTGTACATCACTGCTTTCATAGTCTGTGCGATGGTCTTTAACCATTGTGTAAGGTTGAAAAACATAGCTTCTAATTTGGCTTCCCCATTCAATTTTCTTTAATTCGCCTTTAATTTCACGAATTTTTTGTTCTTCTTGCTCCAATTTTAATGAAAGCAATTTACTTTTTAATATTTTAAGAGCGTTTTCCCTGTTTTGCAATTGACTTCGTTCGTTTTGACATGTAACAACTATTCCGCTAGGAACGTGAGTAATTCTTACAGCCGAATCAGTTGTGTTTACGTGTTGTCCGCCAGCACCCGAACTGCGATAAGTGTCAATTTTTAAATCTTCATTATTAATCACCACATCTCCTTCCGAGGTGATTTCAGGTGCAACTTCCACGCTAGCAAAAGTTGTGTGCCTACGTTTTGAAGCATCAAAAGGTGAAATTCTAACTAATCTATGAACACCTTTTTCGCTACGTAGTTTGCCATAAACATATTCGCCTTTTACTACAAAAGTAATGCTTTTTAAACCAACTCCGCCACCATCAACACTATCAACTATTGTTGCGTCCATATTATTGTCTGCACAATACATACTATACATACGATATAACATACTAACCCAATCTTGCGATTCGGTCCCACCTGCTCCAGAATGGATAGATATTATTGCATTGTTGGCATCATATTTGCCGTCCATAAGCGTTCTAACGCTTAGATTATCTATTTCCTCGCTTAAATTAACTACTTCACAATATATTTCATTTAAGCCAGAAATATCTTGACTCTGCTCCAACATTTGCTTTAACTCGTTTAAACTGGCAAGGCGGTTTTGCAAACCGTTGACTTTATCAAATAAAGTTTGTAAACTTTTAATCTCTTTATTAGTATTCATTGCAAAATTAACGTTAGACCAAAAAGACAACGAGTCACGTTCCTTTAATAACTCGCCAAGACGTAAAGACTGCTCTTTTAAATTAAGACAAGATTTTGTTAATTCAAATTTTTCAATCAATTCGCCAATTTCTTGTTCAAGATTTTCAATATTCATATTGCCTTCCTTTAATAAAAGTATACAAAAACAACCTAAAAATGTCAAAGAAAAAAAATAAAAACCCTTTAAGGTTCTTATTTTTTATAAAAATCTATAAAATTTTTATTGTTTATCTTGTTTTTCGCCCGACTTCTCTTTACCCGCATCTTGTTCTTCGGCTTGCGTAATATAAACAAAATCTTCTACTTGTGCTTTTTCTGGATTATCCACAGTTTTAACAGCGGAATTGTTTACAACTGCCTTTTTCTTATCCAATTCTGCAATTTCTTTAGCCACATTCTCCTTGGTTTCAGTTAAATTAAATATATTTAAGTGTCTTATCCACACGCTTAACTTAACCTCGCTACAATATATCCGTTTAGCAATTAAATATGCCAATACTGCAGACAGACTGCCCACCACCAAACCGCCAACGCAATCAGTAAAATAATGCACACCTAAATAAATTCGACTGCTTGCCATTAACAAAGGTAAGAATAAAATCGGCCAACTATATTTTTTGCGTATACTTAAAAATATTGCAACTGAAAAAGCTGTAGTTGCTGTGGTGTGCCCAGAAGGAAACGAAAAGCCATCAACATAGTTTGCCCCAGCATCTAGCCACCATTTATAAAAATCACTTCCTAAATCCTCAAAAGGACGAGCCCTTGCTATTACATTTTTTAATATGAGATTTGTAAATACAAACCCTATACCAACCGCAATTAAAATGGTAATACCGCCTTTTCTAGTTCGCTTAAACAATGCCAATACTAAACCTATCAACAAAAACAAAATACCCATTTCAGCAATGTAACTAATCCCTTTCATTACACAGGTCATACCATCTCCACCCCAAACATACATTTTGTGGAAAAACTCAGCAAACCAATGGTCTATTTTATAAATAAAACTTTTCATAATTAATCCTTTTGCTTGTTTTTATTATCTATTACAAAACAAAGTGCAAACAACCAACTTAAACAGGTACATAAACCACCCGACATATTAGAAACTAATCCATTGATTAACAACAGTATAACAGGAACATAGTTGATTATATTTTTACTTAACTTACAGCCCTTCCTAACAGTATATACCACAGCACTTATAATAATAATCGTTCCAATTATTCCAAATTGGTTTAATAATGAAAGATATAAACTATGCTCGTATCTCCCGCAAGGAATTTTAGGAGATGTATATCCATTGCCAAACAATATTGTTAACGGAGATTTTAACCACATATCTAAATATTCTTCCCAAATTCTTATTCTTCCACTAGTTAGTTGCTGAACCGCAGTCCTATTGCTCTTTCTTCCAACAAAACGTTCAACCATTACTTGTATATAATCTTGTGATAAATTATAAACCAAAAATCCCAGGCCTATTAACATTAAAAGATAAATTATATATCTTTTTTTGTGATTAGACTTAACAAATGAAGTTACAAACCAGCCAACATACAACACCGTATTTAGTGCTATAAATATTTTTGAAAATGGAGCCAATCCTATCAATGTAAGAATAAATGGTAAAATAGCAAACTTTTTAAAATCTAATTTTTTATTTATTATTAAAACAATTATACCAGATGCACATATTGTGCAAAAAGTTCCTAATGTATTAACATTTTTAAAAAACGCTCCAAACCTTTCGTTAATACTACCTCTAATAAATGGATTATATTCCCCTATTAAATTAAATATAACAGCTATACCTACAGAAACAACAATTCCGCCAAACAATATTAATAATATATCTTTTATTTTTAAATTATTTCTTACTAAAAAATATGTAAGTATGCATTGAATAAAATCAATAAAGGGTGCCCCGCGATAGAATTTAAAATTATTACAAAATAAAGTATAGATAGTTGCAAGTATTAAAATACCAATCCATACTGCTATAATTTTTAAAGCCGCTTTTAATTCGTTTTTATTTTTTCTTAGTTCCCAAATTTTTTTTACTTCTAGCACTAATAACGAAATGTTAAGCACCCCTAAAAAAGTCGGAACAACAAAACATTTCATAAAACACGCACTAAAAAAATATAAACCAATAGTTTTAGTATCATCAAACAACAACGGAGCAATTATTACTATTGCATATAATACAAACTGAAACTCTCTACCTGTATGGGCAGCGCTAGCACATACAGCAAACAATGTCAACACCACATAAAATAATGCACCTTTATTTTTTTCTAAACTCATACTTTACCCTGCCCGTAATTAATAATATTTTTTGAAATAATAACATAAATATCAATAATTGTCAATTGCACATTAACAATGTTTTATATCTGTAGCACTAATTCCAATAATAAAAGGAATAAAGTTAAACGTATTATAACTTAAATCTTCTACTAAAAATATTAACAATAAAACTAATATAGGTAAATTCTTCAATTTTAGTTTAATAGGCTTGTTATCAAATATTATTACGTACATAAAAATAAATAACGCTATCAATCCAACAAATCCTAATTTAGACAAATACCCTACATAAAAGCTATGACTTGAAAATACAGTATTGTAATTAAAAGTTATACCAAGCCCTAACAATATTGTTCTAATATTTTTTAACCAAGGTTTAAGATATATCGGCCATTTGTTTTGGCGGTCAGTAGTTATAGAACCTATTATTCCAACATCTCCAAATCCTCCAAACAATCTATCAAACATCTTAATCCCATATATTAAAAGCAATGGACTTAAAGCCATAAACACTATCAAACTTATTTTAAAAAACTTCTTTTTATTAGCGCTTAACTTATATTGATTAATTAATATAAATAGTATGACGATTGCAAATGTTATAAAAAAGGTTTTAGACATCGTCATAACGCCTATTAACGACAATACTACCATTAAATACAAATCTCTACGATTAATTGTTTTTGCCCTAATCATAATTAAATAAATTGCTGATATGCAAATTACACAACTAATCCCCAACGAATTACACAATGGCATAAATCCACAAAAGCGATTTGATGCATGAAAAGGCAAATGATGTAAACCAGAAATATAACCAATTAATGATAATATTGATGACACTATTATTCCGTATGAATAATTTATAATAAATTCTTTATTTAATTCGTTTTTTATTAGATAAAATAATAACAATAAATTAATCATAATTAAATAATAAATAATTGAAATATTTATTATTTTATTTACTGAAACGCTATAAAATATAGGAGCAACTATTATTGCAAGATAAAATAATATTATTTTAAAATATTTATTTAATAATTTATTTTTATTTAATTTTATTATTTGTTTTATCAAAATAATAAAGGTGGAAATACAAATAAGTATTGAAAACAATTTTGCACTATGTTGCACTCTCATATATAACGACATATACATTATACATTGCAAAGCGTTAGTACAAGACATAAACAATGGTATTATTAGCCACATTGAAAACCACGCAACTTTCATGCCTAAACTTAAATCAAACATAATAGAAAAAAATGTAAACAATATATTTACACGCCATATTAAATTTATTTTTTGTCCATTTAGCACTTCTTGCATATATTAACCTTTCTAGTTTTAAATATTATCGTATGTAAATTTATTTTTGTCAACAAAATGATAGCATATTATTTAATTTAATATACAATATATCGCAATAAAAAAATATGACACTTAGTCATATTTTAATATTAACATTATTCCTTATCGTTTATTGCACCAACAGGACAAATTTGCATACAGGTTCCGCACTTAATACATTTTTTCTTATTAATTTCGGCTTTACCATTTTTCATTGATATTGCTTGAGTTGGACACATTGCTATGCACGCCCCACAGCTTAAACACTTTTCTTTATCAACTTTCATAATCTTTCTCCTTAATTTTATTATACTATTATTTAATCAAAATGTCAAATAATAGTTATCATCACCTCAAATATTAGTTGTGGATAGTTTATTGGCCTTATATACAACACCGCTTCACCCTTTCGTAAAGTAAGTAATTCTATTAGCGGAACGTTATATCTTATCACCTGCAGATTTTCACTATACGTCCAACACTCTATTTCTTGTTCATCTTCTAGCGTTATATAATAATTTATTCCAGTAACAAATTCTGTCAATTTAATTTCAACTTTATTATTATCCACAATTTGCGAACCAATAGTTAAAACCAACCCAATATCTTCCTGCTCTATTTTAGGTTTTATATTAATTGCTACTGTTTTGCATATTTTAATTCCATCATAGGTTAAAGAAATATCGATATTAGCCACACCTTCCTGTAGCAGGGTTAATCTATTATTGTCAAATGAACAACGTTTATCACAAACCACATCTACTTTCGTGTCTTCTGGACAGACAGTTTGTACTAAGGAAGAAAGCTTAACAACTCCTTCTACATATAAATCAATATTAGGTAGCTTGTTAATATACATACTTGTTGAGCTTGTTGGATTTTGTACCACATTTATGCGTAAAGTATCCTCTAAATAATATTTTTTACTTGCCTTAACTTTACAAGTAAGAATATATCTTCCAATTTCCTCAAAAGTATATTTTCCTTCAGTTATAACACGTTCGACACTTGAGCCACTTTTCTTAATAGTAAATTCAGGAACTAAGTTTTGGTTGTTTGGAATAATTTTTACCATAGTATTATCAATCACCAGCTGACTATCAATACTCATTTCAAAACTTCCTGTTAATGAAACAAACTCTATCGACTCGGCATAAATATGCTTATTATCATCTTTTAAAAAAACAATAAAACACGCACCAATTCCAACAATTATTGCAATTGTGACAAATATTGACAAAATTCGACTTTTCCATTCCATACGTATATATTAAACAACTTTTAATATAAACTCAATCAATTTTCCATAATTTTTCCATTTTTGTAAAATTTGTTTAATTTATTATTGTTTGACAAGACATAAGTTAAGTGTTAAAATATCTTTGAATATGAAATGTAATATATGTCCTAGAAAATGCAATGTTAACCGCAACCATTCAAACGGCTTTTGTGGCGCAAATAATTCATTAAAAGTAGCAAAATATATGGTACATCAATGGGAAGAACCTATTATTTCAGGAACTAATGGAAGTGGCGCTATATTTTTTTCACACTGTAATCTAAAATGTGTTTATTGTCAAAATTATAAAATCAGTTCACTCGGTGAAGGAAAAGAGATTTCTGTTCAAGATTTTATAAATATAATTAAAGATTTAGAAAACAGAGGAGTACATAACATTAATTTAGTAACACCCAGCCATTACTCTAATCAAATTATAGAAGCATTAAGTTTATACAAACCTTCTGTTCCAGTTGTTTGGAATAGCAATGGGTATGAAAGTGTTGAAACTATAAGAAAATTAAAAAATATTGTAGACATATATTTGGTTGATATGAAATATATGGATAACGATTTGGCGATGAACCTTTCTGGAGCAAAAGATTATCCTACAATTTGTACTAAAGCAATACTTGAAATGCGCAAAAATCAACCTAACGATATCATAATTGATGGAATTATGCAAAAGGGATTAATAGTCCGCCACCTGGTTATACCAAATGAAATTAATAATAGTTTTGATGTAATAAACTGGATATATGACAACTTAGGAACTAAAACTTATATAAGCATAATGGGACAATATACCCCTTATTATCTAATACAACAATTGCCTAAATACGCTAAATACAATCGACAACTTAAACCTATTGAATATAAACGAGTAATAAACCTATTAAATTCCAAATCTTTTAAAAATGGATTTTATCAAGACCTTTCCAGCGCAAATGAAGAATTTATACCAGATTTTGATAAATTTAATAGTTAGTTACGACAAATTATAACAAATTATCCTAATAATACATTCTTGTTAATATATATACAATATGAAACTTCCTTTTAGGTTTTCATATACAATATTAGACCAAATTAAAAAGCACCGAACTTTTGTAAGTTTTTGCATCGTATTAATCGGCGCATGTGTTTTTTGCGCCATTATGGCAGGAATAAAATTCAATAATAGTTCCTTACTTATAAGTTTTTCAAATGTTACAGTTGTTAAATTTTTAAGAGGAAGTTCTGGTTTTGGCGGAATGTTGTTTACCAACCTTTTTTCATTATCTATATTTGCCTTGATTATAATGTTTTCTTGCTGTAAAAAATATACAATAAGTATAGGATTGTTTTTCTATGCCTATTATATTTATGCTCAAACCTTAACCTTAATTGCCTTTGTATTGCAATACGGAATAATCAATACATTAGTAATAGCTTTTTGCATGCTAATATGTATGTGCGTGTCTTTCTTTTTATTACTTTGTATTTTTGTGATTTGTTTGGAATTTCAAAATGATTATTACTATTGCAAACGTGCATTTTATGCCACATTACCTATTTTTATTGCCATAATAATATTTTTAATTATTCAATGTTGTATATTCTTTGTATTACGAAACTACATCATTGTTTTAGTATATTAATTCACCTACTTTTTATAAAATACTTGTTTAGATATATATTTTATGTTATAATACAAGCATAAAAATTTAACCTTTTATGCGCTTTCGTGGTGTAATGGATAGCATAATGGTCTTCGGATTTACTACTCTTAACCTTGCAAATTGCGAAAAACCATCTATTTATAAGCACTTTGTGAAATTGCAAAAACTAATAATTAGCATTTGGCACCTAAAAGGCACCCACTTTTTAGGAGCATATTGCAACATATCTCTGCATAGTGAAAGGGATATCACAAAACGCTTCGAACGTTTTATTGAGGGTTCGAATCCTTCTGCAGAGACCAAAATAAAAGACTAAAATATAGTTTTTAGTCTTTTATTTTTTGTAATTTAAGCAATTAGCCACAGAAGTTGTTTTTAATTAAAATTTTGTAAATTCGTTAAAGTAAGCCAATCCTCCAATTTTATCTTTGTTTGACTCTAAACGAATTTCAATTCTTTTGCACGATTCTTTAACGCAACGACTTATTTTTTCCTTGTATTATAGGTTCAACAAATGATACTTCTGGCTTGTAATCAATCAATTTTGCAATCGTAGTTGTTGTTCCTTTTTGTAAGTTGTAGATTTTGAATGTGATATCATACACATCTTCAATTAAGTTTTGACAATCGTTTCCACTGCAAATATCATTTACTACACTTTTTAGTTTTTTTCATCAATGTTTAATTTTGTTGTAGGAGTGTTTTCCCTCTTTGTTTTTTCGTCTAACAAATTATTTTCATTCAGTATATCATATAAATAATCTCTTGTTTCATCATCTGAGGGCTTCTTTTTTAACCAATATTTAGATTTTTTTGCCCATTCAACTTCCGTAGAAATGCCTGTTGCCAATCCTCTTTTAGGCTTTGAATATTTATATTTACCAGCATTTTTAACAAACTCTAAAAAATTATCGAAAATTTTATTGCATTTTTCTTTGTCTTCTAATATCATTAATCTTCTATCGGGAAATGATAAAAAGGCTATCATGTTTGGTGATAGTTTCACTTCTCCAAATCGTAAACTATAGAAAAATCTAAAATCGTAATCTAATTTATTAAATTTTTCTTGATTTTGCATTCTTTTCATTGTCTCTTCACTTGCTATTGAAGTCATAATTTTTCTCCTTTAAATTTATTGAATTCTTTATAATCAGCTAATATCTTTTTATCAAGATATTGTAATGCTTTAAATTTGATATCTTCTGGTATGCCATAATAAGCTTCGGCAATAGCACAAGAAATTGCACATAATGTATCGCTATCACCACCAATGGAAATACTTGTCCTTAAACAATCTTCAAAACCTTCACTTATTAAGAAACAATAAATAGCTTGTGGGACTGTATTTTGGCAAGTTTCATTAAATCTATAATTTTTTACTAAATCTTCATATTCAAAATCTAGTAAGTAATAGTTATCTTGAATATATTTTTTTATTTGTTCTTTACTATGGTTATTTAGTGCTAGCCAAATTGATATAGCAGTAGCTTCTGCACCTTTAATCCCTTCTTCGTGATTATGAGATACGACACTCACTTGATAAGAAAGATTTTTAACTTCATCTATACTTTTTGCAAAATAAGCAACAGGACTTACTCTCATAGCTGAGCCATTACCATAAGAATTATAAGGTCGTGGATTTTTTGTATTTAACCAATGCTTAAAAGATGTTCCATAACTCATATTTGGATATAATTTTCCGTATTTTTGCATTTGTTTAATTGTTTGCTCTTGTAAGTGTTTATACTTGAATAATTTTGACTTTTTTAATGCCTTATATATTGCAATGGTCATAACAGTATCATCTGTAAAAAAGCAGTTGGGAGAGAACAAACTAAAATTTTTTGTCCTTATGTTGTCAAATTCATAGATAGAGCCAACAATATCTCCAATAATTGCACCCAGCATATTTTTATCCTATAATAACTTTTTCTATTTTTTCTAATAGTAGGTTGCCTAAATCTTTGACTTTTTTGTCTGCAACAGCAAAATTAACATAAATTTGCATTCCACCCAAAAGAATAGTAACTCTTTTACCATAACCATCTAGTCCGTTTTCATTAAGATAAGTTTGTGTTTGTTCTTTAGATATTTTTATAAGGTCGTTTAAGTTTTTCTCAACTAATTTTTTTAGTTCTTTAAAGTGTTTTTTTGTCAAATCGTATTTACTTCCATTGATTTCCACAATATTTTCATTATTGTCAAAACTATTCAAGATGTTGATATAGGTACTAGCTGTTCCTTTTATCGTTCCATTTTTTCTAATTATCAATCCAAATTCATTATTTGTTATAATTTTATTTCTCCTTTATTTCTTATATTCTTTTAAAAATTTTTCAAGTATAGGAAGTATTAAGTTAATTTCTTCTTTAACAATTTCTTCGTTTTTGTTATTGTAATCATCAAAATAATCCCAAATTTCCCAATAGAAATCATCATATAGATGTATAAGGTCTTCAAGACGTCTTAATTTAACATCGCCATTATTATTCAAGCTAATATCATTACTTATAATTGATAGTGTTTCTATCACGGATTTCTGTCTACCACTAGGAGCCCAACTTGCATTTGTTTTAAATGAATTATAATTAAAATTTAGCAAAGAGAAAAACTCTTTTAATACTTCAATAAAATCCAAATCATTAATTGAAATTGTTTTACATGTTTGTAAAAAATTAGTTCCTCTAACTTTTTTACAATAGTTAGTATTTGTAAAACCATTATCTAGATATTCTTTAATGTTGCTTCTAGTTAATTCCATATATTTCTCCTTATAAACTCTTTTCTTCAATATCAATTTCTATTGATAATGTGTTATTATTATGATTTTGTGTTGGTGTAGTAGTTGAAAGAGTTTCTGAGTATAACTCTTTTTTTGCTTTTTCAAGTTCTTCTTTACTTACAGGTTCAATTTTTGGGGCAGCATTTGCTTGTAAATCTTTTTCTAAATTTCTCTCACTGGTTAGTGCTATACCATTTTGGGTGGTAAACGATATAAGTGTTCCATCATACATTAAAATTGTGCTTTCTGTATCAATTTCTTTTCCATACTTTTCAGCTAACATTTGTAGATATTGACCTGCATATATATCTGCTAAAGAGATATTTAATCCATTAGGCTGAACTCTAAGTTCGCCTAATTGCTTGGGATATTTATTATAAAGTGTATTGTGTTGTTTATCCAAAGGGTTTGGATGAGTATGAAGTAAAGAAAGTTTTATTTTTTTATCCGAATTTTTAATATAATCTTCAATCCAAGCCCAATCATATTGACAAGTTTGTGAAGTTCCATTTTCAAATTGTTTTAATTTAGAGTATTCGCTTGAATTTTCTTCACTTCTAATAACAAAAGGATATTCAATATTAGTTCCTTCTGTGTTTATAGATTTTAAAACTTCGCCAAAATACTCTTGTAGATTAGTAGAGAATGCTGTTTGCTCGTTTTGTGTTTTAGTTAATTGCCTATAAGGAATTGGAATATCTCCAAACTCAAATGTTCCATTAGGGTTCATTTCTCTAAAATCACTAGCATCTAGTTTTTCTAAAATTCCTATAATAGATTCCAATGTTTGTTCATCAAGATGTTGTGTGATAAATTTATTTGTTGGATTTGCATTTGCAATTTTAAAAACTTCATCTAATTCCATAAAATTTTAGCATACCTCCAAGAATCGTTTTAAAAGCACAAGTAAAATTCCTTTATCAATAGCAGATTTTATAAATCCTTCAAAAATTCTTTCTTTACCATAGATATAACTTAAATATTGTTTGGTTTCTTCAAGTGTTAATTTAGCAATATCTTTTTTTATAACTTTTTCAATGTTTTTATTGTAATTTCCAAAGAAATGTGGGATATGTCTAAACAACTTCATAATTCTATCATCATAATTAATACAACCCATATGTGTTATGCCGTTTTCTGTTCTTGAAGGGACTTCTTCATAAGGTTTTTCATTTTCAAGAACATTGATTATTGATTCTATACCTTCTTTATTAATTGGTGTGCTATCCGGCATAATAATCAACTTTTTATTTTTTATATGTGGAATATTAAAAGGCAAATCGTCTACTGCATTTTTATATTTCTTTTCAACACTTATCCAACCTTTTAAATTTTTCATAATAGCATTATAACATCCAAATTTATTTTGTTCTTCAACTTCATATTTTTTAAAATACTCGTTAAAATCTATTTTTGACTTTGGTTTTAACTCCCAAATTTCTTTTGATATTATCTCAACTTTCTCTTTCATTTGATTTTCTACCTTATTATTAAAATCTTGTTTGTTAATTTTATTATAGCATACATAACTTGAAAGTGTATCAAATATTTGTAACTTTATTCATTTTTTATTATAATATGTGTTGAAAGACACTTAAACACACCAAAGGTTTGCGCACACGAGAAAAGGCACCTGTTTGGCACCCAAAGTACCAAACGGTACCAAATTAGAGTATAACACTATCAAAATTATTTAAATATAAAAATTTTAGAAACCTTATTAAAGTTTAATTGCTTTTACAAATTGTGGTAAATGATAGAAATATTAGAGCGGTTCGACTAGCTAACCTTCGGAACTCACTTTTCGGGTTCGAATCCTGACTGGGAGACCACATTTTTAGACTGGAATTTCAGTAGGAATTCCAGTTTTTTAATACTTTTTGATACAAATTTGAAATATATGTGTTATAATATTCACAGAAAAGGAGAATTAATATGAAAAATATTATAATCACAGGTGCAGGAGATGGTGTTGGAAAAGCTGTCGCTACAATGCTTAAAAATGAAAATTTAATTTTAGTAGATATTGAAAAAGACAATGTTGAAAATGTTGCCAAAGACTTAAATCAAAGGGCTTTTGTTTGTGATGTAACAGATGTTAAACAAATAAAGAAATTAAAGGATTTTGTTGTAAAAACTTTTGATAAAATAGATTGTCTTATCAATTGCGCAGGAATGTGGACTAAGGGGGAACTTTCTCAATTGAATATAGACCATTTTGCTAAAATCAATGACTTAGAAAGGGTTAAAAAGATAATTGATACTAATGTTTTTGGTATTATTGCTATGGTTAGCGAATTTTCGCCAATTATGATTAGTCAAAACTATGGTCAAATAATAAATATCAATTCGCAAAGTGGGGTTGAAGTTGAAGAGTTTTGCCCTGTCTATAACGCATCAAAGCATGGCAGTTATGCTTATAGAAAAGCAATTCAAAGAGATTTAGCTAAACATAATATCAAAATTACAGATGTTTGTCCGGGTTTAATTAAAACAAATTTTTACTTTAGAGCAAACGACAAATTGCCAGATGAAATTATGTGTTTAGGGTTGGAACCAGAAAGAGTGGCAGAAACAATCCTTTATGTAATGAATTTACCACATGAAATAACGATTCCATCAATCGAAGTACGACATATCAAAAACTATTGATATAAGTATAATATTGACAAAAAGGCACCCGAGAGTGTAAAAAGTTTGAGCACCTGTAAAAAGGCACCCGTTTGGCACCCAAAATATAAAATGGCACCCAATTAGAACTAAACACACTCAAAATTATTAAAAGCTGTAAATTTTAGAAAGTTTATGAAAGTTTAATTGCTTTCACAAAAAATGATGAGATATACACAATGTAGAAAGGTTCAAGTTAAAGTACTTCGGAACCATTAGTTCGGGTTCAAATCCTGACGGAAGCCCCAAAAATATATTACAGAGGATATTATGAATACTAAAGAAATTAAAGATATTGATACAAAAAAATTAGAAATAACACAATCTCCAGACCCTTGGCATAAAATTCTTTTGTCTTGGCTTCAATTTTTATGCACTATAGCAACTGTTATATTTGCTGGGTTTACTGTTTTTAAAACTGTTTCCAAGGTTATTAATAATTCCAACAAACAAACTCAAGTTGTAATAGAACCTAGAGAGGGCGATATTATAGTAAAAGATGGCGATAGTTATAAATTGCTACAATTAATAACTATTGATGATATTACCTTCCCTTCAAAAGTTCAAGAAATCCAATTAAATAGCAATGAAAGTCATTCTACCAGAGTTGATATAAATAAACCCAATGACGAAGATTGGAGCGATAGAGATTCTTTTCAATACGTTATAAATAATTTTTCAATCAATCCTAATAAAGTAATAAATCTTCTAAACAATATTGCTGATATAACTATTTATTGCGATTTTTATACAGAGCAAAACATATCAACACTTGTAGAATTTAACAATGATGATGACGCTTTTAAATTTGATATGCAAGATGTGAACAATCCTGAAGTGTTTGAGTTGTCTAAAACTAATGTAAAATCAAAAAATGAATATGTGACTAAAGAAGTAAACGATGGTTTTGAATGGGTTAAAATTAGGGTTGAAATAATTTATAATATTGATAACCGACAACTTTCAGACACATTAACTTCCGAATGGATTGCGACAGATTCGGATTTAATTTAATAATAAAAAATAAAAACTCACCTGTAATATATGGTGAGTTTTTATTTTGTCTGTTAATAATCTTTAATTACTTTTAAAACTATTCCTTATCCCAATTGTGTTTATCATTAGCGTTGCCTTTGATAATAAATTTTGCCTTATAATATGTTGAATTCATATTAGTCCATCTTACGTAATAATATTGTCTTTCTTGTTCTCCAGTTCCATTTATTACGTCAAAGTAAGAATTGTTTTGTGCCTTAACTGAATCATAATATGCTTGGTTTTTAGCATTGTCTTTATTGTAAAGCAATTCTATTATAGTTGGAACATAGTTTGCATGATACAATTGAGCATCATTATTTATTTGCATAGGAGTTGAGCTGTCATCAACAATATTTGTTCCTTTGCCTGGTTCTTTTATAAACAAAGCCGCCATTGGAGGATCAGTTATTTGTTTAGAATTTTTTCTACTAGTCCATTGACCATGGTCTGCCATAACAATGATTGTTGCATCTTCGTACACACCAAGCTCTTTCATTTGATTAAAATATTCTTGCAAAATTTTAAATGTACCACGAGTTTGTGATATTTCATTGCTTTTATCAGTCTTTTTTAGTTTAGAATTGTAACCATAAGGATTGTGACTAGCCAATAAGTGAATAAAGTTAAACACATTTTGTTCTTCATCGGCAGTTAATCCTCCATCTTCAGCAATCAAGCGCTCATATAACGCTAGGTCGCTATCCGGTGAAACTGTTTTTGGGAAATAATCTGTGGTGTTTTTAATTTCAATACACTCGTTTGGAATGGTAATATATCCAACGAATAGCGATTTTAAGCAAAATGGCATAAATTGATTTAACGCTGCAGTTGTGGCTGAAGTAAAGAACTTAAATTCTTTAACGTTTCTGTTTTTAGCATCTAATTTTTTAATATTGTCAAATTCATCTTCAATTTGTTCAAAATCATAAAAAGTTGCTATAGAATTTAACAAGCCGTTAACTTTATAATTATTATCTTTAAGAGCATCAAACAATATAGGATTTTCCCACGCTTTATCCATAAATTCCACTTGCGATTGTTGTTTGTCAAAAGTTTCGCCGGACAATAATCCTACTACCGAAGGGAAAGTTCCAGGATATTGAGATATATTATCTGTATAGTATGTAAATCCAGAAAATATTTCCTTATCTTCAGGGTGTTTTTCAAATATTTCATTAACATACTTGGTATCCATTCTGTCTAAAACAAAAGTTATTACATTATCATTTTTAGACAACTTTAATTGTTCATCTATTGAAAAATAGTAAAGAGTGTTATCCTTAGGTATACTTTGATATTTAGGCATTGCAGCAATCCAACCTACCGCTTGCATACCAAATATTATAGACATAACCAAAATTATTGTTTTATATAAACTGTTAGAGTTTGTAGCTTGTTTTTGCTCTTCATTTTTTACTTGTTCTTTTTGTTGGTTTGACGTCTTTTGATTGTTACGACCTTTTAATTTGTACACTATTATTGGCATAAACCAAATAGCCAAATACAATATTGTGTTTACAATATATTGCAAAACACTAGCCGAAACGTGACCATTCACATTTGTTATATTGCTATCATTAAAGAATAAGAATTGAGCATAACTTGCTAGTTCTAAACCAAATAATACCAAAACAACATATTTGTACACATTTTTAAAGTAATAACATAACCAAAGCAATATTGCCGACATAATAACATAGGTTAAGAAAACGAAGAATATGTATGAAGCAATAATTTCACTAAACAATATACCAAATTCACTTTGATTGTTTTGGATAAAATCTATTTGCTTGAATAATAAGAAGAAATACACAAACAAAGCGGTAAAACCTAAAATGAAAAATATCTCTTTTTTGCTTATGCTTCTATTTTTTGTTTTGTTGCTTGTTGATTGCATTTTTTATCTCCTCAATTAAATATTTTCCGCTTATTTCGCTTGCCTTTGAATTGTCATACATCATACTCGAAATAATTTCTTGTGGATTTTTTATATTTTTAATTTCTTCTAGGGCTTGATTTATATTGCAAATATCTTGTATTTCTATTGTTTTACCTATTTTATCTTTTATTGAAATTTCCAATGGTGTTAAACCAAACTTATCCCAGTCCGGATTCATTATTTTCATAGGAGTATTTATAAACAAAGCAGGTTTGTTAGTTGTATAAGAGAACTCCCATGCAACGCTTGACCAGTCAGAAATTATAATATCTGCAGTTAAAATATCTGTAGCAAAGTCTAATTGTAATGCGTCTCCAAAATTCTTCTTTAAAACCTCTATCTTTTTAGGGAATCTTTTTATAAATTCTGGGTGAGGACGAATTACAACCTTATATTTTTCTTTATCAATATTGTTCATAATATCATAAATACAAGTTTCCAAGATGTTGTCTCTTTGCCAACTTGGAGCAATAATAATTGTTTCTTTTTCGTTTTGTTGTGGTACGTATCTATCTTTTAAAGCCTTATACAAATCGTATCCCGTATTAACCAATTTCTTTTCTTTCGAACCATAATATGCTTCCATTGCTCGAATTTCCTCATTATAATGTGGGCCAAAACAGAATATTGTATCGAAATAATCTAGTGAGTTTTTCTTGATGGTTAAAGTAAGACTGTTAAAACCGTGGTGCACATAAACATATTGTATGTTTTTATTAACTATTGAGCGTTTGTATTGATATTTTTGCAAATCTGGCATTGTAAATACCGCCACTTTACAATCTAGTTCCATCAATACTGTAATTAATTTTTTAGGACCGCAATAGTAAGGAATAAAATTAGGGTGATTTATTTTAAACACTTGGTCATTAATATCACTTGTTAAATAGTGAACTTTAACCTTTGAGTTGTTTAAAATATATTCTATCATGCCTTTATAATATTTATAAAATCCACTTGCTTCAGAATAGAAAACCAAATTCTTTTTGGCTTTTTTAAATTTCTTCATATCAGCAGATTCTCTTTGACGTTGTCGTCTAATTAATTGTCGGTCCTTTTTAGGAGGAGGCAATATTTCATAAGTTACATATTGACTTGGTCTTAGTATTGCATTACATATAAATTGAACCGCAATTCCTAATAAGTTTCCCGAAATCCAATAAACGCCAAAGCCAACTCCGCTTACAAATGTGAAGTAGAACGAGAATGCTGTTAAGAATATTGCCATATTCCACTTAGCAAAGAAAGTCATTTCTTTTGCTAAAACATTGGTTGCATTTTGTGCATAACACAAAAGAAATGCTGAAGTTGCAGATGCAAGTGGTAATAAAATATTTTCAGGACGAGATGCCAAAATACCAGACGCATCTAGGCCTCTAGTTACTGCTATTATCATAGGAATTTGCAAAAGAAGTGGCAACATTGCCGCAAATGAATTATATTTTTCTTTTTTATATAATTTCTTTTGCTCCTTTAACATTGTGCGCAAATCATGACTCAAATACGCCTTTATATCGTCTAATTGAGGTTTTATTTTTGCTAATTTTACAGATTGAGATTGTCCCCAAAATGATAACGGAAATAATATAATTTTTATAACTATAGTAAAAAGAATTATTGCCGCAAAATAATTGTGGAAAATGTTATTAAATAAATTGATTAATTTCATTAGTGGGTCAGTAATTAAAAAGTCAAATATATTCATTTTTGCCTGCCTTTTATATAATTTTATTAAATAGAAGTGAACTTTAAACCGTTCACTTCATCTAGATTATTTATTTTCAGTTTCGTTGTTTTGCTCTTGTGAAACTTCCTCAGTTTTAACTTCGGTTGAAGCAGTTGTTTCAGCACTTTCAACAGTTTCTACACTGCTAATCTCTTCATCTTCAACTTCTAGCGCAGCTTCATCAACAACTTTTTCTTCTACTTGGTTTTTGTTCTTACGGAAAAGTTTAACCCAAACAGATTTAAAGAATGTTGTTATCTTTCTCCAGAAAACCCCAAACACAACACCTAAAGAAATAAAAACTCCTGCTAGTACTTGCCAAATCAAAGCGGTAGATGCTGGATCAATATAACAAAATGTGCTTGCCATAAAAAAGACCTCCTTTGTTCTTTCAATAAAACACATATTATCACAAATTTCCACATTTTGCAACTAAATTTGCTTGTCAAATATAAATTTGTGTGTTATTATAATGCTATGGACACTAATTTATTTATAAAATTATTAAAACATGAACTAGATTGCTCTTTTTTTACTGGAGTTCCAGACTCTCAGTTAAAAGAGCTTTGCTATTATTTAGCACAAAATGAAAGTGACAATCACTTAATTTGCGCAAATGAAGGCAATGCTGTTGCAGTTGCTGCTGGCGAATATCTTTCATCTGGAAGAATTCCAGTTGTGTATTTGCAAAATAGTGGCTTGGGCAACATTGTTAATCCAGTTGCATCTTTGTTAAATAATAAGGTCTATGGAATTCCTTGCGTATTTGTTGTGGGCTGGCGTGGAGAACCAGGAGTAAAAGATGAACCCCAACATATTTTTCAAGGTGAAATCACTTTGGATTTGTTAAAAGTACTAGGAATTCATACTATTATTCTAGACAAAGATACTGATATTGGAACCTTGCAACAAGAATTGCAAAATCAAAAAGAATTCCTTAACGCTGGCAATAGCATTGCTATTGTGGTTAAAAAGGGTGCTTTTTCACCAATCGACAAAGTTAAGGCAAAAAATAATTTCGCACTTAATAGAGAAGCAGTAATAAAAACTATTACTGAAGTTGCCGATCAAGACCTTATTGTGTGTACAACCGGTAAAGCGTCACGTGAATTGTTTGAAATACGTGAAAACGCTAAACAATCGCATAAATACGATTTTTTAACTGTTGGTTCTATGGGACATGCTTCTAGTATTGCTTATGGAATTAGCAAAAACGTTACCGACAAAAAGGTTTGGTGTATTGATGGTGACGGTGCAATACTTATGCACTTGGGTGCAATGGCTATTATGGGAAATAAAAAGCCTAACAACTTAATTCATGTTCTTATCAACAATCAAGCACACGAAACAGTTGGCGGTATGGCAACCTCATCAAACACAATGGACTATTGCGCTGTTGCAAAAGCCTGTGGTTATTTAAGACAATATCGAGTTTCAACGGAAGTAGAATTGAAACAAACTTTGCTTAATGCAAAAAACGCTAACGAATTAACATTTGTTGAAATTTGTGTTGGTTTGGGTTCTAGAGCAGATTTAGGCAGACCTACAACAACTCCAGAGCAAAATAAAAATATTTTTATGAATTACATAAGAGGAGAAAAATAATGATTGCATTAATTACAAATTCAGGAATGGGCTCAAGAATGGGAGAATTAACTAAAAAAGAGCCAAAATGTATGACAAGACTTTTAAATGGTGAAACCATTTTGGAAAGACAATTAAAACAACTAGTTTATTTTGGAATAAAAAAGGTTGTAATTACTAATGGTTATTTGGCCGATAAAATTGTAGAACATTGCAATACTTTAGATTTACCTATTGAAATCATATTTGTAAAAAACGAGTATTTTGCTGAAACTAATTACATTTATTCAATTTATTGTGCAAAGGAATATCTTGATGATGATATTATTTTAATGCACGGTGATTTAGTTTTTGAAGATACTGTTTTAAAACAAGTGTTGCTTTCGAAAAATAGTTGTATGACAGTTTCTACTACTAAACCTCTTCCAGAAAAAGATTTTAAAGCACAACTTGTTGATGGAAGAATTGGCACGGTTGCTATAGATTGTTTTGACAATGCTGTTTCAGCACAACCTCTTTACAAAATACTAAAAAAAGATTGGGAAATTTGGCTAGATAAAATATGTGAGTTCTGCGAAACAGGTATCACCAAGGTTTATGCTGAAAACGCCTTTAATCAAATTTCTGACAAATGTATTATATTGCCTTTAGATTGCAAAGACCAATTGTGCGAAGAAATAGACAACGTAAGCGATTTGGAAAGGGTAACAGAAGCATTAAAACAAATCCCACAAAAAACCGTCTATATGGCTTTTTCTACAGATATTATATTGCCAGTACATATTAATCTTATAAACAAAGCGTCTCGATTTGGTAAATTAATTGTTGGTATATTATCTGAATCTGAGGTAATTCGTTACAAAAAGTTCTCACGCATTAAGTTTGAAGAACGCAAAATGATGTTTGAAAATATCGCAAACATTTCTCAAGTCGTTGAGCAAAACACTCTTAGTTATAAAGAAAATATTCTTACCTATAAACCCGACATTGTCATTCATGGTGATAATTGGTTGCAAGGACAACAATCCCATATTCGTACGGAAGTTATTGAATTGCTTTCTCAATACGGTGCAAAATTAATAGAATTTCCTTATACGAAAGATGAGAATTATCACGAAATCGAAGAACAATTAAGAAACAAACTATCTTTGCCAGACATTCGTAGAGGTAGACTAAGAAGAATATTACAAAATAAGGGTTTAGCAAGAATTATTGAAGCCCATAGTGGAATAACTGGTCTAATAGCAGAAGAAACTATTGTGCACAAAGATGGAAAACGTTTGCAATTTGATGGAATGTGGTTATCTTCCCTTTGTGATTCAACTGTAAAAGGCAAGCCAGATATTGAATTGGTAGACTACTCTTCCAGACTAAGAACTATTGACGAAATTATGGAAGTAACTACTAAACCAATTATTTTAGATGGTGATACTGGTGGTAAAATTGAACACTTTAGTTATCTTGTTAGAACTTTGGAAAGAATCGGTGTTTCTGCAATTATTATTGAGGACAAAACAGGTTTAAAGAAAAACTCGTTATTTGGAACAGAAGTTGTGCAAACTCAAGATTCAATCGAAAACTTCTCGCAAAAAATCATTGCCGGCAAATTGGCTCAAAAAACAAAGGACTTTATGATTATCGCACGAATTGAAAGCCTAATTTTGGAAAGAGGTATGGAAGATGCACTTGAAAGATCCTTTGCATTTACTAAAGCAGGTGCTGACGGCATTATGATTCATAGCAGAAAAAAAGACCCTTCAGAAATATTTGAATTTGTGCGCAAATTCCGTGAACAAGATAAGGAAACTCCAATTGTAGTTGTCCCTACCTCATTTAATTCGGTTACTGAAGATGAATTTGAAAAGGCGGGCGTGAATATAGTTATCTATGCCAACCAATTAATTAGAAGCGGTATACCTGCAATGAAAAAAGTGGCAGAAACCATATTGTATCATCAAAGAGCAAAAGAAGCAGATGATCTTTGTATGCCAATCAAAGAGATTTTAAGTTTAATTAAGGAATAAATTATGCAAAAATTTTACAATGGATTGAGTCAGCTGAAAAATATAGTTGAATTAAATAATTTTACAAATATTCTTATTGTTTCAACCGAACATATACTACAAACACCTTTTGTGTTAGATATTATTAATTCATTGGGAATAAATTGCGTAACCTTTACTAATTTTACACCAAATCCTAAAATAACAGAAGCAAAAAAAGGTCTTGACTGTTTTAGAAATGATGATTTTGATACTATTTTAGCAATAGGTGGTGGCAGTGCTTTAGATGTTGCAAAATACATTAAATTATATGCCAACACATCATTAATTGCCGTTCCAACAACTGCAGGTTCTGGTAGTGAATCCACAAGGTTTGCCGTTCTTTATGATAATGGCAAAAAACAATCTATCAATTCTGTTGAAATTATTCCTGAATTTGTTATCTTTGAATCCAAATTTCTTAAAACACTGCCAGAATATCAAAAGAAATGTACTATGCTTGACGCCTTGTGTCATTCGATTGAATCTTTTTGGTCCATAAATTCTACTGATGAATCTAAAGTTATTGCCCAAAAAGCTATTAAATTAATTTTAAAAAATTATAAGCAATATATTGATAATAATGAATCAGTATATAACGATATAATAAATGCTTCCAATCTTGCTGGACAAGCAATAAACATAACTCAAACTACTGCAGGACATGCTTTGAGTTACAAACTAACTTCTGAATTTGGAATTCCCCACGGACACGCTGTGGCAGTATGCTTATCAAAAGTGTGGGAATATTTAAACAATAATGTAAATTTATGTTGCGACCCTAGGGGTGAAGATTATTTATCAAACACTCTTTACGAATTGTCTAATATAATTAGCCTTGATGAGTTTAATGGAATTGTTGAATATTTAGATTTGCAAGCGCCTAAGTTTGTTAGTAACTCGCAATTGGATTTATGTGTAAATTCGGTTAATGTTGAGAGATTAAGCAATTTCCCAATAAAACTATCAAAGCAAAGCATTAGAGATATTTATTTGAAAGTAGACTCTTCTAACACAACATTAAATTTTAAATAAATCGCAGTTTGTCTGCAAAAAAAATACAGCCATTATTATGGCTGTATTTTTTATTTTATTGTCTTAATTTAATGTGCAATTCTCTTAATTGCTTTTCGCTTGCTTCAATTGGTCCACCCATTAACACATCTTGAGCTCTATTATTCATAGGGAAAGCTACCACATCTCTAATGTTCGTTATTCCTAGCATTAGCATCAACAATCTTTCAAAGCCAGGGGCAACACCTGCGTGTGGAGGTGCACCATATTGGAACGCTGTATATAGCGCACCAAATCTACTTTGAATTTCCTCTTCTCCGTAGCCTACAATATCAAACAATTTAAGCATAACGTCTTTATCGGTATTACGCACAGCACCTGAAGCTGCTTCGTAACCATTCGCCACCAAATCGTATTGATATGCAACTACTTCTAACGGGTCTGTAGAGGTTAAAGTTTCCATTCCACCCTTAGGCATATTAAATGGATTATGGCAGAATTCAACTTTACCTTCGTCGCTTAATTCAAACATTGGAAAATCTACAATCCAGCAAAATTCTATTCTTGATTTGTCTATTAAACCAAGTTTTTCGCCAACTTCTGTTCTAAGCATACCAGCTAATTTATAGCACTTTTTAGGATTTGCGTCGGCAATAACAAATATATCATCACCAATTTTAGCACCTGTTGTGTCAATTAAGTCTTGACATTCTTTTTCGGTTATAAATTTAACAATAGGTCCTTTCAATGTTCCATCTTCTTGAACCCTAACCCAAGCCAAACCTGCAGCACCTTCATTTAACATCATTTCTTGAAGATTGTCAAAAAACTTTCTTGGTTGGTCCTTAGCATTTATTGAAAAACCTTCTATAGTAGAATTTTTAAATGCACCAAAAGTTGTGTTTTTAAACACATCTTCCAAACTAGACATAACAATAGGGTTACGTAAATCTGGTTTATCGGTTCCATATTTAATCATCGCTTCCTTATAAGGAATACGTTTAAATGGTCCTTTATTAAATGGGAATTTACTATGTGCTGTAAATAACCTATCTATTAACTTTTCTACAACGGTTTGCACATCTTCTTGAGTTGCAAAACTCATTTCCATATCAATTTGATAAAAGTCGCCCGCCAATCTATCCGCACGAGGGTCCTCATCTCTAAAGCATGGTGCAATTTGGAAATATTTGTCCACACCACCGCACATTAATAGTTGTTTAAATTGTTGTGGCGCTTGAGGTAAAGCATAAAATTTTCCTTTATGCACACGACTAGGAACAAGATAATCTCTTGCACCTTCAGGACTAGGAACGGTAAGTATTGGAGTGTTTACTTCAGTAAAGCCCAAATCTCTCATCAACACTCTAGTATCAAATGCAACATCTGCTCTTAATTTTAACATACTTTGCATTTTATCGTTTCTTAGGTCTAAATATCTGTATTTTAGTCTAACTTCCTCACTTGTTTTCATACTATCTTCAACATCAAAAGGTAACATATTTTTAGATTTAGATAAAATATCTAAATGTTCTATTTCCACTTCTACCTTACCAGATTTTAATGTGTTATTAACAGTGTCTTCTTGTCTTAAAACCACTTTACCTTTTATTGAAATTACGCTTTCACGAGAAAGTGCTGTAAGCAAACTATCATCATGAGTAGTTAGTTGTACCACACCACTTTTGTCACGCAAATCAATAAATACAATTCCACCATGGTCACGAACTGTTTTTACCCAGCCGGCAAGTTCAATGCTTTGACCTACTAATTTTTCATCAACCTCACCTAGCATCATTGTTCTATACATACTATATTCTCCTTACTTAATTTTTTCCTTTAATTTTTCCATAACGTCAGCAGCGCTTGCCTTACCACGTGTTTCACGCATTACTTGACCAACTAAGAAATTTAATATTTTTGGGTCTTGTTCTGCCTTATATTGCGCCACAACCTCTGCTTTTTCAGTCAACACTCTATCAAGGATTTCAAACACAAAATCACTTGAAAGGTCAGCCATTATTCCTTGCTTTTTAGCTTCTTCTTCAGCATTTAAGTTTGTTCCCCAAACAAATGTTAACAAATCTTTTGCTGAATTACGTTGAATTTTACGTTCGTCTACCGATTTGATTATCCAAACCAAATTTTCCTTACTAATATCCAACTTATTCCCGCCTTTAATACGTGCAAGAATCTCGGTTGTAAACCAGTTAGCAACGCTCTTAGGTTGGAAATACATTTCTAGACATTCTTTATACAAATCAGAAACTTCCTTTTCAGCCAAAATAACATCTGTATCATATTCATTTAAACCATATTCCTCAAGATATTTTTTCTTCATATCATTAGGAAGCATAGGCATAGTTTCTTTAATATTGTTAATTTCTTCTTCGCTAATATTTACCGCCAACAAGTCTGGGTCAGGGAAATAGCGATAATCTTCACTGTTTTCCTTTGTTCTTAATGTAAAACTTTCGCCCTTGTCATTATCCCACTTACGGGTTTCTTGTTCTATCACACCGCCATCTTCTAATATGTCTTTTTGACGTTGAATTTCGTAGTTAATAGCACGGTGAATTGATTTGAAACCCATAATATTCTTCATTTCAACCTTAGTACCAAACTCTGTACTTCCCTTTGGTCTTAATGAAATATTAACATCGGCACGCATTTGACCTTTTTCCATTTCACAATCAGCAACACCAGCATAAATATATATTTGGCGCAACTTTGTCAAAAATTCTATTGCCTCATCTGCTGTTTCCATATGAGGTTCTTTTAACGCATCGGTAACTAGTTCAATTAATGGCACACCCCCACGATTGTAATCCACCATTGATACTGCACCATAATGCACTAGTTTTCCCGCATCTTCTTCTAGGTGAATACGGTTAATAGGAATGTCCTTTTCACCAACACGCAAACTACCATTAATACAAATTGGTTTTTCTAGTTGACTAATTTGATATGCCTTAGACAAGTCTGGATAAAAATAGTTTTTACGTTCAAAAATTGCAGTTCTATTAATATCAAAACCCAAAGCCAAACCAGCACGAATTGTTTGCTCTACCGCTTTTTTGTTTAAAATAGGTAATGCTCCAGGCAAACCAACACAAACAGGACAACAATTACTATTTGGTGTACTGCCATATTTATTTTTGCACGAACAAAAACATTTTGTGGCTGTTCTTAATTCTGCGTGAACCTCTAGTCCAATAATTACATCATATTGCATATTATTCTCCTATTTTCTCCTCTATAAATTTTGCTAATTGATAAATTTTATTTTCATCAAACCTTTTTCCCATAATTTGAATACCTAAAGGCAGTCCATTTTCACCTTTTCCAAAAGGTATTGACATAGATGGAACACCTGCAATGTTTGCAGTAACTGTAAATATATCTTCCTTATAGGTATCCACAGGATTTGATGACTTGCTTCCAATTTTATACGCCTCACCTATTGTTGTTGGCAATACTAGTAAGTCGCATTGTTTAAACGCATCATTAAACTCCTCAATTAATTTACCTTGAATTGCTTTTGCTTTAGTATAATAAGCATCGTAATATCCAGATGAAAGCACATAGTTACCTAACATAATTCTACGTTTAACTTCCTTTCCAAATCCCTCGCTTCTACTTTGTTTATATATCTCTTGTAGATTTTGTGCTGTTTCGCTTCTTGATGTATATTTAACTCCATCAAATCTTGCAAGATTGCTAGTAGCTTCGGCTGGAGCAATAATATAGTACATTGCTAGCCCTAATTCAATATCTTTAACTGAAACTTCAACAACCTTTATATTGTTTGCTTTTAATAAATCTATAAATTTAATTAAATTTTGTTCGCATGGCATACCTTTTATCATTTGTAAAATTTCCTTAGGCACACCTATTGTAAAGGTTTTATCTGTTTTTAAATTTTTGCTATACTCATCTACTACAACTTTAGCGCTTGTACCATCATTAATATCTTCACCTGCTAAAACCTCAAGCATTAAAGCATTATCTTCAATAGTTTTGCTAAAAATTCCCACTTGGTCTAGCGAACTTGCAAATGCTACAACTCCATAACGAGAAATTCTACCATAGGTTGGCTTTAAACCATAAATACCACAATAGCTTGCAGGTTGACGAACACTACCACCAGTTTCAGTACCAAGAGAAATTGGGCACATATCTAGTGCTACTGCACAAGCGCTACCACCTGAAGAACCTCCTGGAACTCTATCAAAATCAATAGGATTGTGAGTTACTCCAAAAGCAGAGTTTTCAGTAGAACTTCCCATAGCAAATTCATCCATATTTGCTCTACCAATAATAACTGCACCTTCTTTTAGCATTTTTTCAACAACGGTAGCATTATATTGAGCAACATAGTCCTTTAAAAATTTTGAACTACAACTACAAACTTTACCCTTATATAATATGTTGTCTTTTATTATTACAGGCACACCTGCAAGTTTTCCTTCAAACCCTTCGGCTATTTTTCCGTCCATCTTGCGTGCGTTTTCAATTGAATCTTCAAAAATTTCCAAAACGGCATTATATTTTTCATTGTTTTTAATTTGCTCAATAAAAGCCCCAACAACTTGCTCGCAAGTAAGTTGCTTATTTTTAATATATTCTCTAATTTGTATTGCTGATAATTTTATAATATCCATATCTTTTACTCCATAATTCTAGGAACAGCAAAACAGTCCCCTGCTTTTCTAGGTGCATTTTGCAACAATTCTTCTACTGGCGCACTTTGTTGAGGAACATCATCCCTTAGTTCTGCCATATTTATAGAATTAATCGCCCTATTACCCGAAATGTCAGCATTTTTAACCTCATCGGCAAGTTCTACCAAACTGTTAAAATCCTTAACAAATTCTTCCAATTCTGCCTCTGTAAATTGTAATTTAGATAATTCTGCTAAATGTTCAATCTCTTTAATTTCCATAATTTCTCCTATTTTATAATCTTATTATTGAAACTATTACCATATTTCAAACAAAAAACCACAGGTCTTATGCAGGCCTATGGTTTTATATTCCAAAACTAAGTATGACAAAGGCCCGCATATTAAATGTGGTTAAGATTATTATTGTTATTATTATTGATAAAAAACATATATTTTAATCCCTTTGTTCACTATATATTATCACAACTTATACCAAATGTCAACACTTTGTTAAATAAATATATCTATATTAGAAAAGTTTTAGCTTAATCTTCATACTTAAAATTCTTAATTTTAATATCTGCTTTTAAATAATCGGTGTTTATAATCTCTTTATAGTTAGTAGGTCTACCGCTTTTTCTAACAATTCTACGATCCTCTTGTTTTAATATTTTACATATATACATTTTGTCTAACACTTTCTTTACTGAATCATAATCACAATTTGGAAGAGTTAATAATTCCTTTATGATATCGCTGATAGGAACTATGTGTTCATCGGTAAAAACATCATTAAAAACAAAACAGTCTCCATGTTTTATCAAAAAATTTTGTTGATGAGGATTTTTTTCACTACCTTTATACAAATCTATATAAACATCGCCTTCAATAGTTTTTTTAACTCTTTTCCTTCCACTATACTTTAATATATTTTCTTCACTTATTCTCATCCATAATTCATCAGCTTTCTCACTAATAAAATAATGGTCCTCTGGAAGATGATATTGGCGTAACGTTTGATTTAATATATAGGAACACCCACCAATCCCAAATTTTTCACCATTTTCAAACTCGTCAACTAAACACTTGTTTGATTTTACACCTATCAAAAGATTTATAATAATGTCCAAAACCTTATTGTGTTTCATATCCTTCTCCTTGTAATATTTACAGAAACTATAAATCGTATAACAATTTTTAAGATCTGATTTTTCTACCTTATATTATTTTTATAATAATAACACACTATCTATCAAATTACAATAAAGTATTACAAAATCTTTAACATTTTTTATTAAATATCAACATATGCTTTTTGTCTATCAAATATAATTTTCTGGCGATGCAAACAATTAAAAGCTTTTTTTCTTTTTGGTTAAATTTAATTTTAACAACATATTGACCTACTAATAAAAATAAAAAAACACCTTTGTCAAAAAAAGACAAAAGTGCTTACATTATAATTTTATAAAATTTTATTTATCTCTATTTCTAATATATATTGCATATTTTGTTAAAACAGTAAAAATAAGCCAAATAGTTGCTAGTAGAACTAAAATATAGATAGCAATTGAACCTGCATTATATCCACCAAAAATCCAGTCTACGAGATTAAAATTAAAAATTCCAACCAACCCCCAATTTAACCCTCCAATAAACAAAACAATTAAACTTACAATATTTGCAACAATCATACTTCCACTCCTTAATATTATTGTTTTCAATTATCATAAATTTATACAAACAAAAAAAATAAACCCAATCTAAACATATAATGTTCGGATTAGGTCATACTTGGCGGAGCGAACAAAGTTCAGGTTGAACTGAAAATTATAAACAATAACATAATTGTTTTGTTTTACTCAACTTGATTATTTTCAAATTCTTTTTCTTTTTGTTTCCAAAAAGCATCTAATTCTTTATTAATTTCTTGTGATTGTGGTCTTATTATGCCAGCTGCATTTCTTGGGACTGGAATTTCATTATATTTTTTATTTATTTTTAAAAAAGAAAAGTTTGCTATATAATGCAGCCTTTTTCTATGAACTGCAATTAGAGTGGTGTTTATATTATCGCCCCATATATCTAGCGGATTACTCTTTTTTAGAGATAATCCCTTTTTTAAATTTTTCAAATAATTATGTGGAATATTTTCAGAACCATAAACACAAAATTCGCTATTTAATATTGTTAATTTATTAATTTCGTTTATATCAGATTCTCTTTTTATTTCAATTACATTTTGTTTTAAGTGGCAATCGTAAGCACAAGAATCGTATAACATTATTGCAAATTGTGGGGATATTGGTAATATATAAATAATTCCACCACTGGACATTCCCCAGCCAGAGAATAAGTTATGGACATTTGAAAATAGATTATAAACAATTGTTGGATAATCCGAAGTTAAAAATTCATATCTTGTTTTATTATGTATTAGAACACATGATAAATCATATGTTAAACCATAATATTTCATTATAGTCTGAACGGATATTAAATTTGGATTATCATATTGCAGGTTTAATTTTTCTATATCTTCAAAAGAAAAATTTTCGCTTCCTGGCATATTATGAGCTTTCTCAATTTTTAATCTTGCCTTTGCTGTTTCAGTTAAAATATATGATTGTTCATTTGCTCTTGCATTACTTCTTTCATTGCATAGATTAACAAATAGATAAATAAAATCTAATTCTTCGTCATTAAGACAATCAATGCTTTTATTTAATATGATTTTTGTGTAAACTGGACTAGCATAAGTTTCTATTTTACCCATAATATCTTCAAAATTATTGTTGTGTCCATACAAATAATTTTTACTCGCTTGATTTTTTATAGATGCTTCTTTAATATAAATATCTTTCGAGATATTATAAGCCATAATAGTTTTTTTATTGCTACTCCATTGCCTTAAATGAAACTGTGGGACATAGTGGTTATTTTTTTTGTTACTCATATAAACTCCATTTTGTTATTATTATAGCATAAAATTATAAATTTTGTAGATTTTTAGATATATTTAAGTAAATATATGTTATAATGATTTTACCATAATTTATAAAGTGAGGATAGTTTATGATTATTTACATAACAGGAAGGTCAGGAAGCGGAAAATCAACATTTTCAAAGCAATTAGCGAAAGAACTAAATTATAAGTATATTGATGTTGATAATATTGGTCATAAAGTTTATGAATATCCAGAGATTATGGAGAAAGCATATCAACTATTTGGGACAGATATTAATAATGAATTTGGCAAGTTTGATAGAAAAAAACTTGGACAAATAGTTTTTAGTGAAAGACATTCAGAAAGAGTTAAAGCATTTAGCGATTTAACTTGGGAACATATGAAAAAGTTGCTAGATGATGAAATAGTTGATAATTCTGTGGTTGATTGGATCTTATTACCACATACAAAATATTGGGCAAACAATGCTTTAAGAATTTTGGTGAAACCTCAAGATGAAGATTTAAGATTTAAAAAGTTAATGGCAAGAGATAATATCACCGAAGAATATGTGAAATTAAGAGACAAAGCAAGCATTGAATATAATGAAAGTGAATTTGATTTTGTGTTTACAAATGATTATAATGAAGAAATATTAAAAAATAATATCTCAAATGTTGTAAATTATATAAATTCAGCAATCACTCTAACTATTCTGGGCACACAAAGTCCATACGCAAAAGAAAATAATGCTTGTCCTTCATTCTTGTTAAGCAATAAGCAAAATAATTTATTGTTAGATTGTGGTAGCGGTTCGCATAGATTTTTTGATATGAACAAACTGAATAATTTGGGAATTGTTATATCTCATTTACATAGAGACCACTATAATGATTTATATAATTATATGTATTCTTCTCTTGTAATGAAGAATCATAACAAACTTGACAAACCAATTAACATTTATCTACCAACCAAACCAACACATATTTATGAAGATATTAAAAACGAAAGATTAACATTTTCTAATTTGATTGCTATTGATGATAACAAAAAATATAGATTTGGTTATTATGAGGTGGAATTTTTAAAAACTATTCACTCTACTGATACTTTAAGTTATGCAGTAAAAGTTATAACTGATAATAAGGTAATAGTTTATACTGGTGATTGTTCGTATAAGAGCAAGCAAGAGATTGTTGAATTTTCAAAAAATGCTGATATTTTAATATGTGAAGCAAGTCTTCTCGTATCTCATGGATTTCCTAAAGAATGTAATCATTTAACTGCTTTGCAGGCTGGTGAGATTGCAAAAGAAGCCAATGTTAAAAAATTAATATTAAGTCATTTTTGGCCAGAAGAAGATACAAAAAATTATTATAAAGAAGCTAGACAAATGTTTGATAATGTGTTTATAGCGAAAGAAAAAGATGTTTATTTAATTTAAGGAGGTTTTATGAAAGTAGGTTTTTATGCGGGAAGTTTTGACCCATTTACAATAGGCCATTTACATATTGTAAAAGTAGCTAGTAAAATTTTTGATAAAGTTGTTGTTGGTATTGGCGTAAATCCAAAGAAAACAAGGCGTTTTGACAAAATAAAAATGAAAGAAGCAATTGAAAAACTTTTGAAATCTGAAGATGTAAATAATTTTGAAGTTATTACTTTTGATGGCTTAACAGCAGATGTTGCTAGTGAATATGGTGCTGAATTCTTAATTCGAGGTGTTAGAAATGGTATTGACTACGATTTTGAAGAAAACTTGGCACTTATAAATGAAGAAATAGCAGGTATTGATACAATTTATGTTCGTGCTGGTGAATATGGTGCTATATCTTCAAGCATGGTGTTTGAATTGCTAAAACGAAATAAGGATGTAAGTAAATATATTCCTAAATTTATTATTGACGTGATTAAGGAATAATAAATCATAAAATAAAGGTGAAGACACTCAATCTTAATGGTTGGGTGTTTTTTGTTGTCTAATTTTATCGTGTAAATAGATGGTGTCCATGCGGTTAAATTATAATAAAAATATTTCCCGCTGTGACAGACGGTGTCACAACGGTAGTTGTATAATATAAAAAATTAGTGTTTCACCAAATGGTGGTGAAACACTTGTATTATAATAAAATAAATTTT
>JAZUAD010000011.1:0-2779 GCA_045637825.1 Candidatus Onthoplasma sp. | reverse complement strand
ATAATAAAAGACATCAAAATCCAGCCAAAATGCCTATAAAATAGGATTGTTTTAAACAATTTGTTTTAATATATTAATATTTTTTAAATTAATCAAAACAAAAACTTGAATTTAAAATTGCCTTATATTCTTTTGTGTTGTCAAAATTAAGAGCAACTCCGATTTGGACATTTTTATAAATTTTAGTATAATTTTTATTCAAATGAAGTTCGTTTATAGTAAATACTAAAATTTTTCGTTTACCAGCAATAGTGTTGGCAGTAATAAAATGAGGATTAATTAAATTTTTAAAATCACCTGCTAAATAATCGCTAAGCGAAATTCCTGTAAGGTAACTAAAAATATCAAAACTAATCAAACTTACTGGCTGATTGTTATCATATAAAGAATTGCCGGAATCAATAAAACTTTTGATAGTTATTTTTTGATTAGCATTAATTAAGATTGTGTTAAATATGTTTGTATTGGTTGTTATTTTTGATTTTATCCACACGACCAATTTACAAGTTATAAAAGTGAAAATAAAAGTAATTGCAAATACAGGTATTAGGTTTATATTGCTTATGGTATAACCACCCTGTGAACTTGAACCAAAATTTGACAGGATTGCTCCGCCTATAATGTAACTAATTATTAGCATTAATAGTGAAGAAAGTAATAGTTGTTTTTTGTGTATATGTATAATTTGTAACATGATAATAGAGGTTAAAATTTTTAACAAATTAGTTAGTATTAAAGTTTGGCAAAAGGGCATAATTAAGCTAGCAAAACTTCCAAAAATTGACGACAAACAAATTAATTTATAGTTAGGTTTGCAAAGTATTAATTTGGATAGTATAACAAGTATGCAAAAATCTATTATAAAGTTGGTTAAAAGCACTTGTTCGATATAAATTGTCATAACTAAATTTTATCAATTTTAAACCTAAAAACGAATTAGAAAAACACTAAAAAAACTATTATTTTGTCTATTATTGTCGAAATATAAGGTTTTCTAAATTTAGAGTATAAATAACACTGTAAAGCAAACAATATCGCTAGGGGTTGATTATGTCAAAAAAAGTGTATATTTGCAATATTAATACTTCTAATATTCCTAGACTTACAAATGATGAAACTGTTTCGATTTTAAATCAAATAAAACTAGGTGATGAGCAAGCCAAAGAACATTTTATTTACTGCAATATGAGGTTGGTTTTGTCGGTTGCTCAAAGGTTTTGTGAAAGCAAGGAAAGTATGGACGATATTTTTCAGGTGGGTTGTGTAGGACTTATGAAGGCGGTTGATAATTTTGACCTTACTTTAAATGTTAGATTTAGCACTTATGCTGTGCCTATGATTGTAGGTGAAATTAAGCGATTTTTACGTGATTCCAGTAGTATGCGGGTTAGTCGCAGTTTAAGGGATACCGCCTATTTGGTACTAAAAAGCAAGGAGAGGTTAAGCAAAGAGAAATCTGATGATGTGTCGCTAGAAGATATTGCTAGTGACCTAAATTTGACCTTGTTTGAAGTGGTTGATGCCATTGAGGCAATATCTCAACCGCTGTCTTTAGATGAAACGGTGTATAATGATGGCGATGACCAAGTTATGATGTTGGAGCATCTTGCTGATGAAACACAAAATAGCGACAAGTGGTTGCAAAATGTGGATTTACGTGATGCGGTTAGTAGTTTAGATGAAAGAGAAAAACAAATTCTAGACTTGAGATATTTTGTAGGGAAAACTCAAATGGAAGTTAGCAACGAAATAGGTATATCACAGGCGCAAGTTAGTCGCCTAGAAAAAAATGCACTTGAACAAATTAAACGTTATATGACCTAGAAATTTAAGGAAAGGCAAAATATAAATGTAAATTTATAATAAATAAAATAAATTAATAAAAATGTCAAAAAATGTTGTAAAAGTTTTGACATTTTTTGTTTAATAGTGGTATACTAAATATGATTAAGGTACGAAAAGGGGAAAGTGTATGAGTACAATCAAGAAAATAGTATTAAGTCTTAGTGTAATAGTTACAATGGCTATTGCTTTTGTAATTGGCATAGTAGGGCTTAAAACTGATAAATCTAGTAATTCTAATCCAATAGGAGGTTCGGGCGTTACAACTAAGCCAGTTACAACCCATACCTATTTGCCAGGAGAGGTGGAGATTGTTAGTTGTAGGAATGGCGATGATATTAATTATCGCTATGTGCCAGATGTTAATGTTAGAAGTGGGCAAGTAAAGGCCTACGAATATTGCTTTGGTAGCACAATGAATGTAACAACTGCAATTAACCTAAAATCTATTAATACTACAGATGTGATTGTACGTTATGCTTATAGCGATACTAAACTAACTGATACATCAACCATTGTGGGTGAGGATAGTTATACTTTACAAAAGTTGACTAATAAGGGCGATGAAAAGTACATATATGTGTTAGTAGAACCAACTAATGATAATATTCCACTAACTTTTACAGCAGATGTGGTATGGTATTTGGGTAAACTAGGTACTACTAGTTATATTACATCTACTGGTGAAGTTGAAACTCACGAAATTGTAAAGGGTCAAGAAATTGAAATGCCAACGCTTTCAGTAATTGATGGTAAAGAGGTAGAGGGCTGGTATTATGACGAAGCGTGTACAAAGCCAGTAACCTTCCCAATTACCACTCAAGGTAAACCATTATATGCTAAAATTGAAGAAGAAAAATCTTTTATCCCAGAAGGATTAATTCGTTGGGATTCAAATACTAGTTCATATTATGTGGCTCAAATTGAACCTGATAAT
>JAZUAD010000010.1:0-16503 GCA_045637825.1 Candidatus Onthoplasma sp. | reverse complement strand
CGGTTACCTAACGCACCAGCGCTACACCAAGAAATAGCATTTCCTTGAGCGTCGGTAAAAGTAACTATTGTATTATTAAAAGTTGCTTGAATGTGTACAGCACCTTCGCCAATATTTTTTCTGACGATTTTTTTCTTTTTAGTTTCGGTACTTTTTGTAGCCATTTAATTACTCCTTATTACTTTTTCTTATTTGCTATAGTTTTTCTAGGTCCTTTACGAGTTCTTGCATTGGTCTTAGTAGATTGACCACGAACTGGTAGGTTTGCAATGTGACGCAACCCACGATAGCACCTAATTTCTTTTAAACGCTTGATATCTAAAGCGATATCTCTACGCAATTCACCTTCAACGGTGAAATTAGATTCGATATACTTACGAATGTTAGCAACATCGGCTTCTGTCAAATCCTTAACTCTAGTATCAGGATTAATGCCAGTTGCTTCCAAAATCTTGTTAGAACGAACTCTACCAATACCATAGATATAAGTAAGTCCAATTTCAACTCTTTTCTCGTTTGGTATATCCACGCCCGCAATACGTGCCATAATTTCCTCCAATTATAATTTTTAGTATTTTATTTAATCACCACTTTCAATTTTGCCGCGAGAAAGTAGTGGTAATTTTCGATTTAATTATTAACCTTGTCTTTGTTTGTGAGTTTTTGATTTTGAGCATATAACCATAACTCTGCCGTTACGCTTAATAACTCTACACTTTTCACACATAGGTTTAACAGATGGTCTAACTTTCATAACTTTCTCCTTCCTAGTTTTTGTCACGCCATACAATTCGACCTTTTGTCAAATCATACGGACTCATTTCCACTTTTACTTTATCTCCCACCAATACCTTAATAAAGTGAGTTCTCAATTTACCAGATATATAAGCGGTAATAATGTGGTTGTTCATAATTTTAACTTTGAAGTTGGTGTTTCCTAAAACTTCTACAACTTCGCCTTCGGTTTCAATAACATCTTCCTTAGACATAATTACTCCTTATTTGCGTTAAATTTTTCAATTAATTTATTTAATTCATGATTAGTTATAGGTTGTTTTAACCTATCAATTAATTCTGGATAACTTCCTACATAAGCCAAATGAATTGGATTCTTGATTTTTGGTTTATCCATTGTTCTAAGTTTACCGTTTATAAGTGAACAATAACCTTTTTTATCAATGTTTGTAACCACATATCTACAACCCAAATCTCTACCTTGTGTACTTTCAACGATATCTCCAATTTGTAACTTGAAAATTTCCATAACACTCCTATAAAGTTATTATTTCTACACCGTCATCAGTTATGATAACCGTATTTTCATAATGTGCAGAAGGTAATCCATCTTCGGTTAACACCGTCCACCCATTGTGATGAAGTACCACATTTCTTTTACCTAATGTAGACATAGGTTCAATTGCAAGTGTCATACCACTACGTAGTAAAACTCCTGCATTATATGGACCATAGTTTGGTACCATTGGGTCCTCGTGCAAATGTGTGCCAATTCCATGACCAACAAGTTCCCTTACCACACCATAACCATTGCTTTCAAGATGAACTTGAATTTTATGACTAATATGTCCAAGTTTACTTCCAGCACGAATATCCTTTATTCCCTCAAAGAAAGACTGTTTTGTTGTTTCTATGAGTTTTAAAACTTTTGGTTCGACATTACCTACTGCAAAAGTTCTTGCCGCATCTGCGTGATAACCTTTCCAGTTTACCCCACAATCAATGCTGATTATATCCCCACCTTTTAAAGGTATGTCAGTTGCAAATCCATGTACCACTTCGTCGTTTAAACTCGCACAAATTGTATACGGAAAGCCCTCATATCCTAAAAATGATGGTTTGGCACCCTGAGATGTAATGTAATCATAGGCCAATTTATCTAGTTGTGCCGTAGTTTGACCTACGTATATATTTTGCTCAATCAGTTTTAATGTGTCAGCCAAGATTTTTCCTGCCTGACGCATTAAATCCAATTCGCTTTTTGTTTTAATTGTAATATTCATTTTATAGACTTGACAATATTGCTACTGCCTGCTCCATTGTATATTGAGGAGTATGTTCGGCATCTATCTTATGAAGTAAGCCAAGTTTGTCATAATATTCTATTAATGGATAAGTGCTATCAAAATATGTTGCAATTCTCTTTTTAACAGATTCTTCATTATCGTCAGCTCGAACAACTAACTTGCCTCCACATTTTTCACAAATGTCACTCTTGTACCACTCACGATTGTAAATTTGATTACATTTACTACAAGTGATACGTCCTAAAGCTCTTCTTAAAACCTCCTCAGGACTAACATTTAACATTAATACCGCATCAATATCTGCAATATCTTTTAATGCTTCTGCTTGTTCTATAGTTCTAGGAAATCCATCAAATAACAAATTTGCATCTTTTGGTAAAGAATTAATATAGTTTTTCATAACAGTTATAACCGTTTCAAACTCAACCAATCCTCCGCTCATTTGCACTTCGTGGATATGTTTTCCAAGTTCACTGCCTGTAGCAACTTCTTTACGAAGCAAATCTCCAGTAGAAATTTCAACTAAATTGTACTTTTCTTCAATATTCCTAGCAAGTGTACCTTTTCCACTGTTAGGAGCACCTAATAAAATAATTTTCATACTACCCCGTTTTTATATTTATTTTAGAAATTTTCATTTCTTTTATATTATAACATACTTTTGTTATAAAATCTAGTGGTTATTTTAAATTTTATTTCAAAAATCCTCTATAATTTCTCATCATCATTTGAGCTTCAAGTTGTTTGTCAAATTCTAGCGCTACGCTAACTACGATTAGTATTGCTGTTGCACTAAATGCGCTTGTCAAACCTGTAGTTCCAATTGCTTTAAAGATAAATGTAGGAATAATTGCCATAAATCCTAAGAATATTGCACCAAATAATGTAATACGCTTAGAAATTCCACCTAGATAATCAGCAGTTGTTTTTCCTGGACGAATACCTGGAATAAATCCACCGTTTTGTTGAATTTGTCTACTTATATCTTGAGTGTTGAAATTAATCATACTATAGAAATAAGCAAATGCCAAAATCAATAAACCTAATAAAATTGTATAAATCCAAGTTCCACTACCTACCCATTTATTCCACCAACCAATAAATCCTGTTGTTTTGTCTGCCCAGAAAATACTAAATAGTAATTGTGGGAAAGTCAAAATTGAGCTTGCGAAAATAATAGGCATAACACCATTAGCGTTCACACGCACTGGAATATAGGTAGATTGACCACCATACATTTTTCTACCCTTAATTTGTTTAGCATATTGTACTGGCACTTTACGTTCTGCTCCATCAACGAACACAACTAGTCCAAATATAATAACCATAACAACTAAGAATAAGATTAATTGCCATATTGCACGAACCGCAACATCGCCACCCATTGTAATATTCTTAAAGCAATCAAGTAACGCTGTACCAGCACTACTTAAAATACCTACGAAAATCAACAATGACATACCGTTGCCAATACCGATTTCAGTGATTTTTTCACCAAGCCATACAGTAAACATAGCACCAGTAACCAACATTAACACTACAAATCCAATTGATACAAATTCTGGTGAAGAACCAAAGTATTTAGAATCAATATATCCGCTACTATTTAGACCTATAACAATACCCAAAGCTTGAGCAGTTGCTATTATTAGTGCAGCAATCTTTGTATACTTTTCAATCTTTTTACGTCCATCAGCACCTTCATTTTTCAAATTCTCCCAACTAGGTATTACTACTGCTAGTAGTTGAATAATAATTGATGAAGTAATGTATGGAGATACACCAAGCGCCAAGAAAGTACCTTGAGACAAAGCACCACCACTTAAACTATTAAGTAAGTTTAAGAAAGTTTGTCCTTCGCTAAAATCAGCACCCACAACCCCTGGAACTGGAATCCAACATCCAAGACGATAAATCAGTAATAGTAATAGTGTTAATAATAATTTGTTACGCACATCTTTAATTTTGAATGCGTCAGTTAATGTTTTAAACATTATACCTCCTCAGGTGTACCACCTAATGCTTTAATTTTTTCTATTGCTGTAGCAGTAAATTTGTTAGCTTTAACTGTTAAAGCAACCTTCAATTCACCGTTACCTAAAATTTTAATACCATCTTTTTCAACTTTTGACAAAATACCTTTTTCAAGTAACGCAGCAGCATCAACCACTGAATTTGCTTCAAAAATATTTAATTTGTCAATATTAACTGTTGAATAAACTGTTGCAAATTTTGCATTATTAAATCCACGAGAAGGAAGTCTTCTATATAAAGGCATTTGTCCGCCTTCAAAACCAGGACGAACGCCACCGCCACTACGAGCGTTTTGACCCTTGTGTCCTTTACCAGCAGTTTTGCCTAAGCCACTACCAATACCACGACCTTTTCTAAATTTTTTGGTCTTTTCGCCCTCGGCGTTTTTTAAATCATAAATATACATATTAACTCCTTTTACGCCTTTTCTACTTTAACTAAGTGTTTAACTTTGAATATGCTACCATTTACACTTGCGTTGTCTGGTAAAATATTACAATCACCTAATTTCTTTAAACCCAAAGCTTCTAAGATTTTAGCTTGGTTTTTATTGTAACCTATGCAACTTTTTACATAAGTAACTTTAATCATATTTTCACTTTTCTTTTCCATAAAATGCCTCCTATAATTCTTCCACTGACTTGCCACGAAGCATAGCAATTTGTTCAGCAGTTCTCATATTTTTAAGTGCATTTAATGTTGCACGAACAGTGTTGATTTTATTAGTAGAACCGTGTATTTTAGCAGTAATATCTGTATAACCTGCAAGTTCAAACACAGCACGAGCAGCACCACCAGCAATTATACCTGTACCTGGTTTAGAAGGTAAGATAATAACACGAGTAGTAGAAAATTTACCAACTGCTTCATAAGGAACAGTACCATTAACAACTGGCACATTTACCATATTCTTTTTAGCAGCTTTTTCAGCTTTAGCTGCAGCCATAGGAACTTCCTTAGCTTTAGCTGTTCCCATACCTACACGACCTTTCTTATCGCCTACAAGAACTAGTCCTGCAAAACCTATAACACGTCCGCCTTTAACAGTTTTAGAAACACGGCGAATGCCTAGCATTTTCTTTTCAAGTCCGTCGTTTTCTTCTACTCTAGGCTTTCTAAATTCTCTTTTTGCCATATCTTTCTCCTCCTAAAACTTCAAGCCAGCACTTCTAGCGCCGTCTGCAAGTTCTTTTACTCTACCTGTATATAGGTAACCGCCTCTATCGAATACAACTTGTGTGATACCAGCTTTAAGCGCTAATTCACCAATAGTCTTTCCAATAAATGCAGCTTGTTCTTTGTTTGTCATAGTCTTCAAAACATCAGCATATTGCTTTTGCTTTGTATTGCAACTAACCAATGTTGTTCCGTTTTCATCGTTAATAATTTGAGCTTCAATATGTTTCAAACTTCTATAAACGTTCAAACGAGGACAACTAGCAGTTCCAGATAAATTCTTTCTTAGTCTAGTATGACGAATTTGTCTTACTTGATTTTTATTTTTCTTTGTAATCATATCCTACTCTCCTTATTTCTTTCCACCCTTACCAGATGACTTACCTTCCTTCAAAGATACTTTTTCATCAGTGTAACGGATACCATAACCATGATATGGTTCGACAGGTCTAATTGCTCTAATTTTAGAAGCCATAGCACCAACACGTTCCTTATTAATTCCTTCTACTACAATTTCAGTAATAGATGGAGCGCTTAACTTAACGCCGTCTTCTTCCACAACTTCTACTGGATGAGATAATCCCAAATTCATAACAAGTTTGTTGCCTTGTTTAGCCACCTTGAAACCTACACCATTAACGGTTAAAGACTTCTTAAAACCTTGAGTAACACCAATTACCATATTGTTAATTAATGTTCTGTACAAACCGTGCATAGCATTTGCTTCATTTGTTTCTGTTAACTTTTCAACAATAACTTGATTATTTTCAACATTTACTTTAATAAGTTTACTAACTTTTTGAGTTAAAGTACCTTTGCTGCTTGATACTGTAACTACATTTTCAGCGTCCACGCTAACTGTAACGCCTGCTGGTATTGTTACTGGTAATTTTCCTATTCTTGACATAATTCACCTCTACCATACATACGCTAGCACTTCACCGCCAACGCCTTGTTTTCTTGCTTTTTTATCAGTCATAATTCCACTGCTAGTAGACATAATAGCAATACCTAGTCCATTAAGAACTTTTGGTAATTGTTCTACGTTAGCATATTGTCTTAAACCTGGACGAGAAATTCTCTTCAAACCTTGAATAACTTTTTCGCCATTAGGACCATATTTTAAAGTAACAACTATGTGACTGATACCATCAATAGTTTCTTGACTATATGATGTAATATATCCTTCTTCTAAAAGAATTTCAGCAATAGCCAATTTTGTTTTAGAACTTGGAATGTTAACAGTTTCGTGCTTTCTAGTATTAGCATTACGAATTCTAGTAAGCATATCTGCTATTGGATCAATAATTATCATAACTTTTCTCCTTTTACCAGCTCGACTTCTTAACGCCTGGGAGTTCACCCTTATAAGCCAAGTTTCTAAAACATATTCTGCAAATTCCGTATTTTTTCAAAACGGCGTGTGGTCTTCCACAAATTGAACAACGTGTATACTCACGAGTAGCATACTTTTGAGGACGTTGTTGTTTATTAATCATCGCTTTCTTTGCCATATTCTATCTCCTTGCCTTTTTAAATGGTACGCCCATTTCTGTTAATAAAGCCAATGCTTCTTCATTTGTTTTAGCTGTAGTAATGAACATAATGTCGAAGCCACGAACTTTTTCGATTTTATCATAAATAATTTCAGGGAAGATGATTTGTTCTTTAACACCAAAACTGTAGTTACCCTTTCCATCAAATGATGTAGTTTCTACACCTTGCAAGTCTCTAACACGTGGTAATGCAACAGAAATTAATCTATCAAAGAATTCATACATTCTTTCGCCTCTTAGTGTAACTTTTGCACCAATTTTTTGTCCTTGTCTTAACTTAAAGTTTGCAACTGACTTCTTAGCATAAGTAACTATTGCCTTTTGTCCAGCAATTGCACTTAATTCGTCTACTGCAGTATTAAAACTCTTAGAATTGTCTTTTTCTTTGCCTAAACGCAAACTTAACACAATCTTATCAAGACGAGGAATTTGCATAACGTTAGCATAACCAAACTTTTCTTTCAAAGCAGGTTTTACAACTTCGTTATATTGTGTATGTCGTCTATTAATTTGTTTTTCCATACGTCTACTCCTTAATTAGCCTTGCTGGTTTTATCAGCAGTTTTCTTACTAGCTTTCTTAGCGCTAGCTACTTTATCAATAACAGCATCACAGCCACTGTTCTTACAAACACGAACTGACTTGCCATCAACTATTTTATGTGCAATTCTAGTTGGCTTGCCACAAGTTGGGCATACTAATTGAACATTAGATGAATGTATAGGACCTTCTGCCTTTACAATTCCGCCCTTATCTTCTCTTGATTTTGGTTTATTGTGATGAGTTTGGATATTAACACCACTAACTGTTACAAAACTTTTAGCGCTATTTGTAGCCAAAATTTCTCCCATTTTTCCTTTATCTTTTCCAGCAATAACTAGAACTTTATCACCTTTCTTAACGTGTAATTTACTCATAACGTCTCCTTTATAAAACTTCTGGTGCTAGTGAAATAATTGTATTAAATCCACCTGCACGAAGTTCTCTTGCGATAGGTCCAAATATTCTTGTACCCTTAGGCGCTTTTGCCTTATCAATAATAACAGCAGCGTTTTGGTCAAATCTAATTGATGTTCCATCAGCACGTTGAATAGGATATTTTGTTCTAACTATAACAGCTGTAACAACGTCACCTTTCTTAACCTTACCATTTGGATCAGCCTTTTGAACTGAAGCAACAATTATATCGCCAATGCCAGCAGTTTTTCTATGAGAGCCACCTAAACATCTAATGCACTTAATTTCTTTAGCACCAGTGTTGTCAGCAACTACTAATCTACTTTCTTCATGTACCATATATTACCTCCTACTTAGCACGCTCAACGATTTCTTGAACACGGAAGTATTTGTCTTTGCTTAATGGACGAGTTTCTACAATTCGTACAGTGTCTCCAACATTACATTCGTTCTTTTCATCGTGTGCTTTATATTTTTTAGTATAAGTGATATATTTGCCATAAATTGGATGCTTTTTCTTCATTGATACCAATACTACAACTGTTTTTTCCATCTTATTGCTAAATACGGTACCAACAACTGATTTTTGGCTTATCTTCTTTTCATTTTCCATATATTACTCCTTTGCACCAACTGTTTTTTCGTGGATTATAGTTTTTACTCTAGCTATATCTCTTCTAACAGTCTTTATAGATGAAGTATCCTTCAATTGTCCAACACTATTTTGGAAAGTAAGGTTAAACAATTCTTGCTTTAATTCACTTTCTTTAAGTTTTAACTCATCTAAAGTCATTTCTTTATAATTATTTTTCATCACTTTCACCGCCTTCAACTAGTGTTTCTTTTCTTACAACCTTAGTTTTAACAGATAATTTGTGAGAAGCAAGTCTTAAAGCTTCCATACAAACTTCTTCACTTGGTCCAGAAATTTCAAATAAAACTCTATCAGGTTTTACTACTGCAACATAGTGGTCAGGAGCACCTTTACCGCTACCCATACGAGTATCAGCTGGTTTCTTAGACACTGACTTGTCTGGGAAAATCTTAATCCAAACTTTACCACCACGTCTCATATATCTGTTCATTGCTACACGGGCTGCTTCGATTTGGTTACCTGTAATCCAGCCTGGTTCTGTAGCCATAAGACCCTAATCACCGTAAGCTACAAAGTTACCTCTGTGAGCTCTACCCCTCATACGACCTCTAAATTGTTTTCTTCTTTTTACTCTCTTAGGCATTAACATATTAGTTTTCTCCTTTCTTGTTAGCCATAGATACTTTTCCTATGATATCACCCTTGTAAATCCAAACTTTAACACCGATAACACCAAAAGTAGTGTTTGCTTCAACGTGAGCATAATCAATATCTGCTCTTAAAGTTTGTAGAGGAATTGAACCTTCGTGATAGTGTTCGCTACGAGCGATTTCAGCACCATCAAGACGTCCGCTTACCATAGTTTTGATACCAACAGCACCAGCACGCATTGTTCTTTGCATAGCAGCTTTCATAACACGTCTAAATTGAGCACGTTTTTCAAGTTGTAATGCAATGCTTTCAGCCACTAATTTAGCATCAAGGTCAACATTTTTAACTTCTTTAATATTTACGTTTACACGCTTAGCACTAGACATTTTTTCAAGAGACTTTCTCAATGCCTCAACGCCAGCACCTTTTTGTCCAATAAGAACACCTGGTTTACCAGTTTCGATTGTAATAGTAGCGCTGTCTCCAGCTCTTTCAATCTTAACGCTAGAAATTCCAGCACTCTTATAATTCTTAAGAATGTACTTACGAATAGTGTCATCTTCTTTAATAAATTTAGCCATATCTTTCTTATCTGCAATCCAGAAAGAATTCCATGGTTTATTGATACCTATTCTCATTCCATTAGGATTAACTTTTTGTCCCATAGTCTACTCCTTTATGTCTAGTACAACATTTATGTGACTAGTTCTTTTTAAAATTCTATTAGCACTACCCTTACCACGAGCCATACTACGCTTCAAGGTTGGTCCTTGAGTTACGATAATTTCAGCTACGTATAAATCGTGCTTATTCATACCCTTATTATTTTCAGCATTTGCTGCAGCAGATTTGATAAGTTTTAAAACTACTTCTGCAGACTTGTTAGGTATAGCCATTAAAATACCAACAGCATCGTCATAAGACTTACCACGAACAGTATCTAATACAATACCAACTTTGCTAGGGCTAATACGAACGTATTTTACAGACGCTTTTGGTCTGTTATCAGCAGTTTCTCTAATTTTTGCTGTTTTTTCTTTAATTCTTGTTGCCATAGTTTACTCCTTATCTCTTTCCGCCCTTAGATGCGTTACTATCTGCCTTAAAGCCCTTGAATGTTCTTGTAGGAGCAAATTCACCTAACTTGTGTCCAATCATATCTACAGTACAATATACTGGAATATGTTTTCTACCATTGTGAACTGCGATTGTGTGACCTACAAATTCAGGATAAATTGTGCTAGCACGCGACCAAGTTCTTACAACTTTCTTTTCATTATTTTTATTCATTTCATTGATGCGAGCCATTAGCTTTGCATCAACAAAAGGTTCTTTCTTTAATGATCTACTCATATCTCAAACTCCTACTTAGATTTAGCTCTCTTGACAATAAGTTTGTCAGAAGCTTTTTTATGTTTTCTAGTCTTGTAACCAAGAGCTGGTTTACCCCAAGGAGTAAGTGGACCTGCGTGACCAACTGGTGACTTACCTTCACCACCACCGTGTGGGTGATCTACTGGGTTCATAACAGAACCACGAACTGAAGGTCTAACGCCCATGTGACGCTTACGTCCAGCTTTACCTAGAGAAATAATCTCGTGTTCGCCGTTACCAACTTCACCGATTGTTGCTCTACATCTAGCCAAAACTTTTCTCATTTCACCTGATGGTAAACGAAGAGTAACATAAGCACCTTCCTTAGCCATCAATTGTGCTGACATACCAGCACTACGAACAATTTGTCCACCCTTTCCTGGTGTCATTTCAATATTATGAATTCTAGCACCAAGCGGAATTTCACTTAAAGGCAATGCATTACCTACTGAAATTTCAGCATTAGCACCAGACATAATCTTATCTCCAACTTTTAAACCTTCTGGAGCAAGAATAAATCTCTTTTCACCATCAGCATATACTACTAATGCAATATAAGCTGTTCTGTTTGGATCGTATTGAATACTGTCAACAGTAGCTACGATTCCATCTTTATTTCTCTTCCAGTCAATAATTCTGTACTTTTGACGATTTCCGCCACCAATATGTCTTACAGAAATTTTACCATGACTTCTTCCGCCAGTCTTGCTTTTTGTTGCAAGCAAGCTCTTAGGAGCCTCAGCACCCTTTGTTAGTTCTTCAAAAGATGCAGAAGAATAACCTCTTGAACCATTAGTTATGGATTTTCTCTTATTTATAGCCATTTTTGTTCTCCTTTAATTATGACAAACTATCAAAGAACGCAATACTCTTAGAGTCATCTGTTAAGTAAACAATAGCTTTCTTGTAATCACCAGTGCTACCTTCAGTCACTCCACTCTTTGTATTTCTTGTTCTGATTTTGCCTTTACAATTTAATGTATTAACTTTTGCAACCTTAACTTCAAACAATTCTTCAACAGCGTTGCGAATTTGAATTTTGTTTGCATCTTTAGCCACTATAAAAGTATAAACTTTGTTAGGGATACCAGCATAAGATTTTTCAGTCAACACAGGTTTTAAAATGATATCGTGTGCTGTCATATTATACATACGCCTCCTCTATTTTCTTAATTGCATCAACAGTTATAACAATGTCCTTATTTTCAACAAGGTCACAAACATTTAATAGGTTAACTTCAGCAACTGACACCTTTTCAATGTTGTTAGCACATCTTAAAACTGTTGGGTCATTTTCAGCTGTAACAATGATAACACGTTTGTTTAAGCCAAATGTATCTAACATTGTAGCAACTTCTTTAGTTTTCTTTTCAACTAGTTCAATCTTATCAAGGATTGTAACTTCGTTTTGAGCAATTTTTTGACTGAAAGCGCTAGCAAAAGCTGCATCTCTCATCTTCTTATTAATCTTTTGACTGAAGTCACGAGGCTTTGGAGCGAACACTACGCCACCACCAACCCATTGTGGACCTTTACTTGAACCATGTCTAGCACGACCAGTTCCTTTTTGTCTCCAAGGTTTTTTAGCATGTCCTCTAACTTCACTTCTTGTCAATGTAGACTTTGTACCTTGACGAGCATTGTTGTGCATTGCAACAACTACTTGGTGAATTAATGATTCGTTGTAGCTTGCGCCAAATACGCTATCATTTAATTCAATGTCGCCAACGGCCTCTTTCTTCATATTATATATTGTAAGTTTTGCCATAGTTTTCTCCCTTCTTACGCCTTAACAGATGCTTTAACTTCAACTATGCTATTATTTGGTCCAGGAACTGCTCCCTTAACAAATAACAAGTTTCTTTCAGCATCTACACGAACTACGCTCAAGTTTTGAACTGTAACGTTTTCGTGACCATATTGTCCAGGCATCTTTTTATTTTTAAATACTCTGCTTGGGGTTGAGTTTGCACCCATTGAACCAACTTCTCTGTGAACAGGTCCAGTACCGTGAGTCATTCTTAGACGGTGAGCGTTCCAACGTTTGATTACGCCACTAAATCCGTGACCTTTACTTACGCCTGAAACGTCTACTTTGTCGCCTTCAGCAAATACATCACATTTAATTTCTTGACCTAAAGCATATTCAGTGCTGTTGTCCAACTTGAATTCTTTCATTGTACGTTTTGGTTCAACACCTGCTTTCTTGTAAGCACCAGTTTGGCACTTATTAACATTTTTAGCTTTAATTTCACCGAAAGCCATTTGTACGGCTTCATAACCATCGGTTTCTTTGTTTTTAACTTGAGTAACATAACAAGGACCTGCTTCAATAATAGTTACAGGAACAACTGAACCATCTTGAGCAAATACTTGGCTCATCCCAAGTTTCTTACCTAAAATCGCTTTTTTCACAACGGCCTCCTATAATTCTACGTCAATGCCTACACCTGCTGGCATATTAATTTTTGACAAAGTGTCAATCGCCTTAGCATTTGGTGCATATACATCAATCATTCTTTTGTGTGTTCTAGATTCAAATTGTTCTCTAGAATCTTTATATTTGTGCGTAGCACGAATAATTGTTACCACTTCTCTATCAGTAGGAAGTGGAATAGGTCCAGAAATCTTACATCCAGACTTTGTAGCCATATCGACAATGTTAGCTACTACTTGGTCCAACAAACTGTGGTCATAAGACTTTAATTTAATTCTTATTTTTTTAGTTGACATTTATTTCTCCTCCTAGTCCAACTTTTAGCCATTTACTTTATCCACAAATTGCTAACACTTTAAACTATATAGTTTAGCGTGTTTACACGTATCCGTGTGTAAAGTGCTATTTTCCAAAAATAAAATGCTTTGGCAGGCCGTACAATAAGTACTTATGGTCAATGCAAATTACCATACAATTGCTTGCTAATGTATGCAACCTTGCATATCAGCCCACATTAATAGCAAATGTATTTTAACATATACCAAACACTTTGTCAACCCTTTTTTAAAACTTTTTTAAATATTTTTCATAAACTTTAATGTGCGTATATTTAATATAATATATAATAGGTTGCACCCACCTATCTAGCAACCCACCACACGCACCTTTTCTTTGTATAAATTTTAACAAATTTTAAAATTTGTATTTACAAAATAATTTTGTCGTGGTATAATAAGGTAAATTTTAATATTAGGAGAGTACTATGTATATTGACCAAAGCAAAACGCCTTACAATTATTATTTAGAAGCGCTAAAATCCAGCATTGATTCAATGGCAGGCTCCAATAATGAAGCAGCCGAAAGAATATACAATCTTAAACTTAAAGAAATTGACGAAGCTAATATGGATTTACCTTCTGTATCCTTAGACCCCAATAATAAGGAACGTTTAATTAGAACAATTTGTTATGTTTCTGATTTTGTATTTAAAGATGCTTTAGCAAAATCTGTAACTGATGAATATGGAAAATATATCCTAACCCCTGCATTTGGCGTCGAATATTACACTTACGATTTTGAAGGCGAGTTTACCACCTCCAAAAAACCATACGTTCGTAATGAATACTCAGGTTACTACATAAATGCTCGTAATATGTTATGGAATAAAATCAAATTCCAGCCCAACGCAATCAGAAACTTAACTAAACCAGATTCTTTAGGAAACTACAAAGTAATTGATTTTAAACAATTAAATAATGATTTAAAAAAGTCTTTCAAATATTATTACGACACAAACCCTGACATGATAACTAATTTGTCGCCAGATGGAAGAATTCAAACAATATTTGGAACAGTCCTTGGCTCATTGTCAGCCTCTATCGTAAGGGATTATAATAAAACCAATAACTCAACATTTAATTATTAACAAAAAAAACTTGCTTTCAAGCAAGTTTTTTTATTTTTCCAACACGTCATCTTCAGAGCTGTGAATCACTTCTTTATTTTTAGATTTAGCTTGAGAAAGTAAACCCTTATCATTTCCCGCCAATTCATCTAGCAAATTATCCGATTCCTCTTTAACTTCTTTACCTATTGAGGTTGCAAAACCAAAAATTCTATGTTCGCTAGTAGCTTTAGGTTTAGTTGTGTTATTCGCTTTAGTAGATTGACCACCCACAGCAGAATTTGCTCTTGGGGCGCTTCCACTTCTTGGAGCAGAATCACCCTTTTTGACGTTTTCTGCTTTTTTATTTGTGGCAACTTTAACACCACTAACTTTACCATTTCCTTGACCGGCTGTCTTATTGTCTACTTTAGCATTTTCTTTAAGCGGTGTTTTAACAGAAGAGGCATTAGCCGTTTGTACGTTTTCAATCTTTGCCTTTATCAAAGTTGTGTCTGGTTTTAACAAATCTACTTTATTTTCTTTTTCCAATTCTTGATAGAAGGCAGTGGTTTTTGTTCTTCCTTTAGTTATATCATTAGCTTTAGCGTTATCCCTTTTGCAAACCTCTTCATTTTGTTGTATCATTTCCTTGATTTTTGCAATAGAAAGTTGTAATTCGCCATCATTTATAATTATTTTTCTTACATCAGATTTTGTATAACCCTTGGTTTCAATTTCTTGAGCCAACTCACCAATAATACCCTCTTTTATTATTTGATTAGTATCAAACCTCACACCTGCCTGCTGGTCTATTTTAATAGGTATCAAAGTTTTAAATTTTTCATAATATTGTGCCTTAATTTCCCTAAGTTTTTCTACAAATTGTTCTCGTTGTTCCACTGTCAATTCTTGAATAAATCTATCAATATATTCGTCCAAAATTTCATTTACAGTATGTTGGAAGAATGGTTTTGAAACTATTACAAAAGTATGCTTTTCAGCCAACTCCTTTTTAACTCCAGCTGTAATCTTGTCGCCAAATTCCTTAAACTCCTCCAAGGCAGATAGCACCGATTCAAAATAATCTGCCTCAATACTCTCTAATTCTTTTTCCTTTAAAATCAATCCGTTTTGAACCAAGTAATTAATCTTTAATTTTTCAACCAAATTGTAATACAAGGCAAGACTTAATTCGTCCATATCAAATATTGACAACACTTCACCATCATTATCAACTGAAATATTGTATTTTTCATATAAAGCGTTGCGGTTAAAATCTTTGTCGGTAACAATAACTTCATCTAACACATATTCATTAATATTATTGTATATCCCGCTATTAAAATCACGATTAGATTGATAATGTATCTTTTCAAGAAGTTTAAAACTAACCTTGTTATCCTCAACCGTTAAAATAAAGTGGAAAAAGGCATCTGCCTTAACTTTACTTCTAATCAAGTCAGTTCCATCTATTATTTCAACAATCACCTTTGGCATTTTTATTAATTCTTGTACAATTTTTTCATTTATTACATATAGTCCGTTTTCATCAAAATCACCAAGCATTTTACCAAAAGCAACTTTGCGCATTTGATTAGTTGAAAAATAATTTATATCGTCCTTATTATCAAGAAAGCCCTTATCGCTATCAAATTTAATATACTTCTTTACCGACATACAATCTCCTTTACATTGATTGTAACATTAAAAAATAAAAAAATCAACAAAATACATAAGTTTTAATATAAAAAAATCTCACACCTAAAATGTGAGATTTTTCGTTTTATTATGCCGCAAGCAATGGGATAATAATTCCCAAAATAACTAGACCTAGGAATACAAAATATAAAACCTTCCAAGAAGTTGGTTTATGTCTTGCATATTTCCAAGCAAGCACAGCCACAATACAAACCATAATAGCTGTTGCAAATCCTTGCAATACCCCAATAGCTGTAGCAAGTTTGCTAGCGTTAATTAATGACAAAATTGCTGCCACTAAATACAAGATTGCTGCTGTAGCCATTGTATAAAATGAAAATTTATTCAACCCCCAACCTGAACGTCTAGTTGTTGTGGTAGTTGTAGTTTTTTGAGCCATAAAATTTCCCTCCTTAATTATATTATACATATATTCTTTAATTTTGTAAAATGTTTTTAATTTATTTTTTATTTTAAATATTTTACAAAACATTATTTTAATAAATCATAAAAATAAAAACATATTAATATTTTTACATTTATTAATACGTTTATTTTATTATGTTAGTTTTGGTTATTTTATTAAAAATATATAT
>JAZUAD010000009.1:0-3460 GCA_045637825.1 Candidatus Onthoplasma sp. | reverse complement strand
TAGGTGATTAATTAAGTGTGCAGCAATAAAATAATAAGAATAATTATATTTTTTAAAATTAATTTTTATTAAATATAATTTTTAATTGACAGTAATATTGATAATATGTTAAAATTAACTTGTTGACAAATCAACAAGAGATATTGATTTGTTGAAAATTTGGGAGAAAAGTTATGGAACAAAGATATGAGATTTTTACAATGCTGATTACAAAAATTCGTAGATGTATTGCAAAAATCAAATCTGAGGAAATGGCAGAATTTAATTTAAAAAGTCCACATGTGTCGTGCTTGTATTATTTGTATCAAAGTGATGGTATGACTTCTAAGGAATTATGTGAAGTGAGTGATGAGGACAAGGCGGCTATTTCAAGGTCAATTGATTTTTTAGAAACTAATGGATATATTGAAAGTGAATCAAAAACTGAAAAGCGTTATAAAAGTCCACTGTATTTGACGGCGAAAGGAAAGAGTGTGGCTGAAAAAATTTCTAAAAAAGTGGATGCTATTGTAAATGTTGCAAGTGCTGATATGTCGCTAGAGGAGCGTAAAAAGTTTTATAATAACTTGACTAACATTTCCAATAATTTACAAAAGATATGTGATAATTATAAGGACTAAAATAAGGTTTAGTCCTTAATTTGCTTAACAAATTTTAATGAAGAGGAGATTATATGAATTTATTTAAAAAAATGTATTGTAGAGGATTTCAAACTGTGTTTAAGTTGGCATTACCTATCTTGCCATACAGACAACCAGAAATATTAAAAAGTGATAAAGATATAATCAATATATTAAAAACGAAAAATGTTGATAGTGTTTTGTTGGTTACTGATAAAGGAATAAGGGGTTTAGGATTAACGAAGACACTAGAAGAAGAGTTGAAAGATAGAGGATTCGAGTTGGCGGTGTTTGATGAAACAGTTCCAAATCCTACAACTCAGAATGTGGAAAATGCTTTAAATTTGTATTATAAAAATAATTGTAAGGCAATTATTGCTTTTGGTGGAGGGTCGGCAATGGATTGTGCTAAGGCGACTGGTGTAAGGGTTGCTAGACCTAACAAAACTTTGTCGCAAATGAAAGGAATATTAAAGGTAAGAAAAAGGTTACCTCTTTTAATTGCTGTGCCTACAACTGCGGGAACGGGTAGCGAAACTACCCTTGCATCAGTTATAACTGATAGTCAAACAAGACATAAATATGCAATTAATGACTTTCCGCTTATTCCTAAATATGCAATGCTTAAGGCGGAATTGACGATTGGCTTGCCTTCGCATATTACAGCAACTACTGGAATGGACGCCCTGACGCATGCTATTGAGGCGTATATAGGAAATAGTACAACTAAGAAAACTAGGGAGTGTGCTTTATATGCGGTTAAAACAATTTTTGAAAATATATTAGAGGTTTATAATAATCCGTCGAACGTGAAGGCACGTGAGAATATGTTGTTGGCTTCATATAATGCGGGCGTGGCGTTTACCAAGTCGTATGTAGGATATGTTCACGCAATAGCGCACTCTCTGGGTGGAAAATATAACGTGGCGCATGGGCTTGCTAATGCAGTTATTTTGCCATATGTGTTAAAAAAATATGGTAAAACAATATACAAAAAACTATGGCAAATGGGAGTTTATGCTAGATTGTTTGATAGTGCAACCTCTAAAGAAAAAGGGGCTAAAATATTTATTGAAAAAATAGAGGAGTTAAATAAGTTGATGAATATTCCAACCTCTATTGAAGGTATTATTGATGAGGATATTCAAGGGTTGGCTAAGACTGCTGAGCACGAAGCAAATCCACTATATCCAGTGCCGGTGTTGTTTACGACTAAGCAATTGGAACAAATTTATTATGAGGTGAAAAATGGATAAACAACAAATGGATAATATTATTTCTACTCAACGAGAATATTTTAAAAATGGAAAAATGCGAAACTATAAAAATAGGGTGGAAAGTTTAAAGAAGTTGTATCGCAACATAAAACTGATGATGCCTGAGATTAGTGAAGCGTTAAAGGTAGATTTGAATAAAAGCGAAATGGAAAGTTATATGAGTGAGATTGGTATGGTTTTAAGTGAAATTAGCTATATGATAAAGCATTGCAAGCATTATTCAAAACCAGAACGTGTTCGTACACCTATTACGCATTTCCCATCAAAGAGTTATAAGTTGCCTTCTGCCTATGGTTGTGTGTTAGTGATTAGCCCTTGGAACTATCCGTTTTTACTAAGTATGGACCCTATTGTTGATGCTGTGTCTGCTGGAAATTCTGTAATACTCAAGTCTAGTCAAAGTTCTCCTAATGTAACTAGCGTTATGGCTAAATTAATTGAAACCACCTTTGAACGAGGACACGTAGATGTTGTGGTTGGTAGTAGGGAAGACTGCGATTATTTGTTAGACCAAGAATTTGATTATATTTTCTTTACTGGGAGCACTAGGGTGGGTAAAATGGTTATGCAAAAAGCGTGTGAACATTTTACACCAGTTACGCTAGAACTTGGAGGAAAAAGTCCTTGTATTGTGCATAAAGACGCAAATGTTAAATTGACTGCAAAGCGAATTGTGTGGGGTAAGTTTTTAAATTGTGGACAAACTTGTGTGGCGCCAGATTATATTTATTGCCATAAAGATATTAAAGATGAATTGATTAAGGAAATTGAACGTCAAATAATACTTCAATATAGTGTTGACCCTATAAATAATGATAATTATCCTAAGATGATAAATCAACGAAGATTTGATACTGTAGTTGATTTGATTAATTGTGATGAGGTTGTGTTTGGCGGTAAAACTGATAGAGATAAATTGAAAATAGAGCCAACGATAGTAAATGCTACTTTTGAAGATGCTATTATGCAAGAAGAAATATTTGGACCAGTGTTGCCAATAGTTACATTTGAAGATATTGAAGAGGTAATATCTAAAGTAAATTCATTGCCAAAACCATTGGCATTATATATTTTTGCAAGTAACAAACAGGTTCAAGATAAAGTGCTAAGCGAATGTGAGTTTGGTGGCGGGTGTGTAAATGATACTGTAATACATTTGGCTAGTTCTAATCTTGGTTTTGGAGGTCTTAAGCAAAGTGGTATTGGTGCGTATCACGGAAAAACTGGCTTTGATACTTTTACGCATTATAAAAGTATTGTAAATAAAGCAACGTGGCTAGATGTGCCTATGAGATATCAACCTTTTAACAAAGTTAAACAATTTTTAATCAAGATGTTTTTAAAATAATAAAAATGCTCAATCTAAAAGATTGAGTTTTTTTTGTGCTTGATATAGTGGTGTGTTTATTGAGTGTTTAAAGGTTTAGCTTTTTAATAATGCGAAAAGGATGAAATCGATTTTTTACTTTTCTATTGACTTGTTTAACATTATATGTTAAAATATTGTCGAATAAGGTAAAATTTTTCAAAATATTGTTATTTGTAAAAAAATAAAAAATATTT
>JAZUAD010000008.1:0-5491 GCA_045637825.1 Candidatus Onthoplasma sp. | reverse complement strand
GTGCATTATTAATGAAGTTGAGTATGATAATGTGTTCCCACCAATTGTTGATGAAAAGATATTTAAACAATGTAATGATATTATGGATTCACACAAGCATAGGCAAAGAAAAGAAATAGATGATGAAGATATTTATATTTTAAGTGGCAAACTTTATTGTGGTGAATGTGGTCATTTAATGACTGCTGAAACAGGAACAAGTTCAACAGGTATTGTTCATAGATATTACAAATGTTTCGGTAAAAAGAAAAGAGCAAATAATTGTGGAAAACATAATGTTAAAAAAGATGAGATTGAAAACTTTGTTTTTGAAAAGACAAAAGAATATGTTTTACAACCTAAAACTATTGAAAGTATAGCAACCGTGGTTGTAGATAAGTTTAATAGTGAACTTGCTAATAACTATGTTTTAATCAAACTACAAGAAGAATTAAAAGAAAAAACACGAGCAATAAACTCTATGCTTGATGCTATTGAAAATGGAATTTATACAAGGTCAACACAAGAAAGATTACTTAAACTTGAACAAGAACAAGCAGAACTTGAAGATAAAATTGCCTATGAAGAAAGTCATCAACTTAAACCACTTGAAAAGTCTAAAATTATTGAGTTTTTAAAAATTTATGCTAAACAGCGATTTGAAAGCAAAAGAGATAGAAATGATTTCTTTAATAACTTTATTTCAAGAGTTAACCTATTTGATGACCGAATTACAATTGTTTATAATACAAGTCTAAATCCTGCAACTGAAATATACAATAGACCTGAAAATGACCCTGACGACGACCCAAATGATGGTGGCACAACAATTTATAAGCAAGATGTAGAATTGAGTGAAAATGACATAAAAAAATTGCCGTTTGACTTTTCGTTCAAACGACAATTGTCTGGCGGGAAGACCGCTATCCAATCCTAAAACCAAAATCTATATTGGGGCTAGGTGGATTAGAATTATTCTAAAGATTTAATTGTTCCATAAGTTGACCTGTCTTTGCCGTTATTATAATAGAAACCATCAATTTTATCTTCCATAAAAGTTAAGACTGCTGTTCCAATATGCGTTTTATTGTTTTTATCAACTCCATTACCTTCATTTTTATAAGAGTAACATAACTCAGGGTGTATATTAGTATTTTCAATTTTTGCGTTAATAGCACAAGATTTGCTATTGTCTGCAATAAAACATATTTGTATTTTATCAAAGGTTTGAACTATTTCTAATTTTGCATGAGAAGTTGTTCCTTTTTTATAATTGCTTTGAATTTCAACATTATATGTACCAGACAAATTTTTGATATTGCAAATTTTAAGCAATAAATTACACAACACTTTCTTGATTAACCAGACTATAAAAACAGGACTTATAGTTACTGCACACTGTAATAAAAGCCAAAGGGTATTTAATGTAGGATTTTTAAATGATATTTTACTTAGCAAGAAAGCTTCTAATGCAACACATAAAATACATGATATTAAATACAAAATACATTCTATGGTGTTTCTTTTATCTTCTGTTACTGAATATCTCATACCAAACCCCAATTATTCCATATATAAGTAATATTATCTATGAAACTAATAGCATCTGATGTATTCCATTTGTTATATGTAACATTAGAAACATCATAACCAAAAAGATTTTGAATGCCATTTTGACATTTCAAATTTGCAAGATTTTGTCTATTATCGCAAAGCCATTTTAATACATTAAAGAAAATATTGCTTTCATTTCCCAAAAATGCAGTATTGGGTACATTGTATATTAAACACTCAAGAAAATATGATGGAGCTATATCTTCGCTAGAAAGAATATTTTTCTTTACGGCATAGTTTCTTGCGTTTTTAAACATCCTTACAGTCTTTTTGAAATTATCATTAGTTAGAGAACTCTTTAACGTTCCGTTATCATAGTGTTGTCTTGGGTAATTTATAAAATACTTCCCTAAATTAGTATCATACAATATTGTTCCAACAGGAGCACCATATTGAGCTCCTTTGTAGTATCCACAAGGAACTATATCCGCTGGAACATAATAGCTATTTCCTGAATACTTTATTGTTTTATTTCCGAGAGCAAAATTAAAGTTATTTGCATTTTGTATATGATAATATAATCCACGTTTAAAATTATGTAAAGAATTAAGGTCTCCATATAAACCATATAGAGTATTGTTTATTGTTAAGCTTTTATTTACCACAACAACATCTATATCGCTATTATCTTTTACATGAGTAGTGTTATGATATGAACCTTGTAAAAATATATCGTAGTTATATCCAAGGTTGTTCTCTATAACTGTTTTAATTGCATCATAAGTTATTTTTGAATTGTCACTCTTTCCTGTTTTAGACCAACTAACCAAAACTTCTAAAGGTATTGCCATATTTTTCTCCTTAGTAATTTTAAAACATTATACCACATTTATCTAAAAATTGTATATATTTCATAAAAAAAAGAGAAGAAGTTTTTTACTTCTTCTCGTGGGTTTTATTGATTGGATTGCAAATGAGAATAAACTATATTTGCTGTAAGGTTAGAAAAGTTGCCATTTGATTCGGCAAAGTTCTTTAAGTCATTCGCAAGAATAACGGCTATTCGCTTTATTTGTTTTTGACTTAATTTTGTTTTGCCTTGCCTTAATACTTTAGTATTAAGGTTGTATGTGGCTATGTTTTCTGGTATATCTTCACAATCAATAAAACATTGTTTGTCAATTACATTGTTCATAGTTTATCTTGTATAAATGAAATCTATGCTTGCAATATATTGACTTTAATCCGTTGACTTCTAGCACCGATTTTGAAGTCTTTTTTATTATATCATATTGCTTAAATTATGTGTGTTGTTCGACAAAGAAAGACAAGTGGGTTTCACACTTGGTCTAAAAAAGTGGGGTGGAACAAAATAGATTCTTGAGCTTTTTCAAAACGAATCTCAAAAATGCTAGATATTCTAGGCATTTGAGAACAAGTATTGTCCATTTTGAGTCCACTCCTTATCCTGCTCACCAAAATTTTATGTAATTTCTTGTCGAAATTGCCTTTTTAAGCAATAAAACACCCAAACTTTAACTTTGTTTGGGTGTCTTAAATTTAATTATTTAAAGAGTCTTTTCATTTCTTTGTAAGTTTATAAATTCAAAATGTTTTTTCAAAAAGTAAGGGCTTTCATAGACCTTACCTGTTGTAAAATCTGTTCTATTTTCATCCTGGTTTTCAATAACATATTCTTTAAAACTTTTAGTCATCTTACCTTTATTAAATACTTTTATTGTTTGGGGAATATTGCACTTAGCAAAATATTCATCTAATTCTTTTAAACTAGAAGTTGTTGGCATTGGACCAGGGTCTCCCTTATATTCAGGATTGGGAATTTCATCATAACAACCACAATCAATTAAGTAATCTTCAGGTGTTAAATAAAATCTAGGTTGAACATCTTGAGAAACAAAGTGTCTAGTCAATTTTACAAACGCAGTTGAAATTTCTTCTTCACTCATTTTTGTAACATCGGGTATTTGGATTCTATCGGCATGTCTATAATTATCAAAAATAAAGTATTCAGGGTGGTCTTGTTTTAATTGTTCAAAAATCTCTTTATTTTCAGGAGATAAGGATTCTAAAATAATGTATGCGGAGCCACCATCATTCCTATTGCTACACATAAAAGTAAAGACATTTCTTTCCCATAATGATTTACAAGCTTCTTGTAGTTCTGGTATTATATATTCATCTATATTTGATTCCACTTCTGGCATCGACACGTAGCTATATTGATATTTTGTATCTCTTTTTTCAGGGGATTTAGCACCCTCCTCAAAAGACCTAATCAATCTTGTTAACTCATCAAAATCTACTTCATTATCCATACTAATCCTCCGTTATTAATGTATTATAGCACAATTTTATAAAAATTGCTATGCTTTTTAAAAAATTAAATCAATTTATGAAAATTTTGTCAAAGGGGCTGATTTTTCTTTCAATTCATGTTAATATAAAGGAATATCAAGGAGTAAGTTTATGAACAAAGCTGTAATCTATGCAAGATATTCAAGTGATAGCCAAACAGAGCAATCTATTGAAGGACAAGTGCGAGTTTGTAAAGAATTTGCTGAAAGGAATGGATTTGTGATTGTTAAAGAATATATCGACAGAGCAATGACAGGAACTAATGATAAGCGACCAGCACTTCAACAAATGCTATATGACAGCAAAGACAAGTCTTTTAACTTTGTTATTGTTTACAAGTTGGATAGATTTTCTAGGAATAGATACGATAGTGCTGTAAACCGAGCAATACTTGTTAAAAATGGCGTTAAATTGTTATCTGCAACTGAGAATATATCAGACGCACCAGAAGGAATTTTGCTAGATAGTGTGCTTGTTGGGCTTGCTGAGTATTATTCGGTGGAACTATCACAAAAAGTTAAGCGTGGACTTAAAGAAAGTAGAATTAAAGGACAATTTACAGGTGGTAGAACTCCTTATGGATATAATGTTGAAAACCTTAAAATAACAATTAACGAAACACAAGCAAATATTGTTAGACTAATGTTTGATGAATATTTGGCTGGCAAAAAAATTAAGGATATTGTTGTAATGCTAAAAGATAAAGGCATTAAAAATGGATATGGCAAAGATTGGAGTATTAACTCAGTTTCAAGAGTGTTAAGAAATAAAAATTACAAAGGTGTTGTTTATGCAGATGACACTGTTTATACAAATATCTATCCCGCAATAGTGAGTGAAGAAATATTTGATGAAGTAAATGCTAGATTAAAGGTATCAAAAAGGACTTCTGCTCATTATAAAACAGAAGTCAACTATCTTCTTAGTGGAAGGCTTATTTGTGGCAAATGTGGTGCTTTAATGACGGGAGATAGTGGAAAAGGCAAACTTGGCACAATCTACAATTATTACAAATGCTTTGCAAAGAAGAAAAATAAAGCAAAGTGTGATAAGAAATCTATCCCACAACAATACATAGAAGATATTGTTTTAAAAGCGACACAAAACTTTTTGCAAAGTGCAAACCTAAAAGCAATAGCAAAAGAAACAACAAATAGTTATAACAAGTTTATAGCGAAAGATTTAATACTAGAAAACTTAAATAAGGAATTGCAAGAGAATAACAAGAAACTTGCAAATCTTTTGCGTGCCCTTGAAAATGGAATATTTAATGACACTACCAACGATAGAATGAGAGAACTTGAAATTACAAACAAAGAACTTAAAGAAAAAATCATTAGCAGAGAAATGCTAACAATTAAACCACTTGATGAAAATATTGTTTATGCTTATTTGTGTTCTTTCAAAGATTTGAATTATTCACTTAACAATGCAAAACAAAGATTGATTGATATGTTTGTTAATCGTGTTGTGCTAAATGATAATGAGTGCTTTATCTACTTTAATATTAGTGATGATAAAGGAACACAATTAAAGTTAAATGAACAACCAGATTTTGAGCAAGAAAGCGAATTTTTAGCAA
>JAZUAD010000007.1:0-2636 GCA_045637825.1 Candidatus Onthoplasma sp. | reverse complement strand
TGATAATAGCTGTGAGGACCCACTTGTACCCATATCGAACACAAAAGTTAAGCTCACAAACGCCGACAATATTTGGCTGGAGACGGCCCGAGAAGATAGGAAGTTGCCATCTACAAGATAAGGACTGCACTTAGGTGTAGTTCTTTTTTATTTTATAATTGTTATAAATTTTTAGAAATATTTTTATTGTTATAGAAAATTTTTATAAACTTATTGATTGTTTGATAATTTTGTGGTAAAATGAAAATAACAAAAGGAGTAAATATGAAATTATTTAAGAAATTTTCTTTAATATTGTTAAGCGTTATGATTGTTCTTTGCTCAACATTTATTCTGGTGGGTTGTGATAAAGATGACGACAAGGCGAAAGTTTATGTGTTTGCAAAAACTGGCGGATATGTGCAAGTAGACAACAATCAAAAGGTTTATCCTGGTGATGAAGGTAGTAAGTATTTTGTATATAAGGAAGATGCTATTGTTAAACTAAAAGCGGTGGCAGATGAAGGTTATCGTTTTGTAAAATGGGAATATACTGACGATATAGAAGATGGAATTGAAAGATTTATATACAAAGATGAAGTTGATTTGCGTGTAGAGGATGATGCTATTGTTATTAGAGCTGTTTTTGCTTTAGAAGGTTCGATAAACTATACAATAACCTATCCAACTCAAGGGACAGGATACAACATTGCTATTGAAAGTGGATATTCAACAAATGTAACTTTAGGTGGTGAGTTTAAGTTTAAAGTTAACTTATTATCAGATTATTCGAACAGCGATATAGTTGTAAAAGCTAATGACGATACTTTAACAGCTAATACTAAAGGAATATATACAATTTCAAATATTAACAGAAATATTGAAATTTCAGTTGAGGGTGTTAAATTAAACGATCAACCTCAAGTTCAAACTTATTTGATTTATACACTTGACAATAGATTTGAAATCACGCCTTTAAATACTACAGGTTTAGAAGTTGAGTCTGGTTCAAGTTTTAGATTTGAAATCACACCTAAAGCAGGATACGTGTTTGGTTCTAATATTATAGTAAAGGCCGGTGGAGTTGTTTTGCAAAAACTTAGCGGTACTGGATATAAGTATGAAATTTATTCAGTAACCAAAAATATGGAGATTATAGTAGAAGGAATTTCGCAACAAGCTCAAATTATAAATTATGTATTTACTTTAGGTCTTGAAAGCGGTAAAGAAGAAGCATTACAAGATATTTGGATAAGTGTTCCTAAAACAATAGCTATAAACGTTAGTGAAGAACTTAAGCAAAATAATAGATATTTGTTGTCGAATATTGAAATTATGGTTGATGGCGGAACGATGACAATGAAAGAATTTGTGGATAATATTAAAAGTGTTTTAGAGTCAACAGGAGTTTATGATAATTATGAATTTACTGCATTGAAATCAGGAGTGATTGATTTTATTGTAATAGATGGTGAAAGTATGGAAATTGACTGGAATATTTTAAATGTTGTAGATACAACTTATTATCTAACTATGATAATAGCTGAAAAAGCTTAATAAATATAAAAAAATTTGGATTTTAAGTCCAAATTTTTTTAATGCTTTATATCTATAACAATAGAATATATTAATAATCTAAAGCATTATTGTTTATCTTTTATGCTTTTAAGAGCTGATTTATGTTCAGCAACAGCTTCGCCAACAATGAAAGTTGCAATCATATATATTGTTGTAGATAAAATAATTGTTGCGACACCTGTATATACTGGCATAAATGTTGCAGTTAAACCTGCAGTAAGACTTGAACGAACTAAGTATAAGATAGCAGTAACAATGATACTTACAATACTTAACACATAAACAAGAATTCCTGATATAAATTTCATACGTTTAGTTGAAGTGCATATAATATCAAAAATCAAAGTTCCTATAACAACGCATGACCATAACACATATAATATTTTTGACCACATTGGCAAAGCTCTGTTTACTACAAATAGAATAGACATAGCAGCCATTAATATGGCAATACCAAACAAAGTATAATATGTGATTACAGATAATGTTTTTTTGCTCTTTACGCTCATATAACCTCCTTTACGATAATCTTATTTTAGGTAAAATTTTATAAAATATACACAAATATATAAATTTAATATGTTAAACAAAATAAGGTGTTTATATATAGTTGTGTAATTTTTATATTTTATAAAAAAATTAAAAAATTATATATAAAATAGTGGATATATTATGTTAAAGTTTGCATTTAAAGGCGATTTATGGTATTATATCTTGTATGAAAACTACTGCATTTGATTATAATGTTAAAGTACGTCCTGCTAGAGATGTTGCTTTAAATTTGGGTGTTATATATAAAGATTTAGGATATGATAAAATTGATAAAAATATAGTTTCACAAGTTTATGGGATAGAACAAAGCGAGGTGGAAGATAGGTTTTTTATACATAAAATTACAGGTAAGATAGATGATTTAAATAAAAACAATCAAGAAAGTTTGGCAGATAAATGTAAACAATTACAACTTAAATGGGGAAAATTTCGTGATAAATATATAGAAATATTAAACAAAATATTAGAAATGGAATTTAATGAAGAAATAAAAATTTATTCATATTGCTACTTACAATATTTACCAA
>JAZUAD010000006.1:0-15117 GCA_045637825.1 Candidatus Onthoplasma sp. | reverse complement strand
CATTTTTAATATTAATTAATTACAACTTTTATAAACGTCTTTTTACCTTTCTTTATTATTAGTTCTTTATTGTTATTCAAATTGATAATCTCATTAACATCTGTTTTCTTTTGATTATTGATTGCAATTCCTCCTTGTCCTATTAATCGTCTTGCTTCGCTTTTTGAACTAATAATTGACAACTTTACTAGCATATCTAGTATATTGATATTTCCGCTATTTTCAATATGCTCAGTCGGCATATTTTCATCTACTCCTCTACTTTCAAAAAGTGCTTGGGCGGTTGCTTGCGCTTTAATCGCCTCATCTTCGCCATGCACAAGTTTCGTTACTTCAAAAGCCATAAGTTTTTTTGCTTTTACAATATCTGTATTACATATTTTCTTAATTTCATCAACATCAATCTTTGTAAAAAATCTAAGTAGACGTTCAACGTCCGCATCAAGGCAATTTACAAAGTGCTGAAAGAAATCAAATGATGAGGTTTTATTTCTACTTACCCAAAGTGTTCCTTTTTCAGTTTTACCCATTTTAACACCTTCAGCATTGGTAAGTAGTGGACAAGTTAATCCCATCATAAGTTGCCTTTCTTTACCATCAGTAAAATTTATTTTACGTGATAAATCTACTCCCGCTACAATATTACCCCATTGGTCACTTCCTCCAATTTGCAACACGCAATTAAAATTATTGTTAAGATGCACAAAATCAAATGCCTGCATTAACATATATCCCATTTCCATAAAAGTTAGCCCACCTTGTTGAAGGCGATTTTTGTACAAGTCATTTCTTAACATTTCATTAACGTTAAAATGCACACCCACTTGACGCAAAAAATTAATGTAGGTTGCACCTTTTAACCAATCCGCATTATCTACAATAATTGCTGGATTATCTCCATCTAACTTAACAAATCTTGCAAGAAGATTTTTTATTTCCCTTGCATTATGTTCTACTTGCTCAGCAGTAAGCATTTTACGCATATCTTTTTTATTTGTAGGGTCGCCAATTAAGGCAGTTGCTCCACCTACCAACACAATACATCTATGCCCACAATCTTGAAGTATCCTTGCCATTTGAAGCCCAAAAAAGTGTCCAATATGCAAATCATCAGCCGTTGGATCAATACCAATGTAAAATGTTATAGGGTTTTGTAATTGTTGTTTTAATTCTTCTAAATGCGTAGCTTGAAACACGAAACCACGACGTTCTAGCTGCTCAAAAGCATTATTTTTAAATTCCATAATATTAATTTCTCCTTATTTTTACTCTTAAATTTAATTTAATATTTTAACACAGCATTGCTGCCTTCATTTTTTCATATTTTTATTTATTCTCCGCCCTTTCGGGCATATGTTTTTATAATCCATTTCATAAAATTTTTCCTTTTAAAACAAAAAATCTGCCATAAGTTATACCTTGTGACAGACTTTGTGAAAACAAAAACCTGCCACATAATAATGCTATATGACAGATTTTTTAATATTTGTACTTAAATTAATTTACACTAAAAACTCCTACATATAGCAACTAGATGTAGTAATAATGATATGAAGTTAGTGTAAATAATTGTTTCATAATTTCTCCTTGTTATATTTCTAGTATATACAAACAATACATTAAAGTCAACACCTTTTTAAAAAAATTTTATAAATTAAAAAACGGACTTAAAAATCCGTATTTTTAGTTTATCTATTTTTATTAATAAAGTTGATTATATCATCTTGAGTACCAGCACCTACCATTGTATCTACAACTTGACCGTTTTTAAATATTAGTAGGGTTGGAATTGAGAATATACGAAAATCCCTTGCCACATCTTCAGCATCATCAACGTCAACATTAAAGAATTTTACATCAGGAAGTAGTGTTTCAACATCTTCTAGTATAGGTTTAAGCATACGACATGGTCCGCACCAACTTGCCGAAAAATCTACGATACAAAAATCGCATTTATTTACTTCGTTATTAAAAGTTTCATTATTTAAAATTTGCATAATTTACTCCTTTATTAAACTATTAATTACATACCATGTAATTGTAGTTGCCATGGCAACTGGATAATACGATATGCTACCTACTGGGCTTGATTTGATTGCAAGGCTTGGTGTATAGCACACTTTTAGGTGCTTTATACCTTGTTCTTTGCAATATTTACGTAGCAACTTTGCCAGTGCATCATTTTGGGTTTTAAATATGTCTACCACTTCAAAATGAGGATTGTCTGCATATCTATTGCCCGCCCCCATACTACACAATAAATTTAGGTTTAATTCATCACACTTTGATATTAGGTATTGTTTTGCCTTAATGTCATCAATGCAATCTATAATCATAGTATAACCAGTTAAATCAATATTATTTGTGCTATCAAACTTTTGGTTAAGTGCGGTTAAATTAATATTAGGGTTAATATCCTTTAATTGAGTTGATAGCACATCTACCTTATATTTACCGATAGTCGATTGATATGCTACAAACTGGCGATTGATATTACTATCGCTTACCTTGTCAAAATCCATAATAGTTAAATTTTGAATACCTGCACGCACTAACATATGCGCAACTGCACCACCTACTCCACCAACACCTATAAGCAAAATATTTGCGTCCTTGATTTTTTGCATTTCAGCAGGGTTTAATAATAATTCTTGTCTTGTCAAATTCATATTACAATACAAACTTTTTAAAGTCGTGAGTTTTAAATTCGCTGTTTAAAGTACTTTCAACAAAAGTTTTGTCAACAACTACTTCGACTAATGGATTTTCGTGGCTTGCGTTAAATGACACATCTTCTAAAAGTGTTTCAAGAATAGTTTGAAGTCGTCTTGCACCAATATTTTCACGTGTTTCATTTTCAAGTTCGGCAAGTTCGCCAATTTTTTCTATCGCATCATCTGTGAAGTTAAGTTGGATATTGTCAACCTTTAACATTTGCTCATATTGACTAATTAGACCAGTAGGTAATTTTAAGATTTTTACAAAACCCTCTTTATCTAAACTGTCAAGTTCTACAATAATTGGGAAACGACCTTGAAGTTCTGGAATCAAATCGCTTACACTTGCAATATGGAACGCACCAGCTGCGATAAACAATATGTGGTCAGTATGAATTGCTCCGTGCTTTGTGTTAACCACACAACCTTCAACAATAGGAAGGATATCACGTTGCACACCTTCACGTGAAACGTCTTGACCATTTGCCTTTTTAGCAGCAATTTTATCAATTTCATCAATAAAGATTATACCTTCTTGTTCGGCACGATAAATCGCTTCCTTATTTACGTTGTCTTGGTCAATAAGTCTATCACACTCTTCATCAAGCAATAATTCTCTAGCACGACTAACTGGCATCTTTTTGGTTTTACGTGCACCTTTAAATACACCGCCCATAATTTGACCAATATTAATTTCACCAACTCCACCTTCCATAATGTTAAATGGTTTTGGTTGTTCGTGTATTTCAACATCAATCACATCATTATCAAACAATCCGCCATCAAAACTTGCCTCAAATTGTTGCTTAAAAGTTTCAGTTTCCATATCCTCTGGTTTTAATTGTTTCTTTAATGGATAAAGTATGTCTTTTATCTTTTTGTTTACAATAACTAGTGCCTTTTCACGAACCTTCCCAGCTTGTTCATCTTTTACAATGCGTACACTTGCTTCAACCAAATCACGCACCATACTTTCAACATCACGACCAACGTATCCAACTTCGGTATACTTTGTTGCTTCCACCTTTACAAATGGCGCATTAACTAGTTTTGCAAGACGGCGAGCAATTTCAGTTTTACCAACACCAGTAGGTCCTTTAAGTATAATATTTTTAGGCATAATTTCATCACGAACCTCTTTAGGAAGTTGACTACGTCTAAAGCGGTTGCGTAGAGCAATAGACACTGCTCGTTTTGCCTTGTATTGCCCTACAATATATTCGTCCAATTTGTTAACAATTTCTTTACAAGTCATCATAATTAAATCTCCTCGTATGTGTAGTTTGAATTTGTGTATACACAGGTTTCACTTGCAATCTTCATTGCCTCATCTGCCACTTGACGTGCGTCCATATCGGTATTACGAAGAAGTGCCTTTGCAGCAGCCAAAGCATAAGGACTACCACTACCTATTGAATAAACATTGTTATCAGGTTCTAATATTTCACCATTAGAACTTAATACTAGTAGATTATCCTTATCCGCCACCATCATACTAACATCTTCGTTGCTACCACGTGGCATTGTTCGTACATTTTTAGCAAATTCAACAGAAGCACGAAGTAAGCTACCTGAAAACTTGTTTAAACACTTTTCAAATTCTTCGCTAAGTAGCACAGCAAAGCCCGCCGCACCAGCAAAACCAACAATAACCTTGTTGTTGTAAATTCTACGAAGTTTGTGTGCAGTGGTTTTAGCAATAATGCTTTGACCAAGGGTTACTTGACCATCTGCCACCATAACTGTTTTGCCGTCCTTTTTAACGGCTAATATTGTTGTCGCTCTATAATCCATAACTATATCCTTTTATCTTGTCATTATTTTATCCTTTAACCAAACAAATTTGTCTAGTAAGAATTCTTTATACTCATTATTATCGGTATTATCATACTCATTAGAAATTATTTTTTTAATCCAATCACGCTTTTGCTCTGTAATATCTTCAAATCGCTCTATTACTATTTTGCCTTCTTGCTCTGCTTTTAAAAGTTCTTCATAAGCATCTATAACATATTCGCAACCATCAACTTTAACTTCGTCTTGTGTTACAAATACATCCTTGATACCTTTAAGAGGTTGAACATTATCTAATTGGTTTACATTATAAATATATCCCGATACACCTTTAAATGTTTCTAACGTTGCATTTGGATAATATTCTTCAACACGCACTCTGCCATCACTAGTTATACCATAACTTGCCCATTTAGCATATTGTTTTAAAGGTCGATTATATTTTTCCTTAATATGTTTTTCAACAGCATTGCTAAGGTAAACTAATATGTTTTCACGTTTGGTTGAAAAGTAAACCCACGATTTACCATGATTAGATATATGTGGCTTTAACATTTTTAAATCTTTTACATTACTAGCATGATAATACATATTTTTCTCCTATTTTTGCAAATCGTTAAATTTTTCAAGTTTGATATTGTCATCTTCAAATATCAACTCACCGTTTTTATGCTTATAGCCCATCTTTAAATAAAATGGAATTGCAAATAGTGATGCAGGTATTTCAATACGTTTTGCACGCACAAAATATTCATCTTGCTCTAAGGTTTTAATAATTTGCTTACCTATACCCTTACCTTGCATTGCTGGGTCTACAAATATTGTAAATAGTGAGCTTTCTGTTTCACTACCCCAATATGGTCCAATAGCACCACAACCTATAATTTTACCCTCATCTTTTATTACATAAAAATGAGTCCAACTGGCACGTTTTTTTATACCTTCTTCATCTAGCGCCTTAATTGTTTTTTGTATAATAGATTGAGGATAATATAATTTAAAACACTCTTCACAAGTAAATTGTATCATTTTTCTAAGCTCCGGAATATCGCTTTCTTTTAATTTTTCAATTATCATTATAATTTCCTCCTTATATTAATTTATTTCACTATAGCTTTTATTTCATCTTTTGACCTTTCGGCGTAAAGTTCGTTTCGTTTTTGTTTATCACGCATTTCTATTGGTGCAAGTATGCCTAGGTTCGCATTTATTGGTTGAAAATGCTCGGTATTTGCATTAATTAAATATTCATACAAACCGCCGATTATTGTGTGGTTAGATAGTTTAATAAGTGGCTTGTTTTCTAACATATTTGCTACATTGATTGCACAATACAGTCCACTAGCAATACTTTCAACATAACCCTCAACACCACTAAGTTGACCTGCAATAAATATGTTATTATTTGCAACTAGTCTACTATATACATCACAAACTTTTGGAAAGTTTATAAAATTGTTGCGGTGCATTACACCATAACGCAAGAATTCAGCATTTTCTAGCCCTGGAATAAGTCTAAACACACGCTTTTGTTCAGGGAAAGTAAGGTTAGTTTGAAAGCCTACCATATTAAACATATTTGCCTCAACATTTTCCTTACGAAGTTGCACTACTGCATAAGGTTTAACGCCGGTACGCTTGTCCATAAGTCCTACTGGTTTAAGTGGGCCAAAACGGATTGCATCTTCACCTCTACGAGCCATAACTTCTATTGGCATACAACTTTCAAATACTTTTTTGTTTTCAAAGTCCTTAAGTTCTACACCTTCAGCATGTATAAGTTCGTTATAAAACTTTAAATATTCATCTTTAGTCATAGGGCAATTCAAATAATCTGCACCACCCTTATCATAACGCCCTTGCATAAACGCAATATCGGTATTAATGCTATCCGCATCAATAATTGGCGCTGCCGCATCAAAGAAATACAAGAAGTCACTACCAATAACATTACTTAACGCCTTACACATATTATCGGTACTAAGCGGACCTGTTGCAACTATTGTAATAGCGTCACTTTCAAATTCTCCTACATCTTCGGTATGAAGTGTGATGTTAGTGTTTGACTTAATAAGTTCGGTAATCTTGCTAGCAAATTGCTCTCTATCTACTGCCAAAGCACCACCAGATGGCACCTTAACGTCGTATGCAACTTTAAGTAGTGTACTGCCTAAACTGAGTAGTTCGGATTTAAGTATTCCGCTAGCACTAGTTGGGTCCTCGCTTTTAAACGAATTACTACACACAATTTCAGCATAATTGGGATTGTGGTGAGCAGGTGTAAAACTTTTACCCTTAATATCATACAAATCAACTTTAAAGCCATGATTTGCAAGATACAAAGCAGCTTCACTACCAGCTAATCCGCCACCTATAATATTAATTTTCATTATTTACATTCCTTGTTAGCACAATATATTTTTTCACTGCGTGGTGAAATATGTTTATATAACTGCTCACCGCACTTATTACACTTTTCCTTTAAAGGCATATCCCAGTGAGCAAAATTGCATTTTGGCCAATTAGCACAACCATAAAATTTATCACCCTTTTTACTACGTTTAACTTGAAGTTCGCCACCACAAGTAGGACATGGTCCTATTTCATCTGGCACTTCATCTTGATTAAGGTTAAGAGTATTTTTACAGGTAGGATAATTGCTACAAGCAATAAACTTACCAAACTTACCTTCACGATACACCATCATTGCTCCACATTTATTACAAATATGTCCGCTAGGTTCTGCCTCGCCTTTCATACTTTCGCTAGTGCGCTCTGCTTCGTTTAAATGTACTATAAAGTCCTTATAAAAAGCATCTACAATATCTTCCCACTTTTTACCTTTAAATTCTACTTCATCTAATTGTTCTTCCATTTCGGCAGTAAATTTAACATTCATAAGATTTTTAAAGTATTTTTCAAGGTATTCTACTACTTTTTCACCAAGTTCGGTTGGAACTAAGTTTTTAGTTTCCTTAACCACATACTCTCGTGTTAATAAAGTCATAATTGTAGCAGCATAAGTTGCTGGTCTACCAATGCCTTTATCTTCCATTTCCTTAATAATGGTAGATTCATTAAATCTAACAGGAGGTTTAGTAAAACGTTGTTCGCTATCTAGTTTATTCAACGATAAAAGTTCGCCTTCTACTAAATTTGGAATATTTATTCCGTTTGATTTTTCTTCATCTTCATCGGCATTGTTAAATATGCGTGTAAAACCATCAAATATAAGCGCTTTACCACTTGACTTAAACTTGTAGTCGCCCGCCTTAATTTCAACCACCAAACTATCATATTTTGCATTACTCATTTGACTGGCTAAGAAACGATTGAAAATTAAAGTATATAATTTAAGCAAAGTATTATCCATTTTGCCTTTTAAATATTCTGGAGTATATTTAAGAGAGATAGGACGGATTGCCTCATGGGCGTCTTGAACATTCTTTTTCCCGCCATACACATTAAACTTTTTAGGAACATATTGTTCACCAAAATTATTAATAATATAGTCTTTAGCCATCTTTTGCGCTTCAGGTGAAATACGCACACTATCAGTACGAATATATGTTACAAGTGCGACTTTGCCTTCACCTTCAACATCTACACCTTCATATAAACTTTGAGCTGATTTGGTATAAGTGTTAAGCGTCATTTTTAATTTTTTAATGGCATCTTGTTGTAATGTACTGGTAATATATGGTGGCGGAGTTTTGCCATCAACCACCGTACGCTTAACGCTATCTACTACAAAACTGCTTGCTTTAATTTCGCTTTCAACTCGTTTACACTCAGTTTCATTAGGTATTGTAATTTTTTTATCCAAATATTGTATTAGTTCACTTTTAAAGGTAGCATTCGCCTTATTTGCTAATTGTGCTGATACATTCCAGTATTCTTCCTTAACAAAGTCTCTAATTGCTTTTTCCCTATCTACTATCAACTTAAGCACAACTGATTGAACACGACCTGCACTAAGTTTATTGCGAATTTTACGTGATAGTAATGGTGAAAGTTTATAACCCATTATTCTATCAAGTACACGACGTGCTTGTTGAGCATTAACTAGGTCCATATTAATAGCACGTGGACTAGCAATGCTGGCTTGTATTGCAGGACGAGAAATTTCATTAAATGCAGTACGTACCAGGTCTGTATCCTTAAGGTCTAAAATATGAGCCAAGTGCCAAGCAATGGCCTCTCCTTCACGGTCCGGGTCGGTTGCCAAATATATAGCTTCTGCTTTAGCTGCCTTTTCCTTTAATTGTTTAACAATAACACGCTTGTCTGCCATTACTTCATAAGTAGGTTTGTATCCGTGTAATATATCTACCGCAAATTTAGATGGTGGTAAATCACGTATATGACCTTTAGTGGCAATAACCTCATAACCCTCACCCAAATATTTTTTTATACTATCCCTTTTACCAGGTCCTTCTATTAAAACTAATTTCATTATAACCTCATTACTTTACAGAAATATATGAATTTCCTGCCAATTTTATAATCAATCCTTCCATTTGCATATCAATAAGTTTGTTGTTTAATTCACGTGTAGGAAGGTTGGTAAAATCAGCAATTTCTTGGAAAGTCTTTTTTTCCGCTAATATATAATTTAATATAGAAGTGGTAATAAAGTCAAGTTGCTGACTGGCATTTTTAGTATTTTCTTGTATTTTTATATTTAAAACATCAAAAATCTCCTGTGGGCTAGTTACCATACAGGCTTGACATTCTTTAATTATTTGATTAGTGCCTTCACTTTCAGGTGAAGTAATTTTGCCAGGAATTGCAAAAACCTCTCTGCCTGAATCAACTGCATAATTCTTAGTATACATTGCTCCGCTTTTAATGCCTGCCTCAGTAACTAATACACCAATAGATAAACCAGCAATTATACGATTACGTACTGGAAAATTATATGAAAGTGGCTCAGCATTTGGCGGATATTCACTAACCACCAAACCATTTTGAACAATTTGATTATATAGTCCAAAATTTGCTGTTGGATAAATGTGATTAAATCCACCGGCAAGTACTGCTATTGTAGCACCACCATTTTCAAGTGTAGTGTTATGTGCAACCGCATCTACACCCAGAGCCATACCTGACACAACGGTTAAACCAGCACGTACAAATTCCTTGCAAAACTGAGCAGTAACCACACGCCCATAATCAGTGGTTTTACGACTACCGACAACTGCAATACATTTACTGTTTAACAGTTTAATATTGCCTTTGCAATACAAACATAACGGAGGATTAATTGAATCGTTTAATAGTTGTGGATAATCAGGACTTCCAGAAGTTACAATTTTAATATTATCGTGCTTATATCCCTCAATAATTTTATCCAAATTTTGTTTGGCACTACGATTTAATATCTTTAACTCATAAGGCGTTAAAATTTCACTTAATTGGTGCTCAATTTTATTATAATTTTCATATAAATCAAATTCTTTGCCAAACGTTTTTAATATTTTAATCTTTTTTATATAAGGCAGTTCATAAGCGTTATCTAAAAATAGTATATTTCTTTCCTCAGTTGTCATTTTATCCTCTACACATCAAATTTTTTGTCCATCGAACGGTATTGAATTGCCTCTCTAATATGAGTTTCATCAATATCCACGCAACCATCAAGGTCAGCAATAGTACGTGCCACCTTAAGTATTCGTGTGTAACCACGTGCACTTAGGTTAAGCACCTTGAAGGCACGTTCAATTAATTGTACACATTTTTCATCTAAATGGCAATATTCTTGAAGTTCCTTATCGCCCATTTTAGCATTTGAATATATATTACTACCCTTATATCTTTCCAGTTGGATAGCACGAGCATTATTTACACGTTTTTTAATCTCGCTAGATGGTTCTTCTAGTTCACGATTAGTTAATTCATCATACGTAATTGCTTCGACCTCGATATGCAAGTCTATTCTATCCATAAGAGGTCCTGAAATTTTGTTTAAATACTTATGTATTGCACCCGGTTGACATTTACATTTAACGGTAGTGCTACCATAATAGCCACATGGACAAGGGTTCATACTACCAACAAGGATAAAGTTTGCTGGATAGGTAACGGTAATAGCATTACGTGCTACAGTAATACGACCATCTTCCATAGGTTGACGTAGTACGTCCATAGTTTGACGATTATATTCAGGCATTTCGTCTAGGAAAAGCACACCATTATGCGCAAGCGAAATTTCACCAGGTTTAGCAGTGTGTCCGCCACCAGTAAGTGCAATCATAGTGGTAGTATGATGCGGTGTACGCACTGGTCGTTGTGAAATAATACCCTTGTCAGGGTCTAGAACTCCACCAACACTATGAATTTTGGTTACTTCTAACGCTTCATCAAATGTTAGGTCTGGCAAAATTCCACTAAATGCTTTTGCCATCATAGTTTTACCAGCACCTGGAGGTCCTATCATAAGGATATTGTGTCCACCTGCAGCCGCAATCTCTAATGCACGCTTAGCACTTGCTTGGCCTTTAACATACTTAAAATCGTATTTATTTTCAAATTCATGTTGCAAATCATAGAAAGATTTACTTTCAATATTAGGTAATTGTATTTCACCACTTACAAAACGTACCATTTCAGTAAGATTGCGTACAGCATATACTTCCACCTCATCAATAAATGATGCTTCTAGCATATTTTCGTATGGAATAATAAACTTTTTAAACCCACGTTGTTTTGCCGAAATAAGCATAGGCAAAATTCCGTTTACCTTGCTTACCGTTCCGTCTAACGATAATTCACCTAAAATTATATAATCCTTAACACTTGCTTGACTAATTGTAGCATTTGATACAAGTATACCCGTTGCTATAGGCAAATCGTAAAGCGAACCCACCTTTTTAGTATGCGCAGGTGCTAGGTTTACAATTATCTTGTTGATAGGATAGTTAAATCCACTGTTTTTGATTGCAGCACGTACACGTTCCTTACTCTCTTTTACCGCAGTATCGGCAAGACCTACTACATCATAACCTGGTATCCCCGCATTAATATCAATTTCAACCTTTACTTCGTAACCATCAATACCCCAAAAGCCATAACTCATGATTTTTGCTAACATAAATTTCACCTCTAATATAATAACTATATCATAAAATATAACAAAAAACAAGACCAAAATCAAAATGTTCCAATATTTTTCCAATTTACGATACTTATATATTAAAAAACTCTGGAATAAACCAGAGTTTAAAAGATTATAATTGATTTTGTTTTTCTTGGCGTAGTTTAATACTTTTAATACGTCTATTTGCCTCTTGCAATCCATGGAACATTGCATAATTAGGAGACCTATAATCAAATCCTTGCTCACTTTCTTTAAGATATTCTTTTTTATTATTGATTAGAGAAGCTAGTTCATCTAAATCAAAACCAGAACTTTCAATACGTTTAGTTAATAATTCCTTTTGCTTATCAATTTTTTCTTGTAATTCGTCCATATTATCATAATTTTCATCTTTCATCATTTGCTTTTCTTCTTCCATCAATTCGCCCAACTTTTCAGCCATATTAAATATTGGTTTATATGGAGAGACTGCTTCCATTCTTTCCATTAGCATTTGACTTTTTAAACAAACTATTTTATTTTGTTGCAAATCTTCACTATTTTCTGTTTTGCTTAACTTATCAAGATCATTATATTCCTGATTAATTTTACGCATTAAAGGATATTGGTTATATCCTTGTTTTACGTATCTTTCTATCATTGACTTTAAATCTTTTTGTCTATTTTCCAATTGTGTACCCTTAACACTAACTTCAACTCCATTATCAGTAAAATATTTTTCAGTATTAGCTCCACGCAATAAATTTAGCACTGTAAAATCTACATCAACTGTATCATTAATTGCATTTAAGTCCAGTTGATATCTAATCATATCTTTAAATTCTTCATCAGTATAGTATTCAAAAAAATATTTATCATTACACATTGCCGGTTCTATAATTTTATCTTGCTGTGCTTTAAAATAACTCTGTTTCATTTCTTTAAATGCTTCCTCATTTATTTTATCTCCACTATTCACGATGTCGTATAATTTTGAATATCCATCAGCCCCTAATTCCGTTTCAATCAGCGACAACTCATCAACTTCAAGCATCTCAGAATTTCTAATTAATTGTGCATAACGCTTAATTCTACCCTTAATATCAAATTCCATAAAATTCTCTCCTCCTACGTAATGCTATTATTATAGGTGAGTTTTCTCACTTTTGTCAAGCACTTTGGTGAGATTTCTCACTTTTTATTATATTTGGTGAGATTTCTCACATAATATTAGTATGATAATTGGTAAAAGAATTAATGAATTAAGAGTTGAAAATAAATTAACTCTGCTTGCCCTTGCAAAAGCAATTGGAGTTGATAAGCACACAATAATATATTGGGAACAAGAAGTAAATGAGCCAAAGGCATCATATATTGTTCGTCTTGCTCAATTTTTTGGCGTATCAACTGATTATCTATTAGGATTAGAAGATTAACAACACTCTTAAAATAAGAGTGTTTTTTCATACTAAAAAACTCTATGGTGTACAGTCCATAGAGTTTTTGTTTGTCAAAATTTAAGCGAACTACGATTTTGACCTGTATTAAATTAGATATTTCTATCTATATCAAATCTGTTTAGCAGTTTGATGTTACCTATTTATACAACCTAAGCGAACCTCAGTTGTAATTATAGACCTAGTTTATTTTATGCAAAATCTATTAAGATATTGCAATAATTAGTTTTTCTTAGCTCTAATAGCAGCTTGAGCAGCAGCAAGACGAGCAATTGGCACACGGAATGGAGAACATGATACATAGTTCAAACCAATCTTGTGGCAGAATTCAATAGATGAAGGGTCACCACCGTGTTCACCACAAATACCGCAGTGCAATTTATTGTTGTTTGCTTTACCTAAGCTTACAGCCATATCCATAAGTTTACCAACACCATTAGTGTCAAGACGAGCAAATGGATCGCTTTCGTAAATCTTGCTACTATAGTATGAAGGCAAGAACTTACCAGCGTCGTCACGGCTAAAGCCGAATGTCATTTGAGTTAAGTCGTTAGTACCGAAGCAGAAGAATTCAGCTTCTTTTGCAATTTCGTCAGCAGTTAAGCATGCACGAGGAATTTCAATCATTGTACCAACTTCGTACTTCAATGCAACACCACTTGCTTTGATTAATTCATCAGCAGTTGCAACTACCAACTTCTTAACAAAGCTATATTCCTTAATTTCGCCAACAAGTGGAATCATAATTTCAGGAACAACTTTCCAATCAGCATGACGCTTTTGAACGTTAATCGCTGCCTTGATTACTGCCTTAGTTTGCATTACAGCAATTTCAGGATAAGTAACAGCAAGACGGCAACCACGGTGACCCATCATTGGGTTAGCTTCATGTAAGTCTTGGATATATTGCTTAATTTGAGCAACAGTTTTGCCCTTAGCTTGTGCTAAAGCAGCTATATCAGCTTCTTCGGTAGGCACGAATTCATGTAGAGGTGGATCCAAGAAACGGATTGTAACTGGATTACCTTGTAACGCTTCCATTAAGCCTTCAAAGTCAGCTTGTTGCATAGGTTCGATTTTAGCTAAAGCAGCTTCACGTTCTTCAACTGAATCTGAACAAATCATTTCACGGAATGCACCGATTCTGTCTGGGTCAAAGAACATATGTTCTGTACGGCATAGACCAATACCTTCAGCGCCTAATTCAACAGCACGTTTAGCGTCTGCTGGGCTATCAGCGTTTGTACGAACACCAAGTGTACGATACTTATCAGCCAATTTCATAATACGGCCAAAGTAACCACTATTAGGGTCAGCAGGAACAGTCTTGATTAGACCATCATAGATGTTACCAGTAGAACCATCAAGAGAAATGCAATCTCCTTCGCGGTAAACCTTACCAGCAAGAGTGAAACACTTGTTTTCTTCATCCATCTTAATGTCGCCACAACCAGATACGCAACAAGTACCCATACCACGAGCAACTACGGCAGCGTGAGATGTTTGACCACCACGAACTGTCAAGATACCTTGTGAGTATTTCATACCTTCAATATCTTCTGGGCTAGTTTCAAGACGAACTAGAACTACCTTTTCACCTTTCTTACCATGTTCAACAGCGTCTTCAGCTGTAAACACTACTGTACCAGCAGCAGCACCTGGGCTTGCAGCGATACCTTTACCGATAACGTTGTTCTTGTTAGCCACTTTTAATGCCTCAGCATCAAATTGTGGGTGTAACAACATATCAAGAGTTTTAGCGTCGATTTGCATTAAAGCTTCTTCTTCACTAATCATACCCTCATCAATCAAATCGCAAGCGATACGGATTGCAGCGGCAGCAGTACGCTTACCGTTACGAGTTTGAAGCATATATAACTTCTTATCTTCGATTGTAAATTCCATATCTTGCATATCACGATAGTGATTTTCAAGAGTTTTACAAATATCTAAGAATTGAGTATAACACTCTGGCATAATTTCAGCCATCTTAGCGATAGGCATTGGAGTACGAACACCAGCAACAACGTCTTCACCTTGTGCATTCATTAGGAATTCGCCCATCAAGCCC
>JAZUAD010000005.1:0-71478 GCA_045637825.1 Candidatus Onthoplasma sp. | reverse complement strand
ACACCGCTAATTACATTAAATTAAAAATTATTTAAAATAACAAAGAAAATGCTAAAAAATAATATATTTTTAAATTGGGAAAATAGTCGTTTTTACAAAAAAATAAGCGAAAATTAAATATTTTTCACTTATTTTTATTTTTTATTTATTATTTGACTATTTTTTATTATTTTTTATATATTTTTTTCACTAAACAAGCAATGGCGTTCCATTAAATTCTACAACTTTTAATATTTGAACAATATCAGCAGTATTTGCATCAATGTAGTAATAATACAACCCATCAATTCTATCGCAAGCAAATTCATATACCGAAACTTCAATATCGTTTTCCAGCGCAATAATCGCTTTGCGAGTATTTAACACCACGTAATCAAAACCTAGTTCTTTTTCTGCATCAGCCAAAGTTATACCTGTTTCAAAATTGCGTTCAACATGATTAAAGGCGTAGTTTTTTGATTCGAAACCAATTATGTTTTGCGAGTACATATCCACCTTAACTTTTACTAGGTCTGGATATAACACAACATCTTCTTGAGTTGGAGCCAAGTTTATATATGCAACATTATCTTTAACCTCTAACCAAACAACCTCCAAGTCACCAAATCCTACACGCTTAGCAAATTCTTTAGCCAGCTCTTGCGCCTTTTCGCTAGAAATATTAGGTTCCTCAGTAGGCGCATAACCCGACAACGTCAACAACAAACCTTGACGCTTGGTTACTTGCGCCACAAACTCCATATTATCTTTTTTTATTTCAAAATCATAAGTAATAAAATCACCTTGGGTTTCATTTACATATTTTATTGTTATATCTTGCTCTTTGTATACAATTTCCTTTAAATAACTTTCGGCTTCTTCCTTAGTTATTTCATTTGTTGATAATCCTAATATCTTTTTATTTTCCAACGCATCAGAAAACGGGCCATCAAATATCATTGTAGGATAATCAACCTCTCCCGCAGTAAGTCCACCTATTGAATTAGAAAATTGAGTTACTCCCTCATCATCAAACACACTAACACTAATAAATTCATAATCTCCCTTACGCACCAAATCATTGTGAGTGTTTAATTTGGATTTTATAATAGATAAAGCATATTCCGCCCTATCTACCAACAATAATTGTTCTGTCGACAAACTTTCACCTTTATCAATCTTTTTTATATACGCCTCACACATACCACTAATTTGGTTAAAAAATTTTATTGCCGAATTACTATTTTCAGCATCAATAGGCAAAACGCTTAATCCTGCAACAATATAAGCACAATCTTGCTCCATGTCTCTTAACAAATCTCTTTGCGCTAACGAAGTTGTAACAGTTTCAAACTTATCTGCATTAACCTGCAAACTATTAACGCTATCCACCATCGAATAGTACGAACTAGAATATACACTTTCTAACGTTTTATTACTTTGTTCGTCAGTCTTTTTTAATTGATAAAACGCAATTAATACAGCACCCAACGCTATAGCAAGCACTACACAAGAAATTATTAGTATTGGAACCATTTTTTGAGCAGTAGACATTTTCTTTTCACGCTTATTTTCCTCGCCCAAATCTCGTTTAGTAGTTGTTTTTTCTATTTTTTCTTCAATTTTATTAGATCTATCCATAACTCACCTCCTTACACCGAAAATACATGTCTACCTATAACTGTTACAGTTTTCGTACTTCTAATCCAACTACTTGTAGCGGTTTTAGGATTATAATAATACACCGCACCATACGTAGGATCCCAGCCATTCATTGCATCTCTTGCTGCTTGATACGCAGTTTGATTTGGCTCCAAATTAAATTGACCATCATTTATTGCAGTAAACGCCCATGGCTGATAAATCACTCCCGCAATTGTGTTAGGAAAACGTGAATCATCTACCCTATTCAACACAACTGCAGCCACGGCAACTTGACCTGTATAACTTTCACCACGTGCCTCACTATGCACCAATTTTGCCAATAAGTATAGGTCATTATTATTATAGGACGAACCCGATGAACCTCCCTTTACCTTTAATCCCATTTTTGAAGCAGTCAACGGACCAACAATTCCATCAGCAGTTAAACCATATTTTCGTTGAAATCTTTTTACCGCCTCTTTTGTTAAAGGTCCATTAATACCATCTACAGAGCCCTTATAATAACCCCATTTTTTTAATACTGTTTGCACTTCCCTAGTATCGGCAACTGCCGCCTCAACACTTTCAATAGCTATCGATACTGGCTCCACAGCAACGCTTTGTTTGTATATTTTACCACCAACCAAAAAGACCGATGACAAAATTATAAGTGTCGCCAAACAAATTTTCAACCTTTTCATCTCTACCCCTTAAAATACCTTTCTATAATTTTTATCAAATATGATTGATATTGTATATTTTGTTCATTGCTGTTGTTTTTATTCACAAAACATAGTGGAGGATATATCATACACCACCAATTATCCCCACAACCAGAACCCAACTCTATAATTAGCGCGTCATATATCCCCGCCTCAAGCGTAACATTTTCATAACTTCGGGTTGGAAATTTTTCCCTATCAACCTTGGCTCGAGATTTATATGTAAACCCATTTTGCTTCAAAATATTATCGCATATATTTTCAATATCATCTAACAAGATATTTACCATATCTATACTTTTTTGTTTAGTGTCACAACTAGTCAAATACGGTGTTATAAAATCCACAACCTCATCTTTAATTAAATATTTAACAACTTGGTCAACCTGCTCGTTAGAGTTTGCCCTAATATGCACACGCAAATAATCATACTCAGCAGTTTTATCTTTAGTATTTATCGCCAATACCATTCCACACAATAATAAAAATAAAAAAATAGGCAAATATTTCATAATCAACTCCTTGATTAAATATTTGCCCAAAACATATAAATAATAATTTTAAATTGAATTAAAAATATATGAAATATATAATAAATTGTCTATATTTAGCATTTTTGAATTGTTTTTCATAATATTACTTATTTTATTTAATTTAATATTTTTAAAATTAAAATATTTTTTTATTATTATTTTAAATCTGTTTAGTATTGCATCATTTATTTTAATTAAATTATCAATATATAATTTTAATACGTGAATAACATTATATTTAATTAATAAATTATGAGCTTTTTCAATAGCGTTTGAAGATAATTCGTTTTTATAAAAATCAATATAACTCTCATCTCCAGCGCTTAAACTTTTTAACATTTTCATTATGGCGCACGCCTGCAAATATAAATAATAAGGCATTTCATTTTCTTTTAATTGCTTACACAATTTATAGTCAGTATTTTTTAAATATCTAGCAATATTTACCAAACCTTCATAAAATCCGTTTTTGCAATTTGACAAATTATCTATTTGTTTAAATATTGTAGTATCAACCTCCACTCCTTGAAGCAATAACGACCAAACTTTATTTAAAGCCAAATTATACAGAGCCATCAAGGAAGCGTAGTCTTTTGAAGACGTTTCGCACACTAACAAATTTTCACCATACACACTTTCAACATTATCGATATAAGGCAAAATAAAATTTGACTGATTTAAAAAAATATTTATAACATAATTGTTGTCGGTTTGAAGTTTGTAAAAATTTTGCAAACCAACATTGTACACAACCACCCTTGCTCCATTGTTAATCATATCAAACAAATTTTGATTATCGTGTTTGTTATAATAGTACTTAATAATCACCACTTCTTTATTAACCCTATCAATTATTTGATTAACAAGCCACATATCGCTATTATCGTCCAAGCAAACAATAACCTTTTGATATTTTGCTTTGTGCAATATCGTTTGCACTATCTCGTTTAATGCCACACTCTTATCTAAAACTCTCATAAATATAATGCTAACTATTTGTAATAATTTTAAAAACTAAAACTTTGTATAATATTAATAAGTTTTGATGTTATTTGTTTTTATTTGTCAAATTTAACGCAGTCATAAATTTATATATTGTTTTTTTTGATATCAAACGCTTTACTTTTTAGTTTTTTTATTATAAAATAATATTGTTAGTTAATTGTAGACTACGTTCTATTAAAAAGGAGTTAATTATGCAAGATAAAATTATTAAGATGATTGCTAGTAAATTAGGCAAAAAAGTTGAAGATATTACATTAAAGTCTCGTTTAATTGAGGACTTAGGTGCAGATAGTTTAGATATCGTGGAATTACTTATGATGCTTGAAGATGAATACGGAATTACAATTCCTGACCAAGATGCTATGAAACTTTCAACTATTGGCGACATTGTAAACTTTATGAAATCTCAAAATCTTAAATAAAAAGTTAAACCTATTAGATTTCACTAATAGGTTTTTTTATATAAAAAAACAAGTAGGCGTTTTTCTACTTGTTTTTACATTTCTCTACGATTTTCAATTGCTTTACCCAAAGTTATAGCATCAGCGAACTCCAGTTCGCTACCCATTGCAACTCCTTGAGCAATACGACTAACCTTAACACCTAATGGTTTTAAAATATTGGCAATATACATTGCAGTTGCTTCACCTTCCACATCAGGATTTGTAGCAATAATAACTTCCTTGATTTTTTCCTCGCCAACACGTGTTAACAAACTTTTTAAATTAATATCATTTGGACCTTTATTTTCCAGCGGACTAATAACACCGTGCAGTACGTGGTACGTACCATTAAATTGTAACACTTTTTCAAGCGCCGAAACATCTTTAGGTTCTTTAACTACACAAATAATAGGGTCAACGTTAGCCCTGGAACAGTTGTCACACAATTCTTTGTCAGTAAAATTGCCACACTTAGCACAATAATGTATTTTTTGCTTAGCTTCAGTTATTGCATTTTGCAATGCTTCCACCGCATCATTATCTGCCTTAATTAAATAATACGCATAACGTTGTGCTGTTTTTTTTCCACAACTAGGCAATTTTGACAATTCATTGACCAATCTTTCCATTGATTCAATAATATTAGACATATCTCACCTTACATCAATCCGCCAAGATTTCCAAAGCTACCCATTTTACTATCTTTAATTTCTTTTGCTTTTGAATTTGCATCTTTAATTGCTGCAAGGATTAAATCTTCCAACATTTCCACATCATCCGGGTCAACCGCTTCACGCATAAGTTTAACCCCCTTCACTTCACCACCACAAGACATTGTTACCTTTACCATTCCGCCACCGCTAACACCTTCAACAGTTGTGCTTTCTAACTCCTCTTGTGCCTTAACCATATCTTCTTGCATTTTTTGTGCTTGGCGCATTAAATTTTGCATATTCATTCCGCCAAAGCCACCCATTCCACCTCTAAAATTACTCATAAATTTACTCCTTTATTTTTAATTTATCCATAAAGATGCTTTTTAATTCTGCAACAACATCTTTACTACTTTTGTTTGTTTCGTCATATTGAATTTCAACTTTTTTAATATTGCTATTAAATGTTGACGCAATACTTAATATTACATCAAGACGACTAGGTTCGTCAACTGATTTTAATACGCTTTGGTCATTTGTTTTTAAAACTAAACAATTACCCGCAAGATGAACACCGTACACATCTTTTAGCGACGAACTCAAGGCAAACATATTACGTTTTTTTATCTCCAACAACACCGAGCCCCAAAGTTTATCAATTTCTTGACTAAAAGTTCCTACATTAGATATATTCGACTTAACCACATTGTTGTTAATAATATTTTTTTCTACTTCAGCTTTCTCTGATTTGATTTCAGGAATTTCTATTACAACATTGTTTGTTGTGGGCACATCTATAGCAACTTGTTTAACTTCTAAATTTAATTTTTTCGTGTTTGGATTAATTAGTGACACACAAACCGCCTCAAACAAACTTTGAGGGTTTACACTATACTTTAAATCTAGCTCAATTCTAGCAAATTTGTCAAAAGCAAATTTGACTATCTCATTATCCATCAACTTAGCCTGCTTAGTCATCAACTCAAATTCATTTGGCATAATATTTAAAGTGCTTATATCTGTTACGCCCGCTTGAATAAGTAATAAATTTTTAAAATATTCGGTTATTTCTTTACAAAGTAAAGTAATGTTTTTACCTCTATTTAATATACTTTTAACTTCATTAAAAATTCCTTGAACATTTCCCGAAATAATATTGTCGACCAACTTAGATATCCCTTCACTTGAAGTTAAACCTAAAACTTCCAAACATTTATCATAAGTTATATTTTTTTCACAAAAAGCCGATACACTATCCGCTATTGATAAGGTATCACGAACACTTCCTGCACCTTGAGTTGCTATTAAATACAAACTATTTTTATCACATTTAATGCTTTTTTGTTCAAATACATATTTTAAGTGTGCAACCAATTCTTCCACTGTTAGCAACCTAAAATCAAATCTAGTACAACGTGATAATATTGTTGCTGGTAATTTATGCACTTCGGTTGTAGCAAGAATAAACACCACATATTCGGGTGGTTCTTCCAACGTTTTTAATAATGCATTAAACGCACTTTCAGTAAGCATATGCACTTCGTCTATAATATAAACTTTTTTTCTAGCAACTGTTGGAGGATATTTTACACGTTCACGCAAATCCCTAATTTCATCAACACGATTGTTACTTGCCGCATCAATTTCCAACACATCAGTATTAGGCAAATCAAGCGCATTACAAACCTGACATTTCCCACAAGGTGAACCATTTATAGGAGAAATACAATTTATTGCTTTACTAAAAATTTTGGCACAACTAGTTTTGCCTGTACCACGAGTTCCGGTAAACAAATATGCGTGCGTCAACTCGCCACTTTCAACTTGGTTAGATAATGTACGTGTAATATGATTTTGACCAATAACACCTTTAAAAGTCGTTGGTCTAAACTCTCTATATAGTGCCAAATTCATAAACTACTCTCCTTTTAATAAAGTTTTTATTTTCCTTTTAATTGCTTGAATATTATTATCAACTTTTTTATTAGTTGTATTATGCTTTTTAGCAATTTCTACATAACTATAACCATTTAAGTACATTAATAATACACTATATTGCTCATTTGTCAATACTTGTTTTAGTTTTTGGTGCAACAATTGTTCCCTTTCTTTATCAATAGAAAGTTGTTCTGCACCCTTATCCTTTGCCTCAAGTATTATTTTAGGTTCATCTTCATTTTCGCCAAATTTACCCTCAATACTAATTGACACATAGTTATTTAAAGGGTGATTTTTTTTGCTATTAGCAACCTTTACCGCATTTTGAATTTGATGATGTATACACATTTTTGCAAAATTTGAAAAATTATCATTTTTTGCATCATTATAACCCATCACTGCCTTGTATAAACCAATCATACCTTCTTGTAAAATATCATCAAAATCAGCACCTAATAAAAAATATTCACGACAAATCGCTGTAACTTTTGGCTTGAAAAATTTAAGTATGTATTCCATACTTTCAAAATCTCCTAATTTTGCCTTAGCTACAACTTCATTTATTTGCGACATATTTCCCTTTGCCTTAACGCCTCATACATTGCTATTGCTCCAGCATTAGATGCATTTAAACTGTTTACTTTACCCTTTAATGGAATTGAAATTGTTCCATCACAAGTACGATTTACCAACTTGCTAACGCCTTCGCCCTCACTACCAACAACCAATGCCAAAGCTCCTGTCAAATCAACGTCATACATTGATGTATTTCCCGCCTCTAGCGAATACACCCATACATTTTGTTTTTTTAATTTTTCAATAGTTTGACTAAGATTAACCACTTGCGCAACCTTCATATGCGCGACTGCTCCAGCACTAGTTTTAAACACTGTTTCATTAATCTCGCACGCACGATTTTGAGCAATTATAATTCCGTTAACGCCAACACACTCTGCCGTTCTAATAATCGCACCAACATTATGCGGGTCAACTATTCCATCTAAAATAATAATAAATGGGGATTGACCTTTATTTTCGGCATCTTGCATAATATCTTTTACATCACAATATTTAAATGCAGAAACAAAACACAATACGCCTTGACTATTTTTACTTTTGGTCAAACGTTCAATAGCAGTTTTGTCAACATATTCAATTTTTACTTCTTTTTGATTTGCCAGCTCTATTATCTTTTTACATTTTGTAGTTAAATCTTTATTGATTATAACTTTTTCCATTGGATAATCCGTTTTTAACAGTTCTTGCGCACAATTAATTCCTTCTACTATCATAATAATTCTCCAAACTTATATTAATAAATTTTTGCAATCGTTCTTCTTGATTTGTTAAATACAAAAATCCTAACAATGCCTCAAATTGCGTTGCCTTTGTATACTCTTCAGGCGTGCTATTTTTAGCAATGTTGTTAAAATGTAAATTTTTCGCCCTATTAACAATATCTATTTCATCTCCCTCAAGACTAGGCAAAATAATTTCCATCAACTTTGCCTGATTGCCTGCACACACAATATTATTTACACACTTGTTTAATTCAGAATTCTTTTTGTCGGTATTCATAATAAAGTGTTGTCGTATATACAAAGAAAATACACTATCGCCCATATAAGCCAGTTTTATTGCATTTAACTCATAAACTTTTTTAAAAATTTTGTTCATATGTTAAAATAATAGCATAAATTTTAAAATTTGTAAAGAAAGTGCTTAAAATTCTTTGACAATTCATTATTTTATTTGTATACTAAAAGTAAATAGTTTAGAAATGTCGCATTATGTATATTTATGTATGTGGTTTTATCTAAAATATTTAGGGGGAAATATGGAATTTTTAAAGAAAATGAGATCTCGTGAAAATGTTGAGATGGTGTTTAAAACAATTTGTGCTGTATTAGTAGGCATAATTCTGGTATTCTTAATGGAACGTATGATTTATGGTATTTATATGGATAAAATCAAGGAAAACAAAGCTTCTCAATATATCGCCAGTCAATGCGTTGCTTATTGTGAAGAAATTGAAGATGGAACCTTTAAAGTTTATTTACATAACACTAAATCAGGTTCTTGGCACATAAAAGCATATGATGAAAGCAAAGCTTTGATTGAATCTGCTGGCTATAAAGATGTTGTTTACCGCACTCCTAACGCATTTGATGTTAGTATTACTGGTGTTCACTACATCGTTATCGCTGTATTTATTGCAGGTATTTTAGGCTTCTATGGTTGGAGATTTTATAAAATCAATAAAGAGTACACCAAGTTTGAAAAGAAATATAAAAAGACTGGTAAAATCTTTGCTTAATTTTACTGAACCAATTTACATAAAATTAAAAACTCGCATAAGTGCGAGTTTTTTTGTTGTCACAATCATATTATTAACTTGTTAAACATATTTTATCGTAATTAAATATTATATATGATTAAATAAAAAAAGTAAAGCATTTAAACAATTTTTTTAAAAGGTATTGACAAACTGCGAATTTATGATAAAATGTTGTTAAATTCAATCCATGTTGGAGGATTATTATGAAAAAGTTTTTAATATTTTTAGTAGCAATAATATCTACCGTTTGTATCGGTGTTACTTTTTATCAATTTGCAAAAAATGATGAGGTTATTAAAGTAAATACCGCCACAATATATATTAACTATGGCGAAACCTTATCTTTGGAGGAAATTGGTTTTTCACGTACCGAACCTAGCAAGAGTACAAAAATTGACTTTAATGCTGGTGGAGACGAAGTTACTTCAATAATTAAATATGATGCACTTACCAAAAGTTATATTCCCACCTCTAAAGGAGGTGCTACCACAATTAAAATCTCAACCACCAATCGTAAATACAAATCTTTTAGTATCGATGTAATGGTTGGTATTGGTTCTGAAGAATTTCCTTATTACATTAGTAACGAACAACAATTGTTTGACATTTGTAATCAACATATTGACGACAATGCAAGTTTTGAATTAGTTCAAAATATACAATTAACCAAAACGCATAATCCTATCGGTTTAATTGATGGTAAATACCGTGAATTTACAGGAAAGTTTAATGGCGGTTATTTCACTATTAGCGGATTAACTATTGAAAGTTGCGATTATGCTGGACTATTTGCTATCCTGGGTGCTAATAGCGAAGTATATAATCTTAATTTAAGTAACGCTGTAATCGAAGGTTCCTTTATTCATGTTGGTACTGTTGCAGGTATTTGCTATGGCAATATTAATAAAGTTGTAATATCTAATTCTACTATATCAAACAACAAAACTTCTAGCAATACTGGTGCGGTGGTTGGTTTGTTGCAAAGTGATAAATTACATAGCACCACTGCTGGAATATTTCGCACCTCTGCCTTTACTGATGAAAATAAAACACTTTCAGCAAATGGTTATCTTGGAGGTATTGCCGGAAGCGTAGATTCAGCAGTAATACACGCCTGCCTTACCAATCTATCATTAAAAAACACTTCTAATTTATATACTGGCGGTCTTGTTGGTAAACTAACTGTAAATCCAGACACATACATTCGTGAAAGTTATAGCATTTCTAAAATTCAAGCACCAGCTAGAGCCGGAAATATTATAGGAACAGTAGAAATGTCTAACAACTCTACATCTAACATCAATAAAGAACTTGTATTAGTTGGTTTGTATTATGATAAAACCTTAAACAATTTTGCAGGTGTTGCCTCTGATACTTATGGTTTCTCAACCATAACAAGTTTTGCAGTTAATGGAAAAACTACTGAAGAAATGAAAAATAAAGATACTTTTATTTACTATATCAGTTCTTCAAATAATATTGTATATTGGGATAAAGTTTGGTATTTGGTTAACGGTCATTATCCTACACTAATATTTTTAAATAATTTTGACGACATATTATTAGAGGATATTATTCAATTACCAACCCAACCTGAAGATAGCACAACTCCAGATATTAGCAATCCAGAACAACCAAGCACTTCTACTTCTATTATATCTAATAAAAATGATTTGCTTACAGTATTCCAAAAATCAACCGCAGTTAGTGGAAATTATATTCTTGCTGCTGATATTGATTTAGGAGGAATGAAATGGACTCCTGTTGAGTTTACAGGAACTTTTAAATCAAATACTAACAATTCACATACTATATCAAACTTTGAAATTGTTGGAAATAATTTGCCTTACGCTGGTTTCTTCTATACTTTATCTACAGCAACAATCACTAATATAATCTTTAACAATGTAACCACTTCTTCAACAACTTTAAATGATTGTGTTGGTTTAGTTGTTGGACTTGTTAAAGGAAATACCGTCATATCTAATGTTGATGTAATTAATTCTAGCATCAACTCTAGCGCTAAATATGCTGGTGGAATTGCTGGCTATATTGCAAACATTTGTCAAATTTCTAATTGTCAACTTCAAAATATATCTATAACAAACTCTGTATTTAATGCAGGTGGTATTACAGGATATTCAGCAAAAAATACTTATATATATAATTGTCATATTAAAAACTCTAATCAACTTTCAGGCGTTGACCGCATTGGTGGTATTGTTGCAGTTAATTATGGTACAATTAATTACTGTTCTTATGAAGGTACAATTGAAGCAAATTCAATTTATACAACTGCAGGTTACTTTGGTGGACTATGCGGAATTAACTATTCAAAAATTTATGAAAGCACCTCATTTGCAGAAATTTCAACAACCAACAATTCAACCAGCAAAGCATATTATTTTGTAGGCGGTTTGTGTGGTTATAATAACGGCGATATAACTTATTGTGGCGCTTATGCTGATGAATATAGCGCAGGTGCATCTTCAAGCGTTATTTATCTTGGTGGCTTAACAGCATACAATTCAGGAAAATTAGAATACAACGTTGTAAACACATTTAATATTGGCTCTGTCAACAATAATATTTACGTTGCAGGTCTATCTGTTTATAACTATGGCGGGAATATTTATGGTTGCTTTGCCTTTGCAAATCTAAGCGGTTATCAAGTAGCAGGTTTAGTAAGAACCAATACTAATAATGGAACTGTTGATTCTTGTATTACTGGTTTAACCGAAAGTGATCGATCAACATTTAAAGGAGTTCAAGTAACATCTTTTGCTTACGATATTTCTAGCGGAACAATTTCTAATTGTCTTGTAAACGCCAACTTGAATTGCACAAACTCTAATGGCTGGATTGCTGGTTTTGCCGGCTTTATGCCTTATACTAATAACAAATTTGGAACAATCTCATACAGCATTGCCAATGTATCATTTAATGGTTTGGGCAATAAATATTTAGATATTGCTCAAGGCGGATTAATGAAAAAGCAACGCACTACAGGCACTATATCTAATTGTATAATCAGTAGTGACGCTAATATTAAGGGCGTAATTGAATCTGACTATAGTTCAGTATTGTGGAATAAACAAGAACCTGGTTCAAATTCAAATTATATAATTGCAAACGAAGCAAAACTGCAAAATATTGAAACATACTTAGATCCTAATAATTGCAACTTCGACATTTCGGCTGGACTATCAAATTCTAAATGGTTATATGTTATTAATAAAATGCCTGTTCCTAGAACCTTTGTTGAAGTATTTGGATATGATATTATAAGTTTATAAATAATAAAAAACAGTATCGATTATGGATACTGTTTTTTTTATTTTTCTATTTTTATGAATATATTCTTGCAAGCTTAACAATAGCGCTTATTATTGAAATAACAAAGAATATAATTAGTCCTATACCCACATTAGAAATCAAAGTTAGTAAAACTGCAATTGTTATGGCATTTATTGCGATAGTAAACATATACAATGCTTTTTCTACAATATTTAATATTTCATTTTCGCTAGCCACAGGAATAGCCAAAATACAATCAATAATAATTGTAGCAACGTATGCAATTAACAAAGCTCTAAACACGCCAGAATAGCTTCCAGACTTTAAGAATATGTCCCAGCCAGCCATTTCAGCTTCGCCACCTTGAAATGCAAAACAAAAAGAAATAATTGTAATAATGCTAAACAAACCTATAAGCAAATTAAATTCTTGATTTAAAGTCATCTTAAATTTGTTTACTTTTTCAACCTTTGCTTCTGCAACGGGTGCTTTAACTTCCTCTACCTTTGCTGGTGCTTTGATAGTTTTTGCACTTGACTTTACAATTGTTTTTGGCGCAACAGACTTTTTAGCAGTCTTTTTAGGCGCAATCTTCTTTTCTTTTTCCATATAAAATCCCCCTTATTATTTTTAGTGTAACGCACAACACGCTTTAAAGTCAATTAAATTTTAAAAAAATTTAAAAAAACATTATAAAGCAATCATTTTTATTAAATAAAAAACCACAAGATTTAGCTTGTGGTAATTTTTATTAGTTTTCACTATAGTTTAGTTTGATGCTTGGTCCCATAGTTGAAGCAACGTAAACGCTCTTCAAGTAAGTACCCTTAGCGCTTGAAGGCTTAGCCTTGATAATAGCACCCATAACAGCACGCAAGTTTGTTTCCAATCTATCAGCACCAAAGCTTGCTTTACCAATAATAACGTGAACATTGTTATTTTTGTCTAGACGATATTCAACTTTACCAGCTTTAACATCTTTGATAGCCTTAGTTACATCAGTTGTAACTGTTCCGCTCTTAGGGTTTGGCATTAAACCTTTAGGTCCTAGAATACGAGCACAACGACCAATAGTACCCATCATATCAGGTGTAGTAATACATACGTCAAAATCTAACCAGTTTTCAGTCATAATCTTTTTAACGATGTCGTCATCACCTACAATATCAGCACCAGCAGCCTTAGCTTCGTCTGCCTTATCACCTTTAGCGATAACCAAAACTTTAACATTTTTACCAGTTCCTTCTGGCAATACTACTACGCCACGAACTTGTTGGTCAGCGTTACGACCATCAACGCCCAAACGAACGTGTAGTTCAATACTTTCATCAAATTTAGCCTTAGCAGTGTCAACAACTAGCTTCATAGCTTCAGTAGCATCGTAAGCTTTAGTTTTGTCAACAAGTTTAGCACTTTCAATATATCTCTTACTCATACTAATCCTCCACTACTTGAACGCCCATACTACGTGCTGTACCAGCAATCATGCTCATAGCATTTTCAATACTGCTTGCATTTAAGTCAGGCATCTTTAATTCTGCAATTTTACGGATTTGAGACTTAGTCAATTTAGCAACCTTGTCCTTATTAGGTTTTCCGCTACCCTTTTCAATTCCTGCTTCCTTACGGATTAAAACCGCTGCAGGTGGTGTCTTTAGCACAAAGCTAAATGTTCTGTCATCATAAATTGTGATTACACAAGGAATGATGAATCCAGCTTGACTAGCTGTTCTGTCATTAAATTCCTTTACAAATCCAGCAATATTAATACCCTTAGGTCCTAATACTGAACCAATTGGTGGAGCTGGTGTTGCCTTACCGGCTGGAATTTGAATCTTGACAATACTATTTACTTTCTTTGCCATAAAATTCTCCTCCTATATGGCTGTGGTTCTTGTGATGGAATTAAAAAGATTTTCCATCTCCCACAAATGCTCTCTTTAAGGCTGATGCATTTCCTTTTTTTACAAATTCTTTATAGGTGATAATTCTTTCTCCAAATAATCTTTCATTTGACTATTTAAGTCTTCAAAACCTTTCTTATATTGGTCTAATAGATACTTATCAACACCTTCTGTCTTTAAAAAAGCTGGCGCACCTATTTTTACCATATTTGCCACATTTCGCAACATAGTGGTTGCTTGTTGTGTTGTTAATTGTTTAGAATTAACAGCCATTTGAATATTCATAAATTGAGTAAGAGTATTACTATATAAACTATTTAACCCTTCTGAAACTTGCATATTTTTATCCATAATCATATCCCCCAGAATTTTTATTGATTAGTTTTTGACTCTAACTTGGTTATAACTCAATTCAACTGTTGAATCACGTCCAAACATTTCAACAATAGCTTTTAGTTTTAAGTTTTCTTTATCAATTTCACTTACTTTTCCAACAAATGATGCAAGCGGACCATCTAAAATTTCAATAATATCTCCAATATTAATGTCAATATTAACCGAAACTTTACCTAAACCTAAACGAGCAACTTCATCTTCAGTAATACATACAGGACGACCTTTAGGACCCACAAAACTTGATACATATTGTGTACGAGTAACTGCGTGCCAAATATCATCACCATAAATCATTTTTACAATGATGTATCCTGGCATCATCTTTTTAGGTACTAGCACTTTTTTACCACGTTTTTCTTCCAATACATCTTCCATAGGAATAACTATGTCAAAAATACGGTCCTCAAGGTTATATTTGCTAACAGTTTGCTCCAAGTTTTGTTTAGCAACACTTTCGTATCCTGCAAAAGTCTTTAATACATACCACCTAGGTTCGGTATCAATATTTTTTTCCAATGCCATAACTTTCTCCTTACTACACTATGAAGCCGACTAGCCAGCTACAAAGTCTATCAATACCAAATACTACTAACAAGAATGCTGCAGTAACTGCTAAAACAACACCTGTTTGTTTAAGCACTGTACCAAATTTAGGCCAAGTAACCTTTTTAAGTTCTGAGCTAGTTTCCTTTAATTTCTTAGAAATTTTGCCTTGTTTCTTTTCTTTTTTCTTTTTATCTTTTGACTTGTCCGCCTTTTTGGTTTCTTCCTTAACCTTTACTGCCTTCACTTCAGTTTTAACAGATTGATTTTCAGCAGAAACTGGTTGAGCTTCCTCAACCTTTACATCTTGGCTAATTTCTTCATTATTTGCCATAACTATCTCCTATTTTGTTTCTTTGTGAACTGTGTGTTTTTTACAGAAACTACAATATTTATTTAATTCAACCCTGTCTGGATGTTCAGCAGTGTTTTTAGTTGTATCATAATTTCTACGCTTACATTCTGTACAAGCAAGAGTTATCTTTGCTGTTTTAGTTTTTGCTTTCTTTGCCATAATTTTTCTCCTAAAAAAACACCTTTGCGGTGTTACTTACGCATATACTATACCATATATTTAATATGATGTCAACACGATTTTAAAAAAAATTGCCCAAATTTTAAAAATTTTAAGCAATTTTAATAGTTTTTAATTACCTTATAAACCCAACCACCCAACTAATACCAATAACTGGTTCTATTTGCTGGACGTTCTGGCTCAGTTTTGGAAGGTTCGGTTTTTTCTTCAGTCTTGCCTTCATTTTCTTCTATTTCATCTTCATTATTTTCTTCCGCTGACAAATCTTCAACACTACCCAAATCAATAGAACTTGGCTTTGGAGCAAGAGTACCATTTTCCAATTCTTTATTCTTTTTAATTTCTTGCTTGCTAGGTTTTACTTTTTTATCCTTAGGTTGTGCAATATGGTTTCCTAATATATATTCAACAAAAGTATAACGTTTGCCCTTTACTTCACTAATATATCTAAATACAACATAACCAATAGCAATCAGTGAGTAAATGCCACAAATATTACGCATAACAAATGGGAACTTGCTAGTAATTCCGTTTAGATTAAAGTCAAAAGCAAAAAATAGAATAATCAACAATAAAAATTCTATTGCAATCAACACAAACAAATCGCCAAAACGTTTTTTGTTTTGCTCATCTTTTAAAATATTTGCTATTGCTAGTATTAACAATATTGAAAAGCCAACAAGCGCAAATCCAACTCCACCAAAAAATGAAATAATATTAGATATTGCAATACCTATTGCAAACATAGCAATAATATATATGTATGCCTTATTAAAATTATTTTTTTCCATAACAATCTCCTTGTAATTAATTGTATTATATCATACATTTTTCTTATTGGCAAACACTTAGTGCCAATTTTTTTAATTTTATCTATTGTCAATATATGTTGAAAATATAAATTATGTGTAAACGCTAGCGTTTATATAAAAAAGATGATATATTTCAACCATCTTTTTTATTATCAATTATTTACTAACTCCCGCCCTATCTGAAATTGAACCACCATTTTCAAATATATCATCATCTCCAAATCTTTCTCGGTCTTCTTTAGCTTGTCGTTCTTTTATCGCATTTTCAGTAATTGTTTTTATCCTATCTGATTCTAATGTTGGCTTGCTTATTTTTTCAGCAGTTTCTTTAATTTCTTTTAATCTTTTTTCTTGCCATTGTCTTGTTTTATCTAATTCAATTTTTTCTTGTTGTTCCTCTTTAGTCAATTTTTTGCTCAAAAATTCCATATATTCTGTTTGATTAGACATCTCCTCAGCCAATCTTTCAAGTTCCTTTTCTATAAACTTTTTCATAGACACAGGATTATCCTTGATTTGCCATGTTTTATCACAAAATTTTACAATACTAATTTCAGATTCCAATTCGCTTTCTCTTGTTTTTGAAGACTTTGAATAATCCATATCTCCTTTAACTGAGAAAACCAAAAGTTGCAAATTGTGTTTAGCTCTAGAAAGCATTTCCGCCTCTCTAGAATCAAGCACTCCCTTATTAATGGATGTAAGTCTACCAATTGTCCCTTTTGAGTTTTGAACAAGTTCTATCTTCCTTTTTTCAATAGCGTCAAGTATTGTCCTATAAGGTTTGCGCCCCTCTTCCTTAGCAGTCTCTAATTCACTAATATACGCTTTAACCAATTCATTGCCTGACATTTCTAAGATTTTTGATCCTTTGATTATTAAATCTTCATTTAGTTCTAATTGTCTTTTTTTAACAAAAGGCAATATTGAATACCTATTCACTTGAACATCTAAGTCCATACTTTTTTCTGGAACATATTCAAATTTATCTTTTCTATTAAACTTATCTTGTAACGCTTCATCTACAAACTCAATCAAACTCTCAGGAGATTTTTTATTCTCTAATTTTTGATGTTTGTATACTTCATTAAGAACTTTGCCTACTCGCTCTTTTGCACTTGAGTACGATTTACTTCTCTCAATAACTTCTTGTAATTCTTTTTTTACAACACTTAAATACATTTCGTCTTGTCTATCTCTCACAAAAGGTATAGTTGAATATGATTCATTTTTAATTTGAAAATATTCTTTTTCTGCCATAATTTTATCCTCCTAATTAAAAACCTAATATTTTATTTACTTTAGCTATTGCCGATAACAATTTGTCTACATCAGCTTCTATCATTTGATGTTCTTTACGTTTCATAACTGCATTTACATATTCTGTCAACATTCTTCTAACGATATCTATACAAATCTTAACCTCTATATTATAAGGGTCAACCTCATATGGTTTAGCCATTGCTTGTATTTCATTTAACGACTCTAACGAAATTCTATATTCATTAAACATCTTTTCAAAACGTTGACTAACTTTATACGAAATAATCATTTGCCTTATTGCTGAAGTTACTCTGTAATAAGTCTTAACATCTATTTCATTGATTTGCATTGCTTCAAATAAATATGCTTCAAGTGTTTGCAATACCGATATTCTTTCATTTAATTCTTTTTTTAATTTTTCAGGAACATTACTCATCTATTTCATCTCCCCCTAACAAAAATGCTTCTTTTAAATTCAAATAATATTCAGCAATTTCATCATATTTATCTTTAGATACTGGATAAATAAAGTTGCCTATCGAGGTATTAACCACTTTTCCTAGCAATAGTAGATTTTTAAACTCATCTTCACTATTGCGATTGTTTAACACTACAATCTCATCTTCGCCATAAGCAAATTTGTCATAAATTGCTCCTTCGATTGTTAAATCCAAATTCATCTCCTTCCTCCCTTAATTTTAAGTATAAAAAAACATTAAATAAAGTCAAGCAATTTGATTATGTTTAATAAAAATAACCATACTGCAAACACTAGCAATATGTCATATTTTAATTATCACGCAAAAATTAAAAGTTTGATAAAAAGTGGGGATTGTTTAGGTGTAAGTCTATTATACAAATACAACAATATCAAACCGTCAATGGTGTTTTATTTTAAATCTCATAAACCAATGCCCGTTCGCAACTATATGTGGCAAGAATACTTTCCGTTAATCAAACAATATAATATAAAATTAAACAATCCTGACAATTTGTATTATGAAAACTAAAACATCACACAATCATTTTTTTAAATTCTTTATTTATGTAAAAAAACTCGCATTTAGCGAGTTTTCGTCTATAATATATCTTTTTCATAATTAATTTTATATAAATTCTTACTATTGTCATCAACCTTTAACAAATCACTTATTTCTAGGTCAGCAACAATGTAAATTGTGTTGTCTACTGCCAGTACTGGAATATTTCCACGCAAACGTTGAGGTATTTTCTTATCAGCCAAAAAGTCCTTTAATTTTTTGGAACTAGAATGACCAAATGGTGTAAACATATCCTTATCTTCCTTAAAACGCCATACAGCATTTGCTGGAAGTTTGTTTGCATCAATCACGTGTTGGTGAGGTTTAACATCATTAAATACTTTTGAACTAACTATGCGAATTGTTCCAAACCCGTCAATATAGTTTTTACCCTTTTTAAATTCTTGAACAACAGTTTCCACTTTTTTCTTAAGCGGGGCAATAGTTAAATACTCATATTCCTTATGAACTTTAATACCAAAAGGCAAATCAATACTATCACCGTTTTGTCCTTCTTGAGCAAATTCACAAATCATATTAACGTGTCTACTTTCAATATCCTGACTAGCATAAGCACTTAACGCCTTTAAAAGCACACGATTTGTAACACTAGGTTGATAACTAAAATAGTACATTGGTATGCGTGTAACATCACCTAATTTTGCAACTCCACCCATTTCAATTTGACTGTTAATATATTTGTCATCTTCAGCGCAAATATCGGCAAAATGTACAAGGTTTTTATCCACAGACCTAAATTTTTTACGAATTGTAGGCATAATTACATTACGGATATAGTTACGTGAATATGAAGAATCTGCATTAGTTTCGTCCTCAACAAATGGAATAGCATATTCATCAATATAACTCATAATTTCTTCTCTTGGAACGGTCAACATTGGACGGATATATTTATTATCACGCATTGGTTCCATACCCTTAGCACCAGCAAGTCCACAGCCACGAAGAAGATTTAATAATATAGTTTCCGCCTGGTCATACAAATGATGAGCCAACGCAATCTTATCCACCAAGCCCTTTTTAATCAATGCATCAAAAGTATTATATCTAGCATTTCTTGCACCTGCTTCGATTGACAACTTTTCATCTCTAGCAAGTTTTACAGCATCAACCTTAAAGGTGTATGCTTTAATATTGTTTTCTTTGCAATAATCCATTACAAACGCACTATCCGCAGCACTATGTTCACGAATACAATGGTCAATATTAATGGCAATTACTTGACATTCAAACTCTTCACGATTTTCGTTCAAAAAGTGAAGTAACGCCATACTATCCCTGCCACCACTAGTTGCAACACCTATAATTTCGCCTTGTTTAATTAGTTTATTTGCTTTGATATAATCTAAAATTCTGTCCATACCTAACCTCTTGCCCTTATTATATATCAAAACTAAAAAAAGGTCAATAGTTATGACTTAAATTGAGTATGACAAATTTCTGTATATCAAATTTCGACATATTTCTTAGGTTGATTTTTAAAAATTATCCACAAGTATTAAACAAAATGTTTATTACTTGCTTGATTTTTAAATAATATTTAAGTATACTTTTAATCAAAAGGAAAAACTTATGAAAAATTATTTAGAATACAACTTTACCACACGTTTTGATGATGTTGGTGCTACAAAAAAGATGCTACCACACAATATTGTTTCGTGCTTTCAACTTGCCTCTAACAACCACTCTGATATTTTAGGAGTTGGGGTGGAAGATGTGCGAAAAAATTGTAATGGTAAGTGGGTTGTACTTAAAGCAAAGTTCGAATTTGAACAATTCCCTGCAATTAACGAAGATTTAACCGTTTCTACTTGGCCTTTACTTACCCGTATGCTATTTCCTCGTTGCTTTGAACTAAAACAAGGCAACAATTCCCTTGTACGTGGTCGTATGGAATATGGTGTGTTAAATGAGGAAACTTCTCGACTAGTTTTGCCTAAATATGTTGGCGACCTAGGCATCACCGAATTTTTACCAAGCAATATGCACGATGATACTTATACAAACTTAACTTGCGAATTTGATGAAAATGACTTTGTCTACAATAAAATTATTCGCCTAAGCGAACTTGATTATAACGTTCATGGCAACAATATTGCCTATATCAAAATGGCTCAAGATTGCTTTACTTATCAAGAATTTGCCAACCTAAACATAGCGGTATTAGAGATGTATTACACTAATCAATGCTTTGAGGGCGACCAAATAAATATGTACAAAAAACTTATAGACAACAAATATATTATCGAAGGCAAAACTGCCGACAAATCAATATTCCGCACAGTATTTATCTTAAAATAAACCCTAAAAAAGACCTAACATTTTAGGTCTTTTTACCAGTCATAAATATTGTGTGTGTACACTTTAATATCGTCATAAAACTCAAAGTATTTTTTACCATTTTGATTTCGACTATTTTTATACTTTTGATATGGTGTAAGCGGTTTTTTATTAGTATTTACGCTTTGCTTTTGTTGTATTTCAATATCAACACACTTTTCAGTCTGCGCATTGTTATTTACTACATTATCTTTACTTTCCGCCACCTTGGTTTGTTCGTTCTTTTCCATACTTTAATTATATAACAAAAAGAAGAGATTGTCAATATCTAAAATGTATAAATAGGGTGTTTTATCTAAATAATACCAATGCCTTACAAACTCATTAGATTCCATCTTCTAATCAATTTGCAATCTTCAATAGTTGCATTTTTAAATGTTATTTTCATTTTGTTTTTCCTTTATTCTTTTGTTATAAAGAGCTAAAACCTTTTGTCCAAATTCAATACCAAACTCTTCATCATCTTCTGCATCTAGCAAATAAACGAAATCACTTTTTGCTTTTCCAATTCTTGTATCGCCAAAATCAAGAACACTGCAAACTAAATTATTTTCATCAAATAAACAATGATTTAAACTAAAATCTCCGTGTAATAAACATAAATCTTTTCGTTTGATTTCATATATATGTTTTTGACTATGCAATTCAATTAGAAAATTTGCAATAATTTCTGCATTTTTATTTAATGTCTTTTTAGATAGAGAAATAAACTTTTGTCTTGATAGTTTACTACCTTTAAGTTTTTTTGAAGCAAAAAACACAAAATTTTGCCCATCACTAACAAATGTTCCATCAAATTCAACATTAGGAATATTTACACTAAGTCTATTTTCAAGATTTTTTAAAACTTTCATTTCATCTATCAAGCAATCACTTGCTTTTTTGTGTTTTGGCAGTTTTATTGCTAAATTATCATTAACAACGAAGGCATCACTATGATTACCACTACCAATATGTTTTATGCTATCTACTTTTATATATTTTTCAATAATAGATTTAGCAAATTCTTCACTATATTTTAATTTCATATTTCTCCTTATACATTGAGAAAGGCACTAAGCCACTCGTTGTATTTTAATCTTTCTTCATCAAGTTTTTCAATTCCATAATATTTTATAAACTTAATAAACTCATCATCTGTAAAATACCACTTAATGATTGCTAAATCATAGTAAAAATCCCCAACAAAAGATAATCCCCAATCTAAAATGTATAAATCATTGTTATTAACTATCATATTTTTAGGTCTATAATCTCCGTGTAGCAGACAGGCGTTCACTTGTGGTTTATTATTTCTCAAATATTTTAAAACTTGCTTTGGTTCATAAATTTTGTCTTCTCTTACAAACTCATCTAAATCAATTCTTTTTTCAGTCATATTTTGTTCTGCAATATTTAACAAATTGTCAAAATTCACATCCCCATATGTATTTTTTGTTTTATGAATATTGTTTAATATTTTTGCCATTTGTTGTAAAATTTCATCGGTAAAAGTTTTAGGTTTTAATCCTTCAATGTAGTTCATTACAAAGAACGAATAATCTTTTTCTTTCACATACAGATAAATTTGTGGCAACTTGATATTATCTTTTAATTCAGTAATTATACGATATTCTTTTTCTAGTTCATCTTGTCGAATCTTACCGTGAGCAATCTTAAAGATAAATTTTCCATTTTTGGCATTAACAAAATAAACATCATTGCAAAGAGCTTCATCCTTTTTCTCTTTTATCAATATTTCACCTGTTAGATGCAAGACTTCAGGATTATTCCATATATTATCCATAATAATATTTACTCCTATGGTATTTATTATAACACATCAATTTTAAAATTGTATCTATTTAAAAAATATATTTATTATTTTGAACACAAAAAAAAGAACTAGCAGTATTAAACTTACATAGTTCTAAAACAAAAACTGTTGCAATTAAAATGAGAATTTGTACTGCAATGTAACAATCTCTTCAATTATTCATTTTTTATTAATCATTAATTATACAATTTACGCTTATTGTTTGCCTGTGCTACCAATACCACCACGGTTAGCGTTATCCATTTTTTCAACTACCTTAAATTCAACTGGTGGTTGGTGTTCTATAATTCTAAATTGACAAATACGGTCATTTTTGTGTATTACTGTATCACGCATTGCAAGTGCGGGAAAACGCCATTGGTCGTCATCACCACAAAAAGTTTCATCAATAACGCCAATGCTATTTGTTTGTAATATTCCAAAATTTTTAAAGGTAGAACTACGTGGAGCCATAATCGCTTCATAACCTTCAGGCAGTTGCATAGCAACACCAAGTTTAATCAATTTAAATTCGCCTGCTTTAAGTTCCACATCTTCGGCAGAACGCAAGTCGTACCAATCGCTTTTACCTGCAATAAATTGAATTGGCTCAATGTCTGTAAAATACTTAATTTTAATTTCCATAATTTTTCTCCCTTTGTTTTTTAAAATCTTTTACGCATATCAATTCCGTTAAAAGGAATAGTTAGCGACATCAGTTTGTTGGATAGTCTGCTAAAAATACGGTCGTCATATCTATTTAAAATATCATCAAGTGATAAATTCGTTGAAATCAAAGTGGGTTTATAGCGCTTTTGGCGAAGATTAATAATATTAAACAAATATTCCAATGTTATATTTTTAAGTAGCGGTTCTGTTCCTAAATCGTCAATAACTAGCACATCACAATCCATAAATTCGTTAACCTTACTTGGAAGTGAAAAGTGATATTTACGGCATTCATCGTTAAGGGCAAAAGCAGTAGTAAACATCACATTAAAGCCACGTGAAATCAGTTCGCTAGCCATACACTCTAGCAAGAAAGTTTTACCCGTTCCCGTTCCTCCAAGCATATTAATATTTAATATCTGACTATTAGGAAATTTTTCACACCATTGTTTTGCAAGGTCATAAATTTTAGCCAAACTAGGACTTAAATCCTTAGAGCAATCGTTAAATGTAACAAATTTATATTGTTTGTTTTGTTCGCTTAAACGTCGGTTTAATTCCATTTTTAAGCAGTCACACATTTTCATACCCACCACGCCTGTATCATTACATTTGCTACAGTCGTATTGCGGTTCCATACGTCTAACATCTATTTTATGTGAAGTTATGTAATTATTATATAGTTGTTTAACTTTTTCAAAACTATTTGTTGCTTCTAAAATTTGAATAGCACTGCCACCAAATTTTAATTTTATAAGGTCGATTTTTGCTTGGTTATAATTTGTATAAAGTCGTTTAAATTCATCATTTTTGCACAATTCTTGCACATATTCATCAGCCAAAATTTGCGCCTCGTGACGCTTTTGGTCAAGATTTAATTTAATTTCATTAATAAGTTGTGTTCTGTTCATTAGATTTCCACCTCATCAAGATTACTAAACAAACTATTAAGTTGTTCCTTAGTGTATTTGTCCGACTTTTTAATTTGATTATTTTCCGCCACATTAATCGAAGTTGATTTTGCTTGTTCCAAGGTTCTTATTCCGCCAGCTTTCCAACCAGATAAAATTTTATTCATATATTGCATTGCGTTGGACTTGCCTACCGATAAAGATGTAGCAAAATCTATTACACTATTATCAAACCCCCAATTTTCTGTCCAAGTACGATAAAATTCTCGGTCAAACTCATTAACGTAACGTTTAATACCTAATTTATCTAACAGTGTTTTAACATTATTATCTTGAGCAATCAAATCATTCAAGTATTCATTAAACGCCTCAATAGTAATAATTCCTAACTTGTATAATTTTTGCACCACTCGGTCGTAAGCGTCAAGGGTACGAATACTATTTTTAAAGCAATAATCTGCAATTTGCACTAAAATATCCTCGCCATAACCCATTTGAACCCATTTTACAACATAAGTATCAATTACTTGTGTTAAATCTTCATAATACAAGCCCAAGCCCTTAACAACCTTACGTGCAAGTGATAGCATATTATCTTTTTGAGTCTCGTAATTTTCAATTTCAATAACAGAATTTAAGCGCATTTCGTAATATTTATTAAGTAAATTATTTAAATAATTTATATCTGCTTTAAGTTTTTTAAGTTGCAAACGTTTTGCCACCGCTATAATAGTATTTAAGTCAAAATCCAATTCTCCTAACCAGCGATTAAGCATTTGTACATCTTCTAGTTGTACCTTGCGCTTAGTACCCAATGCACCTAAAACAAGAGTAACCTTATCGTCCAATACACCTAGTTCGGTAATCTTATTTTCCACATCTTCGCAGGTGTGAACCCCTTCCTTTTCCCAGTTTTTAGCCACTGTAATTATGTACGGATATGTTACATTTTCACCCTTTAAATTAGAGCAATATTTAATAATCATAATTAAAGCATCAGGTTGGATATGTAGTTTTTCAATTACGTTATAATATTCGCCAAATTCGGTAGGCGTTATCATACGTTTAGATAAAATTTCTTGCACTTGAATATTAAAATCGGTATATTTACCCACATTATATTTTTTAATGCTTCCCAAACTAGAATTTAGTGGCATAAATCTTACTTCCATCGGGTCAGTATTAAGCACTTGCACCACGCCTTGCTCTTGCCAATAATTAAAAGCATTAATAATATCCTGCTCACTAACATTTAACACGTTTGCAAAATTAGTAATATTATTATCGGGAGCCACACTGTTAGCACATTTACTTAGCCCCATCAAATACACCTTAACACACAAGTCAGGAGCGTCGGGCAAAAAATTATTAATAAAAATATTATCCACCACAGTTTTGTCGTTAATAATATAAGATGAACTATATTTACACAAACACATAATTTGCTCCTTTTATCAACACAATACTCAGCCCGCCAAAAATCCCGACATTTAATTTTCAATATTAGTGTACCACAAACTATCAAGTTAGGCAACAATACTTATGCACAATTTTCAAATTTCGTCCACAACTTTTGAATTTAGTGTGGATAACTCGCATTTTTTCACACTTTGGATAATAGATTAGTTTAGAGGTACTATGAAAAAACTATTTAAAGCATTATTTATTTGTATAATTGCATTTTTATCAACAATTTTTGTAGGTTGTGCTAATAAAAAGGACGACCTTACCAGCATAGGAAAAAACCTTAGCACCTATTATATGGATATTAATTACGATAATGAAACCCATATCCTTTATGCTGAGCAGACCTTAAACTATGTGAATAACAGCGATGCATTATTAAAGGAAATTTATTTGCATCTATATATTGCCAACTTTTGTGCAGGGGCAAAAAATGTGCCAGTTGATGACCTACATCTCGCTCAAGCCTATCCCAATGGCGAAAGTTATGCCACATTAAATATAATACGTGTAAAATTAAATGATGTGGATATAATGCCAGTATATGAGGGCGAGGATAATGATTTAATTAAAATAAATCTTACCGACCCACTAGAGCCAACAACTAGCGCCGAAATATACATAGAATATAGCACCACCCTTCCAAATATCTCACATAGGTTTGGTTATGTAGATAACAATGTTAATCTAGCCAATTTTTATCCAATCGCCTGTGTGTATGATGAAAATGGTTGGAACCTAAACCCATATCATTTTAATGGCGACCCTTTTTATAGCGAAATGTCCAATTATTATGTAAACTTTAGTTGTTCAAGCAATCTAGTATGCGCATTTTCTGGCAAGGCAGAAAAAACTATCGATCACAACACCGCCTATTATACTATTAGCAATAACTGTGTGCGTGAATTTGCCTTAATGCTAAGTCCAGATTTTAAAACCTTGTCTACAAATAATAATGGAGTAGATTTTACATACTTTTATCTTAACGACACCACCCCTGAAAAAGCCCTTCAATGCGCTGTAGATTGTATTAATACTTTTAGCGACCTGTATTATCCTTATCCTTACTCAAATTATAGTGTAGTACAATCCAATTTTGTTTATGGCGGAATGGAATATCCAATGTTGTCATTGATTAGTAATAACATCGATAATTATGATGACTATCTAAATGTAATAGTTCACGAAAGCGCACATCAATGGTGGTACAATCTAGTAGGTAACGACCAGTATTCAAATCCTTGGTTAGATGAAGCAATAACCGAGTTTAGTACATTATTGTTTTATGACAACAACAAAGGTTATAATCTCACCCACGCCACAATGATAGATGGAATGCAGGAAAATTATAATTTGTTTATTAGCGTATATAGTGACGTGTTTGGGTCAATCGACACTTCGCTTACACGAAACATCAGCCAGTATGCCACTAGCCCCGAATACACCTATTGCGTGTATGTAAAGGGAACATTAATGTATGATAGTTTGTATCAATTAATCGGTAAAAAACATTTTATCAAATCCTTGCAACTATACGCCAAAACTTATGCCTACAATATTGCCACCCCAGAGGGTTTAATAGCGTGCTTTGAAAAGGTTACAAAAACTAATATGGAAAACTTTTTTGCCTGCTGGTTAAATGATAAGGTTATTATTCATTAATTTTAATTAGCCATATATAAATTAATTTTAATTAATAAATAATTATTATTAATTTTGGTTTTAATTAATAATTTTAAATTTAATAAATATTATATTTAACACATTTTTAAATTTGTTTGATTATTTAATATATTTTAATTATTAAAAAACAGCATATTAATTTATGCTATTTTTAAGTATTTTTATTTAATTAAATATTTTAATTATGTATTAAATATATTTTAAATTATATTTTTAAAAATTATTAATATTTTTTATTTTATTTATTTTGAGATTTCAAATATAGGTTATATAGGTCACGTTTACTACGTTTTGTTTCCTTAGCAATTTGCTTGCACGCATCGGTTAAGTTAGTTCCTGACGAAACTAACATATCAATAAGTTTAACACATTGTTCATCAGTTATTTCACCCTCAATAATTTCGCCCTTATCTATCACCACCACATATTCACCAGCAGGGTTAGGAATATATGTTATAGAGTATGTTTCCTTTTTGACATTATCCATAACTTCAATAACGGGTTGATTATCCACCGCTATTTCGCCCAGGCGGAAAAACTCAACTTTTTCATAAACCTTGCTAATCTCATTAACCACACACACCCTGCGACTACCCAAAGCATTAGCCAACTTGTTAAGGTCGCTATTAATATTGTGCTTGCTAGAATATATAATACTAGTGCCATTAAAGTTTGAGATATTTTCCAGTTGCTTATTACACTCCTTATTTTTTTCGCTAAGGAAACCAAAGAAAGCAAAACACGATGTATCCAAACCACTAAGAACCAATGCACAAAGCATAGCATTAGCACCAGGAATAACAGTATATTCCAATTTTTCCTCAATCAATCTATCTACTAGTATTTGTCCAGGGTCACTAATCAATGGCATACCAGCATCACTAATCAATGCCACATTTTTACCAGATTTTAATAGTTTAATAATACCCTCTGCACTATTTTTTTCGTTAAACTTATGATATGCCAATAATTTAGTGCTAATATTATATTTATCCAACAATATTTTACTATGTCTAGTATCTTCACAGGCAATTATATCCACCGCCTTAAGTGTATCTATAGCCCTAGCACTAAAGTCCGCCAAATTACCAATAGGTGTAGCCACAATAAACAACTTTGCCATAACATCTCTCCTTACATCGTATATTGATAGTGTAACATTTTTTTACAATTATTGTCAAGTGGTTTAAAACCTAGATGCAGTACGCCATTATCAACATCTATATAATTCTACTTTATAAAAATAATATGCTAACACCCTCTCATCAAACCTTACAACACCGTCAATGTTTTGTTATTATCCAGTTTTTTACGCCTGAAGGCATAAAAAAAAGAACCAAGTCCTCATACCCAACCACGGGTTACCTTGATTCTTTTTATTGTCGTTATTTGTTAGATTTATGCAATCTATGTAATACTTTAATCTAAATTAGATTAATATGTACCAGCAACAATAGCGTCCCAGTTAGCACTTAGATCTTCAATAGAGATTGTAGAATCAGCAGTTCCAGCATCTCCTAAGAAATCAGCTTGAACAGCTTCAGCACTAATTGTAATAGTTACAACAGCATCTTGGAAATAGTTACCAACAGCCTTACTGATTCTGATGTCTAAATCTAGTTCAACATCAGCAGAAACTACTGTAGCATCAGCTTCTTCGTTAGCACCTTGATAATAGTAATTACCAACTTTTACCCAACCAGCAAGTTCATCACCAGATAAGAAATCTTCTTCTTCAATACCAGCTTTACCTTCTCCAGTTCCCCAAACGACATCAGCGCCACCAGTTAGTTTAACTTCGATATCAAATTGAAGTCTTACATAAGCGTCGATATTTGTATCACCCATATCTAGAGTTATTGCTTTATCAAGAATTGGTTGATTTGGAACAGCCTTTTCTTCAACTAAAAGAATATCTCCGTCAGAAACACCAGCAAGAGCAACTTCCAAGTGACCTAATGTTACACTATCAGAAATAGCATCACCAGAAGTAGCACTAAAGTAAGCGTAAGTACCACCAAATGCTAGTACAGCAACCAACAAGAATGATAAGATTGCAATTACAAATGTAGACTTGCCTAACTTATTAATTTTTGTCATAATTTTTCCCCTTTTATATATTTTTAATTAAAAATTTATTGAAAGAGAACGAATTTTGACCCTAACCGATTAACTAACGACATATTAATAAGTTACAAGTCTTTTCGTTTACTTTCTATTACAATTATACTAATTGTAAAATACTAAGTCAAACAATTTTCAACAAAATTTTTATAAATCTTACATTTTTTTAATATTTTTACTACAAATCCACAATTTTACCACCTAATCAGCCCATAATATACTATATTTAAGCGCCAAATCATAACCAGCATTAAAAAATTAGGATATTACTATCCTAATTATTTTTTATAAACTACCTATACTAGGTACTTCATTGCCTTTAAATACCATCGCATTAATATGAATTTTAATATTATTTGACCTTAAATGCTCTGGTGCGTCCTTAAAGTCTATTCCGCCAAACAAGGTTATTAACCCTCCGCCAGTAACAACATCTTGATACACATACATATTAGTATATTCTACACGTACAAGTTTATCGTTACGTTCATGCAGGCCTGCAATTAAAATTGGCTCACCTTCAAGTTCTACATCTATTTGGATAATTATAACTACCGAATCGGTGGTATGGATATCCAGTTTTGATTCAATTTCATATATAGTATCACTGCTTAATCCATTACGGATTCTAAACGATGGATTTTTGGACTTACCCACCAACCAGTTGGCTTTAGCATCGCCCTCTACTGTATATCGGAAATTAGCTTCCTTTTTGCCATTTTTGTACATAACCACAGCTACAGCCAAATACACCAACGACAACACCAACAATATACTAAGTATTATTATAACTAGTGTGTTACGCTTACCCTTTGTATCAAACTTTTGCTTGTGTGCATCTTGAATTGTATCAAGGTCCAGCACAACACCGCCGACTTTTTTACGTGCTTTGGCATCATCATCTTTCTTCAATTCAGTTTTATCCAACTTTGCACCACTGGAACTACTACCAGTATAGGATAAGCCCTTAAGACTTTTTGCCAACTTTTCCTCAGCGGTCATAGTGGACTTGCTAGACCTAGTGGACTTTGTGGCGCCTGAGCTAGACTTAGCAGTTGTCGACTTAGTTGTAGATTTAGTTGTAGATTTAGTTGTAGATTTGCTTGCCGTAGTCTTTTTGGCGGTTGAAGATTTAGTTGTATTCAACTTTTTAGCAATTGACTTAGTTTCCTCACTTGATTTAGGTGGCATAGACCTCTCCTTTTAATCTTTTATTTTTTTAATATGTTTTAAAATTCTCCTGTAGCATTACCTTCGATAAACAAATATAATTTAACCATTTCGCCTTGCACCTTATCAATAAACGCTGTAGGGAAATTGATAGATTCAATTAGCACTAAGGTTTGATTTGCCTCCATTGGCAAATAGGTGGAATTATTAGTATCTTTTGTACTTATATCCGAATTGTACAACCAGTTATCTGTGTGACTATAAAAATCACCCGTAATACAACTATTAAGATTATACGCCTCACCAGCAACCATAGCAATTGCTTGAAATCTAATATAATAGCCATCACCTTGTTCTTTATTGGTAATAGTTATATCATCAGCATATACATACTCAACAGCAGCTTCATCTGATAACTTTAAATAGTCAGTGTTTGCCTCTAGTATTTGTGTACCTAGTGCAATATATCCAGTATTTTCAATTAGGCGATTTTCAACAACCGTATCAACGCCCTCTACCTTTTTAATGGTTTGTTGTCTAATTTCAACATTGATTGAGCCAACAGTTATTTCAAACCCAACATCTTCATTGTCTGATAACCAACTACCAGTTTTTCCAAACGAAGTAAAACACGCAACAAAAACTAGCAATATTGTTACTGCAATCAATAATATATTAAATTTGTTGCTTGTTTTTGTTTTCACTCTTTACTCCTTTTGTCGAACTTTGTCATAATTTGCAGTTTATTCAAAACCCCACATACTTTCGTATGCTTTGTTATTGGCTTGAATTGCCTCTAGTTTTACCACTATATTAACGGTTGCACCCAACATTTCAGCATCGGCATCTGGTGACATATAAATATAATCTGCCACCTCAATACCGCCTCCGGGTGTAATCTCTACAAACGAATAAACATCTTTTTCAAGGTCATAATCGTATTCCTTAGTGCCTAGATAATAATAGCCATCTTTATAAAACCAACTATTTATATCTTTTTCGGTAATTAACGAATATGTATTCTTTCCATTTTCATCTGTTCCTGTTTTTGATGCAAGTTGGAACCATTGAAACCAACCATTTTCATCTTTGCAATAAACCCTATCTGCTTCCTTACCGCCTGCTGGAATATATGAAGCCTGAATTTGTATTCGGCAATACGCACTAACAATAGTAAGGTCTTCGTTATTGCGATTATAAACTTCTAATTTTAAGTTGCCTTTATTGGTAGCGATGGCGGTACATTCACCACGTTTTAATGGGTCTACAACAGGAATTGTTAATGATTCATTTTTAGTTGTTCCATTATCATCTGGAAACATTGTTTCGGTAATATATGCTCTAGTGTTTTTGTCACGCCAAACAATATCTATTCGACCTAACTTAACTGCACTTTCTGCCGAAACTTGTGCAGAAAAATATGCATAAGTATAACCTATACTTAAACACGCCAACATTGCTATTAATACGATGTAAGCTATTTTTGATATGGAATATTTACGCATATTTTCTCCTTTTTATTTTATTTTTTTCTTAACTTTTAATTATATCACTTCAACATCTAAAGATTCTAAATCTTCAAAGGTTAAAGTTCCGTACAAACCAACCATTGTATTAAACCAGTTGTTTAAGCCAACACTGTCGGTATTGTTCCAAGTAGCAAAATTGGTTGCAACATAATTGCTTTCGCCCTTGTTTGCATTATGGACGTAATGAGTTATAACCACATTGTTTGCAAACGAATTAAATATTTCAATTTGTCTGTGTGGACAAATAACACCTTTGTAATAGTAGTAATAATAAGTTTTACCATCTATTGTAGCGCTACTTTCTTCAAATCTTGATGGATTAATTAACTTATCAGTTAAATCTTCATCTACACTTTCCAATCTAAATTCATAGAACGCTTCGCTATTATTTATAATCAAACCAGATAATTCTGCTCGATTATATACTAAATCAATGTCATAGTTTTCAGCACCGGTTGCCAAGGTTATATTTAAACTAAAATCAAATATAATTGCTGTTTCCCCTGTGCTAAGATTTGGTGTAACTGTATAAGCAAGCACCATTTCGTTAGGTTTGATTGATACATTTGTAGGTAAATGATTAATCACATCATTAGCACCCAATTGTATATCATCACCGTATCTGTTACGAGGCAACAAACCTTCGTAGTCGTCAGTAGCAGGATTTAGCAATTTTACATTTAATGCAGACGCAAACGCAACATTTGTAATCACTTGGTCTGTATTATTTCTAATATAAATATAGCCTGATTCGCCTTTTTCTATAGCATCATAATAACCTTGAGTGATTATTTCTACCCCAGCGGTTGATGATGTGTAAGAAATTGCACTATCGTTAGTTACAATGGTTGCACCTAGTTCGCACCAGAAATCATTTGCCTCATTAGCAGTTTGACACGCAGAGGTTGTTGGAATTTCCAAACCACTGATAAGTGTTAAAGTGTATCCACTAGGAATGTATGTAATTGCTCCATTTATACGACTAAAGGTAAAGCTTCCCGCAGAGGGAACTGGAGCTTGCCACTTGCTTGTATCATAAGTAAACACTGTATCGTTTGGTAAATAACCATCTCCCATATTTGCTGGTTGGAAATTTTCCAAACTGCCATCATCAGCATCGGTATAGGTAGCGTACCACAATTTACTTGAAATTGTAAATTGGCTAATACCTATAGTTTTATCACTTTTGTTAGTTACAGCAATAGTTGTTTCATATTTTTCGCTAGAAGTAATAACATCTTGCACTCTTACCAAAATAGGTGAACTAGCAGTTGCATTTAATACTTCATAGTTTGCCTTGCTTTGCGCTGGCCAACTTTGTGGTGCACCATAAATTGCCCCCAAAGTTTTTATAGGAGTTACATTAATATCGTTTAATACTAAGTAATATCCGTTTTTAATTATATTTACATTGTTTTCAGCGGTAAGCATAATGCTTTCCAAAACATTAATGTATGTAGGTGATGATATTTGTGATTTATAATAGTAATAATTAGTTGAACCATCTGTTTTGGCTGTTAAATCTTGTGAAGAATATTTTAAGTCTACAACTTCTGAGTCTGTTTGACCCATTGTTGTAACTGTTTTTGACCCTTCATCATACTTTTGCCAACTCCAGCTTACTGTTATACTTACTGTAATTGCCTTTGTAGCACTAGCAGTATTAGGTATCACATATACTCCAACACCTCCATTATATTTATTGCCGGCTGTAATAGCGTCATAACTTCTACCAGAGCCACCAACATCATATCTATGTGCAGTATTTGAATATTTAGGAGCAACAAGTGTTGGAGAAGGGTTTACTATACCCTCATTTGTAATAACTGTATCATCTTTAGGATATGACAACGACCTTACATTATCAACATACGAATTATATATCATAATAGTTGCGTTGTCTGCAGTTGCTGTTGTTCCGTTCATATAATTAATCCAGTTTGCAAATACTGTAGAGTTTTTAACAAATCCATCAACCGCCACATTTGCAAATGCGTGTGTAGTTGTTGAATAGGTGCTAGATTTTACATATACAGGTTCAAGAGTGATTTCCAAAGTATCTCCAATATACTTATACGAATTATTAGGAGAGGTGTGGAAAGTAACACCGCTGATTACAGGCAATGTGCCCGAACCATTTTTTGTTCCCATATAGTACATTACGCCTTTAATTGTATTGGAAGTTGAAGTTTGAGTGTAATACACTTGATTACTATCAGGTTTAGTTACACCATTTTCAACTTTCCAACCATTAACGCTTCCCATATCAACGCACCAGGCGTCACGATTAACAAAGTTTAATGAAAAGTCATTGGCAATATGAGTTTCACCATTTGTCATTAATTGACCTTTGTTAGCATAAGTTGCAGTAAACTTTATCATCAAATCATAGTTAGCGCTAAAGCCATAATTAATGCTTAAATTATTGTTATAAACACCAGGACTATATATAAATTTACCACTAGTGCTACTTGCAGAAGCATATTCTGCATAAGTATCATAATCAATAGTTGTGTTTTCACCAACAGTAGTAATAGTGTTTACCGAACTAGCAACAAATCTATAATTACCCGAAGCAAACGTCACGCCTAGGTTAACGACAAAAACCATACATAAAAGTATGGCTATCATCACATTTAATTTTAGTTGTTTACCTAAACGCACTACACTTCCCCCTTATTACACATTGGCAATATTGTGTTTTCGCATTTCTTTTTCATTTGAAAGCGTTGAAGTCAACACCCAAATTCCTAACAATATATCTATAAATAAGAAATAATTACTCTTTACAAATTGGTATATCAAATTACCATCTTCAATAATAGATATCACCTTTCCGTTTATTTGTTTATGAGTTATTGTATATGCTTCAGAATCTTGGTTAGCATCACCTTTTGTTCTATAGGTTGCAGTTGCACCAGTTCCATTTTTTTCTACAATTCTGTGCGTAACCGGCTTAGACACTTCGCTAACTTGAAATTCAATAATATCATTAACTTTATATTCCTTGAATTCCCTAACAATAACTATATCGTCCTTATAAAACACAGGATTCATACTATCACTTAATACAACATCTAATCTTAAACCAAAAGCATAAACAGCAATTACCGCCAAAGCTACTGTAATAAATATAGACATCACTAAGTTATACATTATAGTTTTGGCCCACCAAAACTCCTTTACATCTTTTATATCGCTAGTATATTTCATATTTCCCCTTTTAGCAATCTTTATTTGTATGTTTATTGCGATTGTCAAATGGCACCAGCCACTTGACAACCACACTTAAGTTTTATATTTATGGAAATAAAACCATTAATTTTACTTCCTATGGTATATTTTAACACAAATACACCCATTTACGCAAATATATAACGCAGATTTTTTATTTTTCTTTAAATTTTATTCAATTTAATTGCCTGTTTCGTTGTTTTTCACAACATTTCCTGTAGAACCATGTTCTAAATACACCAAAGAATTTCCGTTTGAGGTAATTCCGTCTTCTACAATTTCACCCACTAACGCACCGATATATAAGGTTGGAGCATTTCCATCTGCTGTTATATTTTTTAATATTATAAACGCATTAGCACTTTCGCCATTTATATCTTCACCGCTAGTATTGTTTGTAATGGTTGTTATATTAGCATAGCCCACAATACCGCCTAACGCAAACTTAGTTCTAGAATTTCCTGTAATATTTAAAATTACATTAGGTTCTGTTCCACCTAGGTTTACAACGCAGTTAGTAATAGTTGAATTTGTTACATAACCCGCAATAGCCCCTATATACACATTTACGCTATCGTTTGTATACCCGTTTTCTCTATTTTTAATAACGTTAATACTTGTAGAGGTTATTGTAATGTTATTAAAGTTAGTTCCTTCAGCATAACCAACCAACACACCCATATATAATGTTCCAGAATTTACATACCCATTATATCCAAAATTAGAAAGTCTAATATTTGCAAACGTTGCATTTTCAGTTACATTAAATAATCCAACATAGTTAGTAAACATAGTTTTATCTGTTTGCTTAACTCCAATTATATAATGTTTATCTTCTCCACCAGTAATAGTTCCTGTAAACACTTGTTCGCTAGTTGTAATTGGCGCATTACTTGACAATGAAATATCCCTATCAAGTTCATAATAACCATTTAGGAAATATTTAATGTTACGCAATTGTTGTTCGTTACTAATAATATATGGATTCTTACTAGTACCAGCGCCCGCTTCAAATATATCAAAGTCTAACTCGTAATTTGTACCATCTTCGTTTATACACCAAGTTTGTTGTGATGACAAACTTCCCGCACGCTTAACTTGAACATTAATCATACGATAAGTTCCAATTACGCTTGGGTAATAATAGTACCATTTCTCCTCACCATCTTCGGTTTGTATTATTTTACTAATAGTAACCTTTTCTGGATTAGAACTAATTAACACATTACTATTTAATTCATAATAGTTATACGAAATGTAATATTCATCACTGTTTTCTTGCTCACCTTCAATAGCTCTCCACTTAAACGCTTGCAATTCTTCATCAAACTTAAATGTATTAACATCTACTTGATTAGGCACTTCCATATTAGCAGGTGCACTATAATCACTGTTTAATAAAGTTCCTGTAGCAGATTCGCTAATTGCTTGAACAGAAATTTCAAACGCTGTAGAATCAACCCCTGTAATAACCCATTCATTGGTTTCACACTTAAATTCCTGGTCTTCACGACCTTCTTGCATCACCTTTACAATATATGCTTCAACAGGATTTCCGTCTTTATCCAACACTTCGTCCCAAGATATAGTAGTTGAACCTTCGTAATAAACAATGTTTGTTGGAACGCTTAGTTTAAACAATTCAACTATATCGCTAGTAAATGAATTAAAGTGATTGTTATTATGTGCTTGAATTGATACATAGATTGAACCCTCTTTACAGTTTGTAAAGTCAAACACATTGTTTGCTAATTTTTCTGTGGTTATAGGATTTACCATCTTGCCATCACTATCCAACTCATAACAATAAGTTATTGTGTAAGTTGTTTCTGGTTTTGCATTTGCTTCCCAAGTCAATATTCCATTGTTGGTAACAATGCTATTAGTTGGCACAGTATCTAATCTATTAACAATATCTACATATTGAACATAGAAACCATTTAATGAGTTGTTAGTTCCTTTCAATCGAAGTTTAATATAATAATCATACCCAGCAATCAGTTCACGTGAAGTGTTACTAATATCTGCGTGTGTTGCAGGGAGTTCAAAACTATTACTTGTAATATCCTTAAACTCTAATTCCACAAGGGCCGTAACGTTACCAAAAGCATCTTTTATTGGGTATGTCACATATATTTCTACACTATTAGTTGTGGTGTTAATCCAAGTCAACTTACCATCTTCCATTTTCACATCTTGTAATACCGGAAGAATATCCACTTCGCTTACTGAAGTTGCAACAGAGTCCACATAAGTAGAACTATCTGCACCTAAAGCAATTAACTTAAACGTATAATTAACTCCTGGCACAAACTTAAATTCACCATCTGCACCATTGTTTATAACTTCTGGTAAATTATAAATTGCAACTCTGCCTTCTAGGATATAATCATCTTCACCCAAATTAATTTGATATAGTTTATTATCGCCATCATAAATTTCCAAACGATAATTATTAACAGGAGTATCTCCATTAGAATTGTTAACAAACGCCATATTCCATGTTAAGCAACCATCAGTCACGATAATCGACGCTTGTGGAAGAATTGATACTGTAACGCTATCTCCACCTTGAGCCAAAATCACATCCATAGAACTTGAGTTTGTATATTGCGCCTTTATAGTTGCTAGGAAAGTTCCTCCTTGACTTAATAGTGCACTAGCACTATCTTGACGTGCCTTGTATATTATGTCAGCCAATCTTGTATAGGTTATGACCTCATCACCTGTTTGATATGTAATAGCATCAAATATGTATTGCTTACTACTATCTAGGCAACCCTTTAAATCTTCTTCTGTATACATACTAGAATTGTATAGTACTAGATTATAAGTTTCGTTGCTGTTTGTTAAAGTTATTACATATATTGGGTGATTATCATCAGTCGTCAAGTTCTTCCATGAAATTGAACCATTAGACACGGTTACATTTAATGGACTATAACGTTCAATTTTAACTAGATTTGAAGTATTAGAATAAACAAACTGTGTATCATCTCCAATAAATCTTGCGCACATTATAAATGAGCCGCCCTCATATAATTTAACCTCTTGATACACACCCTCAAGCGTATAATAATAGTAATAATTGGTTGTTAAATCAAAAGGTATAAACCCTTTAGCGTTTTTATCAATAATATTAAATGTGTTACCAGCATATTCAAAATGCTTTAAATAATTTCTTTCAACAGTATCTTGTATTATTGTTGCTCCAACAGCTTCTAAACTATTATTAAACAATGTTTCATCTACAATATCGGCCACCAAGAAAGAATGAGATTTATCTGTTAAAAGTATTATTTGATAAAGGTGTACACCTTGTAGAGAATTTTCACCATTGATAAAATATTTTAATGAATACGCTATACCTTCAGGACAATTTATCAACATAACACCTCTTTCGGTTTCACTAACCTTAATATTTAGTGTTACAAGCTTTTCTATCCTGTTTTTGTCTTCGTTTTCAATGGTATTATCATAAGCCCAGTACATATTAATAACTTCCGTATTAGTATGTCCTGAAATTATAGCACCCTTACTGGTTGAGTTTCCATATAACTTAATTTTTAATTTGTACCCTTCAGCCAAGGCTGCACGCAAAATAGGTCCTTCGGAACCCTCATATTTAGCAGCCACATAATAATTTTCATCTGTATAAGTTTCTATAATATTTGAATCAGACCACTTAAATCCTGTAGCGCTTGTATAAGAATTATATTTTCCTAAACTATTATTGTATATTACAAATGGTTCTTTTAAAGTTATACCATCTTTATTTACTAAATATATTTCAGCCTTACTATAAAAAGCGTGAGCACTAATATACAATTCACCATTTACAACTCGATAACTATTAACTTGTGGTAAACGAATTACTTGCAGTATTTCGCTTTCCTTGCTTGATAGTATGCGTGAATTATTGTGCATTGCTTGAATACTAACACCATATACACCAGTTTCAAATGGAGTTAAAGAGCATAAATCGAACTCACTAACATTTTTTGTGGTTTGATTAGCAACCATTAAAGTTGGCTCACCATTTTCTATCAAATATACTTTAATTAAATAGTATTCTACATTTGTATCGCTAGACCAAGAAATATTTCCGTCTTTAGTTTCTAGATTTTTAGGAGTTTCTAGTACCGTAACTTGAATTTCTTCACAATACTTAGAGTTAACAATATTATCGCAGTTATCAGTTAATGCCCTTACCTTAATATTATATACACCGGATCCAAACACAACCTCAACTCGGTCAAGAATTCCATTTCCATTAATATCTTCACCGGCATCTAATTGATTGTTTCCATTAATATCCTCATTGTAGTCCAACTCACCATTCTCGTTTGCATCATAATCACAATAAGTTGGCATCATAAACACATGCTCAGTTGTATTAAATATATAATTAACATTTTTATAATTAACTACTATTTCATATTTAGAAACATACTGACCATTACCTGTAGGATTATTCCAAGTAATTTTTTCTAATACCTCATTAATAACTCCACTTTCATTTTGAGTTATAGATGTGGTGATATCCAACCCTGTAGGTTTTAACAGGCCGTAAATATCCTTTTGACTAACAGAAGAATTTAATGTTAAAGCATTATCAGAATATAGTCTTAAGGAAATTGTTTCCTTTAGCATTTCACTATCGCCATACTTAAACAATATTCCTGGCGCTATTGTTATAGATATTTTTTCCATTGTAGTTACCAATTTGATATTTTCATTTTCTGCTTGAGTAACATCAATATCCAATGGTTTTCCATCTATAAGCACCTCTAAGTTGTTAGAACGAGCATAATCTAGTGTTCTAACTTCCGCATAAATTTCGCCATTAACGACCTCTGTTTCGATAGTTGGCAACTTATATATATTTGATAAAGTTTCGCCATTATCCGAATTTATATAGTAGGTGTTACCTAGTTTTGCAAACGTATCTACTTGAAGATAGAAATTGCTTATACCGCTTTCCAATTCATCAAATTCATAAATACAAACCCCGCCATAAGTTGTAAAGTTTTCCACACCTTGATACAAATTTACAACAACGGGTTGATTGTTGGTTGATTGATTAAAATACCAAAGATTATATTGTTTTGCACTAGCAATACTATTCCATTGTAATTTACCATCAACCACAGTTATTGTTTCGCTATTAGATTTGATAATATTTATAGTTGAAATTCCGCTATCAAAATAATTTCCACTACTAGCAGTTGAATTTACTTTAACTTCTATATTTCCTGCCACCAAACCATCAATTTCGTCCATATTAATCAATGTATCTTGTGCAGTTTTAACTACTTGCTCATTATAAATGGTTTCAGTTTGACTTATTGCCACATTATATCTAGAAATATTTATGTCTTCATCATAAATTTGAAGATATTTAGTATTTGTACCCTCTAATTCTGTCACACTAAGTGTAGGAGTCTTTAAAAATTCAAAAGTATATGTAATATTACCCTTGTTGGCAATAGTGGTACTATCTTCATTTACTGCAACTATTTTAATTGTGTAAGGAGTTTGTTCCAAATATGAAACACCTCTCATTTGCATTAAAGTTTTAAAGTCTTCTATGCTTATAACATTTGTCGTATCTGTTGTATATCTTCCTGCAAGGTCTATTGTTGTTTCATTTCCGTACAAATCAACTATAGCAATATAGTTTGTAGCCCCCTCTACTATGCCAAACTCAATATTTTGTCCCTTTTTGTTAATATTTTGAACCTTGCCCAAAATCTTTAAATCTTTTTCACATATAGTAACGTTTGAGGATACCAAATTATTATTAGTGCTAGAAATTACTGTTTTAACCGAATATTGTCCTACACCAATTAACAATGGTAATATTTCCTCGATAACATTATATTTACTATCGTATAAGTTCTTTTGAAAACGTGAATTAATGTATGTAAAATCATTTAATACAATAGCGTCTCCAATAGTTAATTCTAACGAATATCCACCACCTGTCAAATGTTCGTCTGGTGTAACAATTAACACGCCGTTAGAAATTTGAAAACTACAGTCTCCTGCCAATTTGTTTACATAGTTATAATATGCAACGTCAGATTGTAGAATAAGGTCATACTCACCTCCAGAACTACTTGAAGGATAGAGGTGTGCTTCTGCAATATAGTTTCCTGGTTCTACAATAACATTGCTACAATCATATTCATCAGACAAACTGTATATTTCTATTCCGTTTATTAAAAATTTACACCCCACAGATACTTCATCGCCTACCCGATTCTCCCAAGAAGTTTCAGCATGATAAGCCAAACTTTCTTTTCTAAAGGTTATTTCTGGTGTATGCAATTTTCTAACCTTTATTTGGTCTTCCTCTAGTGTACAATCACTATCTAACACCTCCAAACCATTACCCAATGCTTGCACTTTATAAATATAGTCACACCCCGAACCTTTATTATCCACATAAGGTAAATCACTTAGCGAATATTCTCTGTCAGTTACAGGTTTTATGCTATTATTTTGATATAACTTATAACTTTGAGCCCTGGCAATATCTTCTATCACCAATTTTAATTCACCTTCATCAACAAACATTTCTGGAGTTGGCAATTTTTCAAAAGGAAAAGTTGTTCCTTCCATCAAATTATCGGCATCAAACACATTAGTTCCGTTACCATATACAAGCACTTTAGCCACATAATTACCCGCCTCAAGAGTTGCATCATCTATTGCAAATTTATTTCCACTAATTTTATCCTCTAACACTCTAATAGGATTTGCAAGGTCGGTTGATTTAAATATTTCAACAGTGTATCTACTAGCACTTGATACAGTATTAATAGTAAACTTTTTATCAATTAAACTATCAATAGAACTATCTGCAAGTTTGATTATATTTGTGCTATTTATTTTAGCATCAAACACATTACCTTCACCCACGCTTTGTATTGTTATAATGTGGTTTCCCGCCTCAAATTCGTGTTGTAACAAATTGTATCCATAGGCAGTCATTTCTTCATAATAATCTGCCGATGGCAAGTCAATAACTTCTTCACCAAAAGTTATGCGATATTTATTTTTGCTGTTAATATCCAAATCTTGCCAATACAAGGTTCCATTTTTAACTCTAAGTTGCAAACCATTTAATATAGTCCAAGTTGTCGCATCAGAAATTGCTGAAGATAGTAGTACTTCGCCATTAACTCCACCATTAGCACTTGCATTAGCTACTACTTGAATACTGTATGTACCTGCTACAAACTCACTAACATCATAGTAATTTTGTAAAATCAATGTTTTATCAACAAGAGTTGCTCCACCTCTATTTTTAATTGTTACCAAATAACCATCAGATCCTTCAACCTCTTGCCAATACACTTGATTGTTATTAGCAACAACCTCAGGAGCCGACAATATATTAAAGTATAAAGGTTGTGAAAACTCTTTTCCTGTGGTTGTGTTTTCTTTATTAGAATTTGCCAATACTACGCAATAATATTCACCCGCATCTTCATAAGGCAATTTTAAACTATTAGATGTGATTGATTCAAAACGTTGCAATCTTTCATTGTCTTTATAGATGTCAACAGTATAATTTTGAGCATTTTTCACAAAAGGCCAACTAATAACCCTTTCACTAATTGTTACATTTTTTACACTTCCTACCACATTGTATTCTAATTCAGTAGGCAATCCCTCAAAAATACTTACATTATCAAATTTATAACCGCTAATATTAGGTTTAATGTTTAACACATATTCTGCGCCATCAACACCATCTGCCAAATCTCTAATATCCAAACTTAATTTAACTACATCAAAGCTAGGATTAGTTATTGTCTTTGTTGCAACTATATTACCTAATTTTACAACATTTATATCATAGCTTTTGATGTTTTTAATAGCGTTAAAGTAAAGTGTTTCGTTTTGCACATAGGCATTTGTAACGCTAGAAAGTTTAACTATGGATATTTCTTGACCATATGTAGAATCGTTAAACACCTTGCCATCACCAATTGCCTTAACACTACAAGTAATAATTTCATTGTAAAGGTTAGGCATTTTTTCAACCACACTAGCAAACGAATACTCAGTATTATTCCCTATATTAATTTCCTGACCATTAACTTTTAGCATATAAGAATTTGCGTTGTCCCTTCCTACAAAAACAAGCTTGTCACCATCAAATCTTAATTCGGTAGGAGCGTCAAGGTCCTTGGCTTGTTCATAAATATCTACCGTAATAATATCGTTAACATTTGGGTTTTCATTACTTACAACTTTAAGTTTAACGTCCAACATACCTTCTAGCGCAATTATTGTTCCGCCTTCCACTTTTAAAGCAGTTGAATAACTTACCAACTTATAACTACGATCAGTTGCATAACTTGGCAACAACTTAATTGTAGGAGTATACTCTTCACCCACCAACATTGTTATACTTTGCTCAGTAAAAGAAATGCTGTCAACGCCTACTTTTGTTTTTTCCTTACAACCCCAAAAACAAAAACATGCTAGTAACAGCATACAACTCAATAATAAACTCTTAGCTTTCGTCCTTATCATATCTTCCCCTTATTGTAATGATAACTTTTCAATATTATTTTAACACAATATCAAATTTTTATCAAACAATTTAAACAAATTTTATTATATATAATATATCTTTATATTTCTGCTATTGTTTTTCTCTTTTTAATTAAATTATTTTTATCAGTTTTTACAATATTTTCAACATCAACACCTAACTATTTTTAAGCATTTTATCTAATTTGACGTACATTTTAAACAATTTTTATTAATTAATCATTTTTTGCATTTATTTCACATTTAATTCATATATAAAATTATGGATAATTTCGATTTAATTTTAACCGATACGCAATATAAAATAATAAACAATGAATATAAAAAAATTTCTCTACCACAACCTGTAGAAATTCTTAACTTGTTAACATCTATTATCCACAATCTAGAAATCAACGGATTTATGCTTCCTTTAAATCTTCAAAACAAGACCTTAAATCAACTATTAAACGCCAAACAATTGTTAAATATATTATATCAAGAAAAAAGCACTAATAGAGCCCTTATTAACAACAACCCTTTTGAACTGCTCAAACATTTAACAAATGTATCTTTAAAATTAAATTCACACTCACTAAAAAGTTTTTACCAAACGATTTATTTGAAAACAAATAGTTTAATATTAAATTTAATTTACGAAATATCTCAATATTTTGCAAATAAAACCATTAAAATACTTTAAAATTTAATAAAAATAGCGAAATGTTGATATTTTTTCGCTATTTTTTATTTTTTAATATTTTATTTTTGATTATTTCTGCAATTATTACAATAATTACCAAAATTAAAAATATATAAATTAACCAGTGTGTAAATTGCGGAAAGATTACACATATTGTAGATATAATAATCCCAGCAATAAAATTTCCAACCTGCACACATACAAAGGTTTGCCAAAAGTTCAGCCCCAAAACAACCGACAAACACGTTCCTATCCAAACTCCAGTAAGTGGTAATGGTATAGCAACAAATCCTAACACACCTAGCATTTTGCCCAGCTTGTTATCTTTGTGTACCACATTTAATTTCACACCTCCAACTTCCGCACTTTCAACATTTCCCACTTTAATAGTTTGGTCCTTATTTATCTTTTTTAACCCATTGTCAATTCTACCATCTACCCAATTGGCAATACGTTTAAACAATTTTGTTTTCCTTAATAAATTCATTATGGGAACAAACACAAAATATAACACCACAACAACTAACGAACTGCCTAAATACGCTGACCAAAATGCCTGCCACTTTGTTAGTGCACTACCACCCCAAAACGCCTTACTCATTCCAAAAGGGATTCCGCCTTTTAGTTCCATAATAGGTACCATTGACACAATTATTGTAGCCCAAATAACATTGTCGCCAAAAATTTTGCTAAAAACCTCTCCAATTATTTCTGCCATAAAATATTCCTTTAAATATTTGTTCTATATTAATTTTATTATTAAAATTATAAAAATATTTTAAAATTTGGATAATTTTACGTATTTATTGTTATTTTCACCCCGCTTTTTGCATTTTTTATATTTTTTAATAAACAAATTTTACTTTCGCCTTTGTGGTTATCTAATTGAATTTGTTTCACTTCAAAACCCGCCTTATTTAACAATATAACACATTCACACAATCTTTCACTAGGAATGACCAAATAAAACCTGCCTTTTGGTTTAATCAGTTTACCCGCTTTAGATATTATTGTTTGTAAATTTGTTGCAATTTCGTGCTTACAAATAGCAATATCCTCTCTTGGCGTAATTTTGCCATTTAATTTAAAATATGGCGGATTACACATAATAACATCTAACGCTTTTTCAAAATCGTCAATACTCAACTCAGCAAGGTCCTTACATATAACCTTTGCACTATCCTGCAAATTATTTAATTTTATGTTTTTGTCTAGCAGTTTACACATTTGAGGTTGAATATCATTAAAATAAATCTTGTCACATTTGTTAATGCTATAGGCATACAAACCCACAACTCCACAACCCGCACACATATCCAACACCTTATCGCTAGATTTTATTCTACAAAATTTTGCCAGTTTTATTGCGTCTGATGTGAACTTGTACAGTTTTTCATCTTGATATAATTTAATTCCGTTTTCAAATTCTTCCAAACTTAAATTAGTCATTGTCACGCCTTATTTTTGAAAATTGAATTTCAGCAAGAGGATACATTTTTCGTTCCACCTCATCTCCTCTAACAAATTTAACCTCTACTTGTTCGTGCAAAATATCCAAAGACAAAGTTTCACCCTCGCCATCAGGAGTTGCAACTCGTTGACCAACTTTTGGCATTTTAGCCAACATCTCGGCATAAAAATCGTCCTCATATTTTAAACAGCATAACAACTTACCACACATTCCATTTAATTTGGTCGGATTAAGTGACAATCCTTGATTTTTAGCCATTTTTATAACAACTTTATCAAAATCGTTTAAGTGTGCCTTACAACAACACACACGACCACATAATCCTATAGCCCCCATTTGTTGCACTTGGTCCCGACTGCCTATTTGATGCATTTCTATTCTAGACTTTAGTTTATTAGCCAAACTTTTAACAATTTCTCTAAAGTCAACCCTACCCTCAGCAGTATAATTAATTATAACCTTTTCCTTATCCAAAGTATATTCTATTGAACATAACTTCATATCAAGTTTAAAAGCATTAATTTCTTCCTTTACTACAGGAATCAATTCTTTCGCATCTTCAATATTTTGTTTAGCCAAACTCTCATCTTCAGTAGTTGCCATACGAACAAAATCCAAAGATTCAGGGGCTTCTCCCTCTTTATATTTTACAACCTTACCTAATTCTAACCCTCTAGCAGAATTAATAACAACACAAGTTCCTCGTTCAAATTCTTGCTCAGTTGTATAATACAGTATTTTAGGACTTTCATTAAAAATTAATCCTACTTGCATAAATATTTCTCCTTTAATATGTTATAAAATAATTCATCAATTACATAGTTAAAATTAACATTTGAGTTTAATTTTCGAGTTGCTTCGTCTATTAATTTTAACATTTTTATAAGCATTTTTATATTAAACGTTGCTTTTAAATGTTGTATAAAACTATCATTAAAAATTCCACGAACTCCCGTCAAAGCACAATCAACCGCTTTGCTTAACAAATTCAAGTATTCTTTACGTTGTTCTGTTTTAATTTTTAAACTTGATGTAACTTTTGGAATATCTGCACTTGTTTTTAATAAAATTATGGAATTTTCCACAATATTCAATATGTCGTTTTGCGCTTTATTAGCATATTTAACCGCATCAGTCAGCGTTGTGTCACAATGTATAAATCGGTCTATATCTATTCCTTGATTTTTCATATCTTGAGATAAGATTTCAATATCAATCATTGGCACATATTGCTTTTTTAATCTACTTTTGATAGTTGGTAGAAGTTTTTCAAGATTTGTACAAGTTAACACAAATATCACCTGCGGGTTTGGCTCTTCCAAAGTTTTAAGCAATTTATTTTGTGCAGTTTCATTAATTCCTTCAGCATTAGTTATAAACACAATCTTATAGTTATATAACATCGGTTTTAGTTGTACATTATCAATCAAACCATCTATGTCCGCCACTTGCAAATTAGGTTTATCCAAAATTAATAGATCTGGATTTTTATTTATTTCCATTCTTCTACATGCCTCACAAACAAAGCATGCAGGTTTTCCACAAAAAATTGATGCAATAAAAACCCTAGCAAGTTCAATATTAAACCTCTCATCTTCGCCATAAAACAAATATGCATGACTTGGAGCTACAATATCTTGCTTAATGCTATTAAATATAGATGTATCTTTAATTGCTTTTAACATATTGTTATTATATCACACTATTATAAAATTTTCAATTAAAAGTATAAAAATATATCTGCTATTACGTTAATTAATTTAATTTATTTTATCAATTATAAATTTTTACAACAAAAAACTTCCCACAATCAGTGAGAAGTTTTAAAAATTAACCACGAAGACCTAATTTCTTCTTAATAGCACGACAACGTTCGATATCTTCTTGTTCCAAATATCTTAACAATGCACGACGTTGGCTGTTCATCATTTGAAGACCACGAGTAGAGTGTTTATCTTGCTTGTTGTTCTTTAAGTGTTCAGTCAAGTTATTGATACGTGCAGTTAAAAGTGCAATTTGTACTTCAGTAGAACCTGTGTCGTTTTCGTTCTTGCCATATTCAGCAATAATCGCTTTCTTATCAATCATAATTACTCTCCTTTTATAAATTCGCCTATAACCTTGTGAGAATCGAGTAAACTTTCATCACAACGTCAAGGTACTTCTATATAATAGCACATAAAAATTATTTTGTAAACCCCTTTTACAAATTTTTAAAATTTATTTTTTTATACCTATATTTTATATTGACAAATTTTTAGTTTAGATTATAATGTTAGCAATTTAAGTATTAGGAGGAACTATTATGAAAATTTCAATCGAAGCAACTACTCACGAGGGCTATATCGCACCACAAAACGAATTTGATATCTTAAGTGGTCACGCGGCAGGAGTTTGCTATATGCCAGACAACTTTGAAGCACTTCGCAACGAACCTACCGAACGCACATTTAAGCGTGTTCAACGCACCAAAACACAGCAACATCACAGCGTATTTGGTCACCCTTACATAACCTTGTCACTAGAAGACATTCCAAAAGGTCTTGCAATGATTTTAAATAATGAGGGCGCATATAACACCAGTGAAAAATCTGCAAGATACACTAAAATGGTGTTAAGCAACAATGAGCAAAAGTTATACGACAAGTGGTTGGATACCTATAAAAACTTAATTCGTGATACTTATCAAGAAAAATATCCTAATGTATTTACCGAACAAAAAATTGAAAAATTAGCACAAGAAAATGCTAGATATTTAATATCAGTATTCACCCCAACCTCTATGGTTTACACCGTTAGTTATCAACAACTTAATTATTTATATCAAATGTTTATCAATGAAATTAACAACATTGAAAGCAATGCATTTATGCAAGCACTTAAACCAGCAATGCAAGACTTTTGTAACTCTATTGAAAAAACTCCTTATTTAGATTTAGATATTGCGCGTGGAGTTATTAATAAAAATCGCAAACTATCACTTATTGGTAGTATGATTGAACCAGAACAATACTTTGGCGACGTATATAGCGTAACTTATGCAGGCACTTTTGCCCAACTTGCCCAAGCACAACGTCACAGAACTATTGATTATAATATGACACTTCTTGACGAACCTAAATTTTATGTTCCACCTATTATTCGTAGTAGTGATGAATTAACTAAAGAGTGGATAACCGATTGCGAAAAACAAACATCAGTTTTTCCACAAGGATTATTGATAAAGATTAATGAGTTTGGTCGTCTTGACTGGTTTATTCAAAAAATGAAAGAACGCAAATGCACTTTTGCTCAACTTGAAATAGCACAACAAACAGACTTGATTTTAAAGAAATATGTTAAGGAATTACGTGCAAAAAACCATCCACGTGCCGCAGAGTTAGCACTTTATACAAAGGGTGCCCGTTGCACTTTCCCAGACTATAAATGTCCTGGACCTTGTGGCTTTAAGGAAGGCATTAACGAAACAAGATTAATTTAATTAAATTTATTTTGAACATCAAAAAAACTCTACATTTTGTGTAGAGTTTTATTTTTTAATTTAATTCAATTACAAGAACACCAAATTTTTGTTCTTCTTCAGGCGCATAATATGTATGATATGTATAAATCACGCTTTGAACAGTATAACCCTTATCAAAACCAGCCAACACACAATTTTCGTTATTAGCCATTTCTGCAAAAGAACTATATAGTCGCAAATCGACAACCTTTTTAATAATAGTTTGATTAGGATTATCACGATTAACAAACAAAATCTCATCGCCCTTTGCGATTAATTTACGCTTAGCATCATTTAATCTTACTTCAAGCGATTTTTTACCCTCAACCATTTGCTCAAAAGGTAATTTATTTAATCTCATTTCATATCTCATACTTATATCCACCCTTATATAATTAATTTAATTTTGCTTTAAATCTACGTACGCCAGCTGAACTTGCCTCTTGTTTAGACACTTTAAATATGCCAAGTTCTTTGGTGTTAGTTACGTGTGGCCCTCCACAAATTTCCTTAGAAACATTTCCAATAGTATACACGCTAACCTCGTCGCCATATTTAGCACCAAAGTCGCCCAATGCACCGCTGTCAAACGCTTGTTGTAATGGCATAACTTCCTTAGTTACAGGAATTTCAGCTTTGATTGCATCGTTAATAAACTTTTCAAGTTCTACAACTTCTTCATCGGTCAACTTTCTGTCCAAACTTACGTCAAAACGTAAACGTTCTTGAGTGATATTGCTACCCTTTTGGTGAACAGTGTCTCCAAACATTTTACGAAGACCTGCAAGTAATAAGTGTGCTGCGGTATGATAACGCGTACATTCAATACTATCATCAGCAAGACCACCCTTAAAGACGCCAGCACTTACACTACGAGCAAGTTCTTGGTGCGCCTTAAACGCCTCCTCATAACCCGCCTTATCAACTGTAAAACCGATTTCTGTAGCCATTTCAATAGTCATTTCAAGTGGGAAACCAAAAGTATCAAACAATCTAAATGCAGACTTACCACTAATTTCAGTTTCTTCCACATAGTTATCATTAGTCATCTTCATAAATTGATTTTTACGATTAATTCCATTAACAACTTTTTCAAATTCCTTAGTTCCCGCTTCAATAGTTTTGTTGAACTTTTCAATTTCCTTATTTACTTCACTAACAATATACTCTTCTTTTTCAACTAGTAATGGATATGCTTCGCCATAAATATTTTCGATATATTCTTTAACGATTGCTAGCAAACTTTCAGCACCAACATTAAGTTTACGTGCATAACGGATTGCACGACGCATTAAACGTCTTAAAATATATCCTGCACCAACGTTGCTAGGCAATATTCCATTAATGTCACCAATAAGCATAGTTGCAGTACGCAAGTGGTCAGCAATAATACGCATATCCTTAGTGCTTTCAACGTCTTCGCCATACTTTACGCCACTAGCATTTTCTAGTATAGCAATCACACCCTTAAATATGTCGATTTTGTAACCATCGGTTAGTCCGTTTAGGAACATAAGTAAACGTTCAAATCCAAAACCTGTATCTACGTTTTTATTGCTTAGTGGCTTGTAACCATCGGCAGTTTTTTCATATTGCATATATACGTCGTTACCAATTTCAACATAACGACCACAATCACAAGTAATATCGCAATTTTCACTACACTTGTTGTCGTTACGTGGATAGAACCACTCGTTATCAGGTCCACAAGGTGTACCAGTTGTACCTTCAAGTTCCCACCAGTTATCTTTTTTAGGCAAGAAGAAAATATTTTCCTTACTTATACCTAAATTTAATAATAACTCTGCAGTTTCTTCATCTCTTGGTGCGGTCTCGTCCCCAGCAAATACTGATGCACAAATCTTATCCTTGTCAAAACCAAGTTTTTCAGTCAACAACTCAAAAGTCCAAGCGGTTTTTTCCTTTTTAAAATAATCGCCCAAACTCCAGTTACCCATCATTTCAAAGAAAGTAAAGTGACTTTCATCTCCAACGCTATCGATGTCAATAGTACGCACACAACCTTGAATATTACAAAGTCTTGTACCCTTAGGGTGCTTTTCGCCAAGCAAATATGGCATAAGTGGTTGCATACCCGCAACGTTAAACATAACACCGGTAGTTCCATCACCAATTAATGACACCGCACCAATATTTACGTGACCTTTACTTTCATAAAACTTTAACCAAGTTTCTCTTAATGTTTTACTATCAAATTTCATAATTTTTCCTTTATTTTTTATCAATAATTATTGATTTAATTCATTTTGTTGTTTTACTTCTTCGGTTATATCTTCAAATTGTATACCAAACGTTTGTTCCATTTCAAATTTAAACTTTTTAAAGAAAAGTTTTTTCAATGGTCGCATCAAAACCAATTTTCTACCATCATCAAAATATGCGGTTACCTCCACCCTTCTAGATTTAGGATCATTAATACTTAAGTCTATATAAGCTAATCCAGTCAAATGTTTTTTATTAATTGCCACACTATTAACTATTGCGCCAAAATCTGTCCAATAATCACGCCCTAAAAGAAAATATATAGGAACAATAGGTTCTTGCGGATAGCTAATTTGAGACATAGGTTTTGTAAGTTGCAAATTTTTACCATCTTGCATATTGGCAGAAACAAATATTCCTGATTTATTTCTTGCTGTTGAAATAGCGTATACATCATTAGGATTTTTAATTTTTTCCATATTTTGGTCTAGGTAAACAAATTGAGCCCCAGAATAACGAGAACGATATTTAGTTTTTATTTCCATAACTTTTCTCCTTCAAACAACCTTAATTTGCTTGTGGCTTGTAACTACCTTTTAGGTCAACCACTCGGTTAAACACTAAAGCGTCCGCCTTACTATCCTTATTGTCTAGGCAATAAAAACCATTACGGATAAATTGATATCTATCATCTAAGTTATAATCTATTCCACTTTCAACAAAGGCTTTTATTACATTGATTGAATTTGGATTAATCTTATACTCATTTACAATAGCACGTTCGTTAGTTGAACCCTCATCTTCTTCCGCCAATAAGTTTTCATAGTTTCTAACTTCGCAAGGTGTTGCATATTTTTCATTTAGCCAATGAATTGTCCCCTTAACCTTAACTGTGCTAGTACCGCCAGACTTGGTTTCTGGGTCGTACTCAGCATACACGCACTTAACACTTCCATCTTCGTTCAAATCATAGCCAGTACATTTAATAACATAAGCACCTTTTAGTCTTACGCTATTACCAACATACAATCTATGATATTTAGGTGGCGGAGTAACTTCAAAGTCGCCACGTTCAATTAATAATTCACGACCAAACTTATAATTACGTTTAGTAGTTTCTTCCTTTTGAGGATAATCTTCAAGTTCGATATCTTCCTCGCCATTATAGTTAGTAATTATCAACTTGATAGGGTCAAGCACAGCCATAACACGCATTGCCTTTTCGTTTAAGGTGTTACGGATAAAATATTCCAACATACTACGTTCACAAATTGTAGTTGATTTAGAAAAACCTGCTGCCTTAACAAAATCAATCAAACTTTCTGGCAACACGCCACGACGACGTAGTCCTCGCAAAGTATATAGTCTTGGGTCATCAAAACCACAAACAATGCCATCTTCAACCAATTTTTTAATATTACGCTTCCCTGATACAGAGTTTTTTATTAATAGGTTTGAGTACTCTATTTGACGTGGACGATTTGCCAAACCACTATTTTCAACCACCCAGTTATATAGTGGGCGATGGTCCTCAAACTCAAGTCCACAAATTGAGTGTGTTACACCTTCAAGAGCATCATCAAGTGGGTGTGAAAAATCGTATGTAGGGTAAATATTCCAACTACGACCAATACGTTGATGTTCTAAATATTGAATACGATAAATAACAGGGTCACGCATATTGATATTTGACGCAGCCATATCTATCTTAGCACGCAAACAACGAGTTCCCATTTCAAACTCACCATTTTTCATACGTTCAAATAATTCAAGGTTTTCCTCAACACTACGGTCACGATAAGGACTGTTAGTTCCAGGTTCGGTTAATGTACCACGAGTTTTAGATAGTTCTTCTGGACTTAAATCACAAACATACGCCTTGCCTTCCTTAATAAGTTTTACCGCAATTTCATAATTTTGTTGAAAATAATCAGTTGCATAAAAAATGTTTGCCCATTTATATCCTAACCATATAACATCTTCTTGTAATGCATCAACAAATTCTTGTTTTTCCTTTAGCGGATTAGTGTCATCATAACGCAAGTTACACACACCGCCAAATTTTAACGCTGTGCCATAATTTAACACAATATTTCGCACGTGTCCAATGTGCAAATATCCGCTTGGTTCAGGTGGGTGTCTAGTTTGAATTGCGCCCAACACCTTACCTTCCTTAATATCATTAACTATTGCTTGTTCTATAAAATTAGTAGGTGTAATTTCCATAATTCTCCTTAAATACCATTATTTACATCTTATGTAAATCTTTGTAGTATTAATTATAAACTTTATTTGGTAAAAAGTAAATAGATTGTTAACATTTTTTACAAATAATTTGTAAATTATTGCTTTACTTATCAACATATTAGTCACAAACAATATCTAATTGTGGTTTTTTTAATAGCGATATGATTTAATTGTTTGATTTATACACCTAAATATGATATATTTTTACTAAAGGAAATACTTATGATACCAAAAGTTATTCACTATATATGGCTGGGCGGAAAAGAGTTGCCTTCTGTTGCAAAAAAATGTATAGCAAGTTGGCACAAATTTTGCCCCGATTATGAAGTTATTCGTTGGGACGAAACTAATCTTAACCTTGACAAATATCAATTTGTAAAAGACGCAGTTGAGAATAAAAAGTACGCTTTTGCATCAGACGTATTACGTACAGATATATTGTATAATTATGGTGGAATATATTTAGATATTGATGTTGAACTATTAAAACCTATTGATATCTTTTTACGTAACGACTGCTTTATGGGTTTTGAAACCTCTAATCTATTAGCACCTGGGTTAATAATGGGTTCTGTTAAACACAATAATGATTTATTAAATATTTTAAACATTTATAAAAATTTAAAATTTGATGCAAACAATTTACACACCTTGACTATATGTAAAATTTTTACCGAATACTTTAAACAAAAAGGCTTAAAACCTGAAAATATAACCCAAAAAATTAATACCACAACTTTTTATTCTTCCAACTATTTTGCCCCTATAGATGTTATCACCAATAAAAAACATATAACCCCAACAACTTATTCAATCCATTGGTACAATTCTTCTTGGTATACATCAAAACAAAAATTTAAAAACAGACTTAAAAAGATTTTAAATACTTTAACTTTTGGACTGGCCGGCAAATTTTATAATAAACTCAAACATTAATTGGAGATTTAATGAAAACTTTAGCAATTATAACCCCTACCTATAATAGAGAAAATTTGCTTAAAAAAGCATATTTATCTTTAGAAAAACAATTTAATAAAGATTTTATTTGGTATATAATTGACGATGGATCTACAGACAACACCACTCAAGTTGTTCAAAATTTTATAAACAATGCTTCGTTTAAAATCGTATATCATAAAAAAACAAACGGTGGAAAACATACCGCCCTTAATTACGCCTATCCCTTAATTGAAGAAGAATTAATCTTAATATTAGATAGCGACGATACTCTGGTAGAAAATGCTACCGAAACTATATTAAATGATTATATGTCCATTAAAAATGATGACACAATTTGTGGCTTAGGATATTTAAAATTAAACAAACAATTCAAAGTAATTGGCGCCCATTATACCAAAGATGAAATTATAGACTTTTTTACTAATCAACGTATAAATAAAAACACTTATGGCGATAAATGTGAAATATTTAAAAGTCGTATTTTAAAACAATACCCCTTCCCTACATTTGATGGCGAAAAATTTATTAGTGAAAGTGTTGTGTGGTGTAAAATATCTATGAAATATAAAATGAAATTTATCAACAAAGGACTATATGTTTGTGAGTATGTTGATGATGGTTTGTCGGCAAATATACACAAATTGTTGTTTAATAATCCCCATGGTGCCAGTGCTTGTTACCTAAATATGAGTTCTAAACAAACCAAACTAAAACCAAGAATTAAATACACTATGGCGTACACAATCTATTCTTTGACTGCAAATATAAAAATAAAAGAACAATTTAAGCAAATCTCATCAAAATTTATATACATTTTAACCTTTATTCCTTCATGGTTTATATATTTACACAAAAAAAGGAGATATAAAAAACAGCATGAATAAAATTTTATTATCTATAATTGTTCCGGTATATAAAGTTGAAAACCACTTAACTAAATGCGTTGATAGTTTAATTAATGCTTGCAAAAACTATATAAACAACATTGAAATATTGTTAATTGATGACGGTAGCCCAGATAAATGTCCTGAAATTTGTGATAATTTAAGCAATAAATATAGTGTTGTAAAAACTATACATAAACAAAATGGCGGAGTTTCCTCAGCCCGCAATATGGGAATCGAAAATGCCAAAGGTAAATATATAACCTTTTGCGATAGTGATGATTATGTCACAGAAAAGTTTTCTAAAATTTTTGATTACATTTATAAATACCCTTCAGTAGAAATCTTTTCTTCTGGATTGATTAAAGATAATAAATTTATCAACAAATTTAACGCTCAATTATTTAATCCTAAACAATTTAAAGACCTATTTGAAATTATAAAAAAAGATGTATCGGTTAGTTGTTGTACCAAAATTATAAAATCAAGCTTTATTAAAAGCAATAACATATTATTCCCTAATGAAATCAAAAGCGAGGATTTTGCTTGGTCAAATCAATTATTGTTTAAATCTTCTAAATATATGTTAATTGATGTTGCTTATTACATTTATGTAAATAGAAGTTCTTCGGCAACCCATAATATTTCATTGGAAGGCATCAAAGCACAAATCAATAATTATAGGCGTGTTAAAAACATAGTTTTATCATCAGGTTTTATTCCAAAACAGCAAAAACAATTACTAAAATATTTAATGATCGGTTATATTTATACTATTTACACAAGCAAGTTCTTGTCAAAAAGCGATTTAATTAAAGCAAAGCTTTTATTTAATCAAAACCAAGATTTATTATACGCACCCACTAATCTTAAATTATTTTTATATTACATAAAAATCAAATTATCTAAACCCTAAAAGGAAATTATGGCACGAACAGATAATATAAAGCGTAATTTAACGTTTAATATTCTTAGGTTTGTAACACAATTAGTGTTGCAGTTTGTTTTACGCACTGTATTAATCTATACTATGGGTGCAGAATATTTAGGACTAAATGGTCTGTTTACTAATATCTTTGCTTTCCTAAATTTGGCCGAATTAGGTGTAGGTAGTGCCATTGTGTTTAGTATGTATAAACCTATAGCAGAGGGTGATACCGAAAAGGTAAAAACCTTACAACAATTGTACAAAAATTTTTATTCAATCATATCTTTAATTGTTATAGTTTTAGGACTAATTATCCTACCTTGCCTAAAGTGGCTTATACAAGGTGATGTGTCGGTAAGCGTAAACATACACATCTTATATGTATTGTATTTAATAAACACATTGATAGGTTACATTTGCGCGCACAAACGTTCGTTATTGTTTGCACATCAACGAAATGATGTTGAAAACAAAATTAAAACACTAAGTTTGTTTGGTATGACCATATTCCAAATTGCTGTTTTGTTAATATTTAAAAACTATTATATTTTCTTTATTATTAATATACTATTCTCAATACTTGAATGTGTGTTAATATATTTAACAACCAATAAGTTGTATCCTAAAATTAATGGCAATGCAATCCCTTTGGATAAACATACTAAAAAACAAATCACCCAAAATGTAACAGCGTTAAGTTTGCACAAAATTGGTGGCGTAGCAGTGTTTTCCACCGACAACATTTTAATATCTGCTATGTTAGGCCTTGCAGTGTTAGGCGCTTATTCAAACTATTATTTAATAATATCGTCCTTAATTGCTATCTTTGTTATTGTTTCAAATTCTTTAAGTGGCAGTATTGGGAATTTAATTGCCACAAAAGATAGCGAATACGTGTATCAAAAATACAAGCAAATAAACCTAATATTTTCATTTATGTCATCATTTTGCACCATTTGTATGTTTGTATTATTCCAACCATTTATACAGGTTTGGACAGGTAATAGAGAATACTTACTTGATTTTTCTAGCGTTGTTCTTCTATGTATTAGTTTTTATCTTAATCGAATGCGTGCAGGCACAAACATGGTTAAAGAATCTGCTGGTTTATTCAAACAAGACCAACTAAAACCCGTATTCGAAGCAATGATAAATCTTGTCGCTTCTATAGTTCTTGGGATATTTATGGGATTAAATGGTATAATTTTAGGTACTATTATTAGTACTATACTTGCTCCATTTTGGGTAGAACCAAAAGTTGTATACAAACACTATTTTAAAAAGAGACTTTGGTCCTACTTTAAACAATATTTAATTGATGTTATCGTAATGCTAGGGGTTGGTGCTGTTTGTTACCTTACTTGTTATTTTATACCAGATGGTGGAATTTGGTTGATGTTAGCCAAATTTACAGTATGTGCCCCGCTTTGTTTAATTTTACTTGTTATTGCATATTTACCTAACAAACAATTTAAACAAACATTAACAGACTTTAAGCAATTTATTAAAAAATCAAAATAAAAAAACGGATACTTGATGTATCCGCTTTTATTTTTACTCACCTCTAAATGGTAATAATGCAATGTTTCTAGCACGTTTAACAGCAACTGTAATAGCACGTTGGTGCTTAGGACAAGTGCCAGTTTGTCGAGAAGGTAAAATTTTACCCTTTTCTGTAACAAATTTACGAAGTGTAGCAACATCCTTATAATCTACAACTTTATCCTTATTTTCACAGAACAAGCAAACCTTTTTCTTGTTTTTGTGCTTGAAAAATTTCTTCTTTTCTACTGGTGCTGGTGTAGCAACTTCTGCCTCAGCAACTACAGTTTGTAATTCTTCACTCATAGTGTACTCCTTATATTAATTTAGTTGTGTATTCGACACACATTAACTTTACTAGAATGGTAAAGTGTTATCGTCATCATCAATAGGTTGCAAACCTGTATCTGGTTCGTGATGCATAGCATTGTCAGATGCAGTTTCGTCACCTTTGGTTGACAAGAATTCAATTTCCTCAGCAGTTATATCAGTTGTGTAACGCTTAGTGCCATCAGTTCCTTCATAAGAACGGTTTTGGATACTGCCCATAACGGCAATTTTGCTACCCTTCTTTAGATACTTAGCACAGTTTTCAGCAATTGCACGCCAAGCAACTACGTTAAAGAAATCAGTTTCTCTAGAGCCGTCAGCATTAGCAAAACGACGAGATACCGCAATAGATATTCTGCAAACAGAAATACCTGAATTTGTGGTAGATAATTCTGGGTCTCTTGTAAGATTTCCAATTAAAAATACTTTGTTCATAAATTGCTCCTTTTAGCAAACTACTTTGCTACTACGATATAACGTAAAACGCCTTCAGTAATTCTTAGTGTGTTAGTGATTGTTGCTGGAACACTACTTTCAGCAGTGAAATTAACTAAAACATAATATCCATCATGCTTCTTGTTGATTTCGTATGCCAATTTCTTGCTACCAATTTTGTCAACACTTTCCACAACTCCGCCATTTTTAGTAATAAGTGTATTGATTTTTTCAATCATAGCGTCTTTTTCTTCATCGCTAGCACTATTAACTAAAATGTACATAAGTTCGTACTTCATATATTTGACCTCCTTTTGGACTTTTGGTTTTAAACTCACTTGGTTTAAAACAAGGTATGGTTTTACATACGCACCTATATTATCACACTTTAAAAAATTAATCAATAGTTTTTGACAAATTTTTATAATATTTAATTTATTAACATAAATAATATTTTATATACCCTATATTATAAAACAAAAAGACCTTAAGTTTTACCTTAAAGCCCTTTTAATTTTAAGCAATTATTATATTATCGCTACCAAGGATTGTATCTAGTTCATATTTTAACGATTGTCGTATTTCTACCTTTTGAGGTAGTTTGTATCTCGTACCTGAGATTTCGTCTTTTAAATACACATCACTAACGCCTGGATATTCCTTAAGCAACTCACAAATTTGACTATGCAGTTCCTTGTTTGACACGTCATAAATTAAGCAAAGTCGTAATACTGGTAGTTTTTCCTCAACCTGTTCAGCCGATTGGTTATTATTTTCTGCTGTAGGTTTTTCTTCCACGCTTTCGCCAAGCATACTTTCCATAAACTCTACATTTATACTAGTGCTTAGACCATCACGTACTGAAACTTTACCTTTGATAGCAACAATTGCTTCTTCTTGTAACACTTCCTTAAACTTTTCATAAAATTTAGGGAATAATACAATATCAAAAGTGCCTAACATATCTTCGACTGTGGCAATAGCCATTTTTTGTCCAGCTTTGGTTACTACTGGTTTAACCATCGTAATCACACCACCGCAAGTAACTTGGTCTCCATCTTTTAATCCAACTTCAACATCATCAAACTCATCTCCACTTATAGTTGCATCTTCTTCATCATTAGAACTAATCATTGAACTATTCATGCTAAACGTTTGCATACGATCAGCATACTCATCAAGTGGGTGACCTGACAAATACACACCTGCAATTTCTTTTTCCATATGCAGTTTGACTTTATGCACATATTCTGGCATATCAGGATATTCAAGGTCATCAATGCCCTCGTTTTCACTAAATAAACTACCAAACATATCCATTTGACCGCTCATAGCACGCTTTTTAGCATCTAAAGCACGGTTAATTGCAATAGTGTAAACACTCATAAGTTGGCTACGGGTACGACCAAAACAATCAAAAGCACCCGATTGAATTAAACTTTCAATACAGCGTTTATTAAGCGCTTGACCATCTACACGATTTACAAAATCCATAAGGTCTTTAAAGTCTCCACCACGTTCACGCTCGGCAATAATTTCTTCAACCACGCTTACGCCCACATTTTTAAGTGCAGCAATACCAAAACGAATAGATTTCCCATCGGTTGAAAAGTATGTTTCACTCTTGTTAATATCTGGCGGAAGTACTTCTAATTTACGTTGTTTTGCATAGGCAACATAAAATTTAATTTTATCAATATTTGTAATACGATTATTTAAGATTGCTGTAATAAATTCTGGCATATAATAAGTTTTTAAATATGCAGTTTGATAAGTTATTAACGAATATGCTGCAGCGTGAGATTTATTAAATGCATACTTGGCAAATCCCGCCATCTCAGCCCAAATTTTTTCAGCAATATCTTGAGGAACTCCACGTTTTAATGCTCCTTCAATTTCCGCAACAAACTTTTCGCCCTCATAATGCGCAGGTTCGCCGTAAATAAATTTACCGCTCATCTTAGCCATTTCTTCTTCTTTCTTTTTACCCATCGCACGACGCACCATATCTGCTTGTCCTAGTGTAAACCCGCCCATTTCTTGACAGATTTTCATAACTTGCTCTTGATACACAATACAACCATAGGTTACTTTCAAAATCGGCTCTAGTATTGGGTGGTCATAAGTGGTATCCTCTGGGTGATGCTTGTTGTGAACATAACGTGGGATACTATCCATAGGACCTGGACGATACAATGACACCGCCGCAATAATATCTTCCAAACAAGTTGGTTGCAACTCCCTCATAAAGCTTTGAAATCCGCCACTTTCAATTTGGAATATACCCTCAGTATCTCCTGTTGAAATCAACTTGTAAACATTTGGGTCATCATAAGTACATTTATCAAAATCAATATCTACACCATGATTTTTCTTAACATAGCGTTGGCACGCTTTAATATCGCTAAGGTTTCGTAGGCCCAAAAAGTCCATTTTTAAGTGTCCCAAGTGTTCCATCTCCGCACCTTCGTATTGAGTAGTGATATCATCACCATTACGTGCAAGCGGAACGTGCTTATCTAGCACATCAGCACCAATAATAACTCCACAAGCGTGAGTTGAAGTTTGACGAGGAAAATCTTCAAGTTTCACTGCGATATCTACAACTTTTTGAATTTCTTCATCTTCGTTATACATATCCACCAATTCTTGCACCACTTGGTCTGGTCCCGCTTTTTTGTCAAAACCAAAACATTTAGGTAGTATTGGAGATTTTAGCTTAGGAATATTTTTAGTAATCTTATCCAACTTTGAGTATGGCACACGCATTACACGACCAACGTCCTTAATTACGTTTTTCGCCGCCATTGTACCAAATGTAATAATACGAGCAATACGATTTTCGCCATATTTACCTTTAACGTAATCAATAACTTCTTCACGTCGCACATCTTCAAAGTCGATATCAAAGTCAGGAGCCGATACACGTTCGCTGTGTAGGAAACGCTCAAAAATCAGTTCATATCTTAATGGGTCAATGTTGGTAATACCGATGGTATATGCAATCAAACTACCCGCACCCGAGCCACGACCTGGGCCTACCGATATGCCCATACTACGTGCTGCATTGATATAGTCCCAAACGATTAGAAAATATTCAATAAATCCTTGTCGTTCGATAACTGCCATTTCACTTTCCACACGTGCATCAATTTCTGGCGTATGAGCACCATATTTTTTAAGTATGCCTTCATGCACCAAATTTAATAAATATTCTTTTGGCGACGAGCCATCTGCTGGAACATATCTAGGGAATAAATAGTGACCATAAGTAAAGCCATAATTACACTTATCCGCAATCTCTAAAGTATTTTCAAACGCATCAAGGTCGTCTGGGAAAATGCTAGCCATTTCTTCGTACGACTTGAAATAAAATTCGTCATTTTCAAACTTCATACGATTAGGGTCGTCAATATTCTTTTGCATTGCAACGCACATTGCCACATCTTGCATTTCAGCATCTTCTTTGTTTACATAATGCACATCATTAGTAATTACCGTTTTGATATTATACTTTTTAGCATATTCTTTTAGGTAAGGCAAAACTGTTAATTGGTCTGCAATTCCGTGATTTTGTAATTCGATATAAAAATCTTCGCCAAACACACGTTTAAACCAAACAACTAATCTCTCCGCTTCTTCAAAATCGCCATGCAATATTGCTTGCGGAATATCCCCCGCAACACATGCACTTAAACAAATAAGTCCTTCGCTATATTCTTCCAAAGTTTTAAGGTCAATACGAGGCTTATAATAAAATCCATCACGATAGGCAATAGCATTAAGTTTAGATATACTTTTATACCCTTGCTCATTTTTAACTAGCAGCACCAGGTGATTTAACTTGGTTTTACCTTGCTTAACGGTTAAATCATCACAAACATAAAATTCGCAACCAAATATAGGCTTGATAACTTGACGTTTGTTTTCTTTGTTAATTTGTTGACATTCATCAAAAAATTTAAGTGATGCAAACATATTGCCGTGGTCAGTAATTGCTAGTGCCGGCATACCTAATTCAACTGCTTTGGCTACCAAATCGCTAACCCTAGCCGCCCCGTCCAAAATACTGTATTCACTATGCACATGTAAGTGTACAAAATTACCCATACTTTGCTCCTTTTTCTTTTGTTATTATACCCTATTTAATTTATTTGTCAAGGCAATATATTAACTTATTCCCTTTAACTCTTTATAAATCGCTATAATCTTATCTAACTTATACTTAAGTCCAGCACGGGTAATTGGTGTTGGATATAATTTTTGCAGTTCACTAAGTGGAGCTTCAGGGTTTGATATTCTTAGTAGTGCTACCGCTTGTAAACTTAGTTCTAAATATTCAAGTCCATAATGATTAATAATATAATCAATCGCCATAACTTGCTCAACGCTTGCATTAATGGTTTTATTTAGATTTGCATCAAAGCAATTTCCTTTGCGGTTAGCGTCATTACGCATTTCACGCATAACAAGACTATTTTGAAGTTCAAATGCCTCATTCATAGCGCCAATTTTAACCAAAAATTCAACCAAAACGCCACTATCTTTTGAATAAAGTACAATATTATTTCCACGCTTAACCGACTTTAAGTTAATCCCTAAAACCTTGCATAGCGCCTTTACGTCATCAGCCAGTTGATAATCTTTAAATACAAATTCTACACTATACCCTTGAGTTTTGCCAAAAGTATCGTTGTTATAATAAATTTTACCCACGCACAAAAACACGCCTTTTAAATAGGTTAATCTACAACACTCGCTTGCTAGCATTGTTTCGTTGCAAGGATTAGATAATTCCAATTGACCTTTATTAAAATATGCGATATCTAGTTCACCTAGCAATTCCACTAGACTTTTACCGCTAATCACAAGTCCAAGTTTTGAAAAGCGGATACTAAGGTCTGGATAAAAATTTTTAAGTATTGTACAAAATTTATCGTACAAAAAAGTAGGACAGGCAAGTATCATTTGATTTTCGCCAATATCGTCCTTAGTAACGCTGATTATAGCACTCAAAAAAGCATTGCTACAACAACTGGTTGTAGAAATGCTATTCAATATATCGTTTTGCAAATTTTTAATCATTACCTTTTTGCCTTTCTTCGTTTTGCTGTTTTAAATGTAGGTAAACTATTATAGTTCACCACCGCACTTTCTGGTATGCCTAATCTTAACATTGCCTCAAGTCCTAAATGGCAGTCGCCAACACGTTTAGGGCTATGTGCATCACTATCAATAATAAACTTAACACCTTCCTTGTAAGCTAGCATAATTTCCTTATCACTCATTCCAAGGCGTTTTCCGTTAAGTTCGATGTATGTATTAGTTTCCTTTGCTACCTTAGCCACTTTTTGCACATCTACCTTGCAACCATGATTTAAGTGTGTAAGCACATCAATATCATAGTTTTTCATAGCATTTATATATGCGTTAGTATTACGTTCACGTTGACGCTTGGTTGTAATATGGAAAACGCTACTTAACAAATTTTTAAATATAAAGAAAAAGTCACGTTTTTTATTCCCTTTAACCAATTTATGATATCCGCAAAGCAAGATATCAAGATATTCATAGTCGCTTTCCATCACATCAATTTCTCCACGTGCTGAAATTAAGTTTGCTTCCACGCCTTGTAACACTTCAATAGGATAACGCTCCTTTGCTTCATTAATCTCTTCACGCATTTTAGCCATATCGCTACGCCTTACGCCATAAAGCACTTGGTTAAACCCATGGTCAGTAATAGCTACTTGTGCCAACCCCTTTTCCACCGCCGCCTTTACTTGCTCTTCAATTGTTCCCTTGCCATGATTGCGTCTACTATATTTGGTGTGTGTATGATAATCTCCCGACAATGCCATATTTTTCTCCTATTCAATCAATATTAATATATTTTATTTAAGTTACCACGATTTTATTTTTAAAAATCACTATTTCGCTTATATATTTATATCTTATCACTTAAAAACCCAAAAGTCAATTTGTTATGCAAACTTATCCAACTATTTTAAAAATAAAAAAGCACCACTTATTAGTGATGCCAGTCAATTTCTTCTCCCGCTTCTCGTTTAGCCCATAAAATCTTGCTAACCTGTTCCCAGTTTGGACAATGCATAAATGCAGTCCAGTGTATTTTAGTGTTTTTTACATCTAAATTAACGCACTCTAGTTGCTCACACTTCCAAAATGCACATTTTTCAACAACTTTTAAGTCTGGACCAAATTTTACCTTACGTAAATTGCTACAATAAGCAAATGCTTCTGCACCAATTTCTTCAACACTTGACATTGAAAAATCTATTTCTGTTAAGTATTTACAATCTTTAAAAGCATTTTCTCCAATATATCTTATATTAACTGGAACCACGTATTTACCGTTAACAATATCCTCAGGATTAAATCTAACTAATATATCATTATGTTTAATTACGCTATATGTCATGTGTGATTCTCTTTGACAATAGTCTCTTCTATTAAAACTATTTAAGTTTTGATTGTTATATTCATCTATATCTTTTTTAGTAATAACACCTGCATCAATTAGTCTTTGAATTATACTCTTTTCCATAATTTTCTCCTAAGCATATAATATCATACTTTTTAATACTTTTCAATAGGCAAATTAAAAAAATTTATAGCACTTTTTTAACTTTCGTCAAAATACTACAAATTTCTTTAAGATTAAATTTAAACTTATCCACAAAACATAAACAAATAGTTAATAAATTAAAGTACAACCAATAGCGTTACCGCCGACAATACTAATAGATAAATACTAAATACATAAAGTTTGTTATTTTTAAGCACTTTTAGCATTAATTTTATGGATAGTATTCCAAATATAAATGAAGTTACAAAAACTATAATTGATGGCAATATTTGTATGTTTACACCTTTTGTAAACATTTCAATACTTTCAAACACCGCTGAGGCAATTATAATTGGTATACTCATTAGGAATGTAAATTCACAAGCGTCTTCCTTGTTTGCACCGCTCATCATACCAATTGCCATAGTACTACCAGACCTACTAATACCAGGTAATATTGCCACCGCTTGCATAACACCCATACTTACTGCATGTTTATATCCAAATTTTTGATTTTTAGCACGCACAATATCTGCCACAATCAGCAATATTCCTGTAATCAAAAATCCCGCCACCAAAAAGTAAACTGAATACAACTTATCGACCAAATCATTAAATAACAAAACTCCTATCACGCAAGGTAAGGTTGCCACTAATAATTGCCAGTTAGTTTTACAAAAAGGGTGCTTAAATGAATATGCCAATTTTTTACGCATACAAATAATAACCGATAACAAAGTTCCAAGGTGCGCCACCACGCTTAAAAAAATAATATCCATATCGACATTAAATATTTCGCTTAGCAAAAGTATATGCCCGCTACTAGAAACAGGTAAAAACTCGGTTAACCCTTGTACAATTCCTATAAGAATATAAATAAAAAACATAAAAATACCTTGATTAATTTTTAAATTTATAGTATGATATGTTAGAAAATATTATATTATGTAGGTGAATTATGAAATTAGGTGTAGTAGGTTTGCCAAATGTAGGCAAAAGCACATTATTTAATGCAATTACAAAGGCGGGCGCTATGAGTGCCAATTACCCTTTTTGTACAATCGAACCAAATGTTGGCGTTGTGGACGTATACGACCCACGCCTTGAAGTGTTAGCTAAAATGTACAACACTCAAAAGGTTACCCCTGCTCAAATTGAGTTTGTGGACATTGCAGGTCTTGTTAAAGGTGCTAGCGAAGGCGCAGGTCTTGGCAATAAGTTTTTAAGTCACATCAAAGAGGTTGATGCTATTTTACACGTGGTTAGATGTTTTAAAAATGACAATATTATCCATGTTGACGGCAGTGTTGACCCAGCACGTGATATCGAAACTATTAATATGGAACTTATACTTGCCGATATCGAAACTGTTCAAAAACGTCTTGGCAAAGTTGACAAACTGGTTCATGGTGGCGATGCAACCGCTATTAAGGAAAAGGAACTACTTGACCGCATATACAAAACACTTGCCGACCAAAAACCAGCACGTATACTTAGTTTTGATGAAGAAGAACAAAAGATTGTTAACGGATTTTTCCTAATCACAACTAAACCAATTATATATGTAGCAAATACTAGTGATACTCTTGATGACTATCAACGTGAAAATTTATCTAAAATTGAGGCGCTTGCAAAAAGTGAAGGTGCTGAGATGATTAGTTTATGTGCACGCCTTGAAGAAGAACTTGTAAGTTTAAGTGATGAGGAACGTGAGTTGTTTATGGAAGAACTAGGAATTATTCACTCGGGACTTGACAAACTAATTGTTGCAAGTTACTCATTGCTAGGTCTTATAAGTTACCTAACCGCTGGTGAAAAGGAAGTGCGTGCTTGGACAATCACAAAAGGCACGCTTGCTCCACAAGCAGCAGGTAAAATTCACACCGACTTTGAACGTGGCTTTATCCGCGCAGATGTAGTTAAATATGATGACCTTATCGAAGCAGGCGACTATGCCAATGCTCGTGCAAAAGGCAAAATTATAAGCGCCGGCAAAGATTACGTAATGCAAGATGGCGACATTGTTGTATTCAAATTCAACGTTTAATTTTAACTAGCCTATTTACAAATCCAAATTTTGTGATATAATGTAATTAAGGAGAACCTTTATGCGAATTATTGAAAAACTAACAGCAAAAGTTACAAAATCAGAACCAAAAGTTGTGACCACGCGTAATTTAACCGATTATATGATAAGCGATAGAATTATGTTTGTTCCAATGTATAAAGGACCTCGTGCATATATGAAAATGTGTAAAAAGATACAGCGTGATGCTAGAAGAAACTTTGAAAGATAAGGAATAAGTTATGAAAAAGAATAATTTAATTAAGCAAGATATTCATCAACAAAAAACTAAATCGCCACACAAGCATATTAACGAATGCCCTCCAATTTTAGGACAAAAAATACATGATATCAAAATTGATGTGGAAAAATATCGCAAAACCAATGCAATTATTATGAGCATATTGTCAGCAATATTAATATTGATATTTGTACGCTTTATAGTTGTATTTAATCACTGGTTGGTAGTTACTATTTCGTTTGTTACAATACTTTGTTGCATTGTGTGGACAATTTTTGCTGTTAAAAAATCTTTAGTAAAAGTGGAATATGTATTATATGAAAATTATATGTTAAAGGCGTATGAAGATGCTTGCACTTATGCAGACAATTCTAAATTTAAGGGCTATAAAATAAAAACATCTTTAGTAGACAAAATGTTTAAACCACATACTCAATCAATCATATTATATTATGATGACAAATTTTTACCTTATCTAAAACTGAGTTGTATTAGCGAAGATGTAAACGAATTAATCGACCTAATCCAAAAATACTGTAAAAATAAAACAAAAAAGGAAAGCAATTAATGCTTTCTTTTTTATTATATATATTTTTTTATACCTTTTACTCTAATCCATTGTATACCGTTCACTTGTTTCGGCATTTCTAGTTATATGTCTTTCATAAAAACCGATTAATTCTTTGTTTTCATCTCTTAATGCCACAATGTAGGTGTCACGATTAGATTTAGTGCTATGATACGTATAAACTTTATTATTATTAATATCCTTTCTAAACCAATTTAAAATTTGTTCCATTTTTTGATTAGATTTTTCATTATGGCAATCTCTTAAATTTTTTCCAGTCAAATCTTGATGATAGTTTGCTATTGCAACACTATTCATATATAAAATCTTATAATCCAGACCACATATTACGATAGGTTCTTCACTTTGGTCTACGATACTTTTAAAATATTTATTTAACATAACTTTCCTTCCTTTGTTTAAATTTTATGATACGCATTATATATATTTTCAGCAACAACTTTGGATATTCCTTTTGTATTTTGCAAATCTTCAAGTGTTGCGTTTTTAATATTTTCAAGCGTACGAAATTTGCTAAGCAATATTTTACGTATGGTTGGGCCTACGCCTTTAATTGCTTGCAATCCGCCCTTGTACATACCTTTGCTACGAAGTTGACGATTGTAGGTGATTGCAAATCGGTGCGCCTCGTCACGAGCAAGTTGAAGTAATCTTAAACTATAACTACCCCTTGGCAAGAATATTGAAACGCTTTGATTAGGAATAAAAACCTCCTCCAATCTTTCCGCTAAACTTATAATATCATTTTTATAATCAAATTGTTGCATAACCTCCAGCGCCACACCAAGTTGTCCTTTGCCACCATCAATAATAATTAAATCAGGCATAGATGAAAAACTAATATCTTCACCATTTAATTCGCTCATACGTCTAGTTAACACTTCACGCATACTAGCAAAGTCATCAATAAAATTCACCGTTTTAATCTTAAATTTACGATAATGTGATTTTGCCTTTTCGCCATTAATTAGTACCGACATAGATGCAACTGTATATTCACCAAAAGTATTAGATATATCAAAACATTCTATGCGTTTTGGTTCTCTTGTCAATCCTAGTTCTTTTTGTAGTTGTTTAACGGCGCCTATTGAAGTGTTTATTTTCTTTTTAGTAACTTCCACATTTTTTTCAAGGTGCAAGCACGCATTTTGCTCTGCCATTTTAAGTATTTTCATTTTGTCTATATTTGTTGATGGTTGAGTAATAGTTACTTTTTTATTATGCTTATTTTCAATATACTGTTTAACCGCTTCAAGGCCTTTAACCTCTTTTGGTAAAATAATTTCATCAACATTATACACGTGATTAGTATAATATTGTACCAAAAATTGTTGGTACGCCTCGTCTTTTTCTATAAAATTTAATATATCAAATGATTGCACTCCTTGAACCTTTCCGCCACGAATAACCACAACACACATAGCACTAAGTTCGCCATTTGTACACATACTAAACACATCAAGGTCAATATTGTTGCGTAATTGCATAACCACTCTATCTTTTAATCTATCCACCATTTTAATTTTATCTCGCAAAATTAATGCGGTTTCAAAATTTTCTGCTTTGGCGCTAGTTTCCATTTTTGTTGTTAAAATCTCTTTAATTTCTTTTGTATCACCCTTTAAAAATTTAATTGCCGAATTAACTATATCGTGATATTTTTCTTTGCCTATTTTTTTAGCGCAAGGAGCGCTACATAAATGCATATCGTGATACAAACAGGATTTTTTTTCTTTACCATTTATTGTTAATACTTGCCCACACTTACGAACTGGATATGCATAATTAATAATATCCAAAATATCATTAGCGCTAATACCTGCAAAATATGGCCCAAAAAATTTATCCTTAGTATTGATTTTTCGTGTAACCTCAAACTTTGGAAAATCTTCACGCAAATTAACTTTGATATACGCAAACGCCTTACCATCTTTTAAAAGTATATTATAGTAAGGTTGATACTTTTTTATCAAATTGCTTTCAAGAGCCAAAGCATCATACTCGGTAGCAACCACAAAAAAATCAAAGTCAACAATATTACTAACCATTGCTTGCACTTTTGGTATATCTTGTTTACGTAAAAAATATTGACTTACACGTTTTTTTAAATTCTTTGCCTTACCAACATAAATCACATTATTGTATTTATCTTTCATTAAATACACACCAGGATTGGTTGGCAAGTTCTTAATTTTTTCTTGCAACAATTCCATAATCTTATTATATCACAT
>JAZUAD010000004.1:0-5692 GCA_045637825.1 Candidatus Onthoplasma sp. | reverse complement strand
TGCTAATCAAAATATGTAGTTGTCATTGTACTTTTGCAATGCCTTTTTCGGCGATTGCATTGTTAATATACCATATCCACAAAACTTTGTCAACAGTTTTTTAAAAAAAAATTAAGAAATTTGCAACTTTTTTTGAAATTTCTTCAAATTTTCCTAATTTTATCCAAAATTTAACCATATTTAATAAAAATTTAACTAAATTCCATATCTGCAGGTCTCAAATTCATCTTTTAAAACAAGAATACGTTACCTATTACATATAATATATAGTACCACGCATAAAAAATAGACGTATTTCTACGCCTATTTAAGGTTTGTAAATTATCTTAAACTTTCTAATGCACGCAATGTGTGGTCAATGTTCATTTCAATAAAGCCGTCTTTGTCAGCCACTTTCTTTTCAGCGTCAGTATTAGGATTGATAATCACATTATACATATCGCTTAAAAATTTGTACACATCAGGATACTTTTCGTATATCACTTTAATCATAGAGATATCGCCAGCGATATTATTGTCGCCACCACGCATAAACTTTAAATCTCTTGCTTCAAGCACTAGCATATCAGCAACAGTTGCCATATTGTCAATAGCAGAAAGCTCCTTGCTTGAACGTTTAAGTTCTGGATTTTTTGCCTTTTCAGCATCACGTAACATATTGCAGTACGCACTATTATAAATTCGTCCCATATTTTCCTCCGTAATGCCTACATTATATCATTTTATCAACTTTTTTGTCAAATGAATATGTTACTATTTTTTCAATAGTTGCTCATCATTTCGCGTGTTTTTATTTTGACTTACGTGTTTACCATATTGCCTATATGTCAACACGCTAGTTTCTTTTGGTTCAACTTGTTGTTTTTCTCCGTACTTTCTAGCACCTAGTACACTAGTTTTCTTGTTGCGAAATAATAAAAATTTAATTAAACTCATAAGTTCTCCTATAAACTAAAATCACCTAATGAAATATTTTTATTAATTATTTTCTTTGCTTGTTCTTCGGTAATATTTAGTTGAGGCATATCATCTTCGATGGTTATCATGCAGTCACGAAATGATTTAATTTGTCTAAAATGAACTAAATCTTGCATAGAAATATATCTACCGTGTCGTAGTTGTCTTACTAATTTATCAATAATTGATTGTATATATTGCTCATCACCAGCATCTAACTCCTCAGTTTGACTAATGCAATAATTATATAATTTTTCCTTTGTAATAAAATCTTGTTTATTTTCGATGTAATTAATTATCATATTTACATAATGTTGTGGTGTTAATTTGTTTGCCATAATGCCCTCCTGATACTTAACACGATTATATCATAGATATTGATAAATTTCAATATCTTTTCATTTTTTATCAGATAAATGTCACAAAAAAATCAACCCTATTAGGATTGATTTTAAATATTTATAACAACCCCATTGCTTTTTTACATCTTGCGATTGTTTCTTTAGCAATTACACGTGCTTTATCAGCACTTTTTTGCATAAGAGCTTGTAATTCTTCCTTATTGGTTAAGTAATAATTAATTTTTTCACGAATTGGACGTAAGTGATTGTTTACTGCCTCGGTTGTGCGTGCTTTTAATGCTCCATAATTTTGACCTTTAAGACTTTCAACCACTTCCTCAATCGATTTATCTTCCATAACCGCTATAATTGTTAGCAAATTTGATACACCTGGTTGAGTTTCTGGCGCATATTGAATAATACCAACACTATCAGTTACTGCACGTTTGATTTTACGAGCAGTCTCCTCTTCTCTTTCTTGCAGATAGATTATATTATTAGGATCGTCATCACTTTTGCCCATCTTACCTTCTGGGTTTAGTAGTCCCATAATCTTAGCACCAACTTTTGGCACAAAGTAGTTAGGTTCCATCACACTTTTACCAAAACGAGAGTTAAAACGCTTGGCAATATCGCGCGCAAGTTCCACGTGTTGCACTTGGTCTTGACCTACTGGCACAAGAGATGTGTTAAACAACATGATATCGCCAGCCATAAGCACCGGATAAGTAAATAAAGCGGTACTAATACTCTTTTCACCTTTAGCAACGTGGTCCTTATATTGCGTCATACGACTAGCCTCACCCATCATTGTAACGCAATTTAACAACCAGTTCATTTCGCTATGTTCTGGAACCATTGATTGCACATAAATACAACTCTTTTCAGGGTCAATACCACACGCTAAAAAACAAGCATATTGTTCGTAGGTGCGTTCCAACACATCTTTTGGATTCATCTCAACAGTATGTGCATGAAGATTTGCTATAGCAAAATAGCAAGCATATTCATCTTGAAGTTGCTTCCAATTGCGTAATGCTCCAATATAATTTCCTAAAGTCAATTTGCCAGTTGGCTTTGTAGCACTATATAATACTTTCATAATATTTCTCCTTTAATATTTTTTAATATCCATTATTTAAAATAAAAACCCTCGAGTTAACGAAGGTTTATAAAAAACTTAAATGCTATCTTTCAACCATCGTATAATCAGATATTAAATTACTTTGCCAACATTTCATACGACAGCACTCCTTTTATTTGTATATTATTAGTATATTACAATTAAAGGTTATTGTCAATAAAAATTTAGAGTTTTATTTAAAATGTTTAAAATCAACTTATTCACATCTTATCCAACATATTAAAATTACATATTGACAACCCTTGCACTCTGTGTTATAATGCTAGCATATTTGGAGGATTGTATGTCTTACAACTTAGCAAAAACACACGCATTTAACACCTTTGTTGATGATAAATTTGTATCTAAATTTGAAAATTATTTAGACCCATGTTTTTATATCAATAGTGAAGATGCAGAAGATGAATTAATTTCAGCAATGTGTAGATATTATGCCGATAAAATTTCTGAGAAATTCAGTTTTAGAGATATTAAAGCTAACTACAATAAAAAAATGTCGCAACTAAACCCAAACTTAGATTATATTCAAGCAAAAAAAGTTATAGATAGAGAACAAACCAAACTGGAAACCTTTGCTCGACTTAAATATTGCTTTGAAGATATTAAAATGGGATATTATGATATCGAATGTCTTGCTCATCTTTTCCTTATTTATGCTAAACTTAACAAAAAATCAGTTAAGGATATACAATCAAATAAAGTGTATCAATATCTATATTACGCCTATTTAAAACGTGAAAACATTGACCTAAATTTATCAATTCCTCAACATGCCAAAGCATTGCAAAACGCTATGGTTTCAGTAGACTACAATGCTGATGATTTTAGTTATTTTTCTTTTTTATACGATGATGGAACTTTATCTCTTACTGATAGATATGAAACTAAATTAACTGAAGATGAAATTGAACAATATAACCAAATTAATGGAACAGAAAGAGCATTTTTTGTTGCTGAAAAATTGTTTAAAGAACGCTTGATTCTTGAAATGCACACGCTTGATAATGGAAAGGTCTTTTAAAAAGGATAAGTTATGGAAGAAGAACACTACGATTTTGAACACGGGACTACCGACGCTTTTAATCTTTATGCCGAAAATATATTGTTATTTGAGATTGAAGTAGAAAAATATACTGGTGGACGTTCGCTCTACGTTACTGATAGTATTATCGGTGAAATTCATTTACGTGAAGTAATTACAATGTATTTAACCGATAAAGTTAGTGAAATTTTACCAAACTGGCACGACATCAAAAATAAATTTCGTACCGCTTGCGGAAAAATACCTTTTGATGACTTCCCTACCAAGTTCCCGATTTATGAAAATAAACTTAAAACTATTGCAAAGTTAAAATATTGTACTAACATACTTAAAAATGTAAACAACACTGATAGTTATGTTTTAGACACAGCTAATTACTTACTAGCAATATATTATAAACTTACAGGTCTTGCCTGTGGTCAAAAACATAGCAATCCTTGTGTAAAACCTAAAGTAACCGACAAGTTGGAACGTGAAAATAAATTATATGACAATCCTATATTTAAATACTTAATGTGGGCATCTTGTGAAAGTTTTAGTTCGCACGTTAATTACAGAGAACTATATGATACCCCTATCAACAAACTAGTAGATAATTTGTTTGAATATATAGTTAAAACACAATATGAATTTTCTCGTACTGTTATTGAACCATGGGTTGGCATTGATGAAAATGGAAATTATGAACAAATAAATGATGAAATATTTGTGCTTAGTGATACAGGCGTAAACTCTTATACCGAAGCACAAGAATATGCTGAAAACAGTTTTAACGAATGGTTAATTGAAGAAATGCATATTTTAGATAATGGTATGAGATTTTAAAAATAATTAATAATTAATTAAAAATGTCAACAAAATACTTATTTAAAGTAAAAACTCACTTTAATATCTAGTGAGTTTTTTATTTTAAACTTGTAATTAATAAACAATTATTTTTAATATATCAAATCAGTATATCAACTTATTTCGAGCACTGAGAGAATAAAAAAATAGACACTTAATTGTGTCTATTTTTGTTAATTACTATTCAATAATTTCAGATACAACACCTGAACCAACAGTTCTACCACCTTCACGGATAGCGAATCTCAAACCTTTTTCGATAGCGATTGGATTGATTAGTTCGATTGTCATAGTGATGTTATCACCAGGCATAACCATTTCTGTTCCAGCTGGAAGAGCGATTGTACCAGTAATATCAGTTGTACGGAAATAGAATTGAGGACGATATCCATTAAAGAATGGAGTATGACGACCACCTTCTTCTTTCTTCAATACGTAAACTTCAGCACTAAACTTAGTGTGAGGAGTGATTGAACCAGTTTTAGCCAATACTTGACCTCTTTCGATTTCGTTCTTTTGGATACCACGGATTAATAGACCAGCGTTATCACCTGATTGAGCTTCGTCCAAAGACTTTCTGAACATTTCGATACCAGTAATTACAACCTTACGAGTTGGCTTGATACCTACTAATTCAACTTCTTCACCAAGTTTAATTACACCACGTTCTACCTTACCAGTAGCAACAGTACCACGACCTGTGATTGAGAATACGTCTTCTACAGGCATTAAGAAAGGTTTGTCTGTATCACGTTCTGGGTTTGGAATATAGCTGTCAACAGCATCCATCAATTCTAGGATTGGAGCACAAGCTGGGTCATCAGCGTTACCGCCAGCAGCAGCTTCCAATGCCTTTAATGCACTACCCTTAATAACTGGAGTAGTATCACCAGGAAAACCATAGCTTGATAATAGGTCACGGATTTCCATTTCTACTAATTCTAGTAATTCTGGGTCGTCAACCATATCAGTTTTGTTCATGAATACGATAATGTATGGAACGCCTACTTGACGAGCCAACAAGATGTGTTCACGAGTTTGAAGCATAGGACCATCAGTTGATGCAACAACAAGGATAGCACCATCCATTTGAGCAGCACCAGTAATCATGTTCTTAACGTAGTCTGCGTGTCCTGGGCAGTCAACGTGAGCGTAGTGACGATTAGCAGTTTCGTACTCTACGTGTGAAGTATTAATTGTAATACCACGAGCTTTTTCTTCAGGGGTATTATCGATTTGGTCGTAAGCGCGCTTTTCAGCAAAACCCTTAGCAGCCAAAACAGTAGTAATAGCAGCAGTTAATGTTGTTTTACCGTGGTCAACGTGACCAATAGTACCAATATTAACGTGTGGCTTAGTTCT
>JAZUAD010000003.1:0-4084 GCA_045637825.1 Candidatus Onthoplasma sp. | reverse complement strand
TTTAAACATATTTATCAACATTTATAAGTCTTTACAATTAAATAAAAATATAAAAAAGGGAAATAATTTATGAAAAATTTAAAAAGTTTAATTAAAATTAATTCGTATGAAAATAAAGATGAAATAGTTGATTATATAAATAATTATTTTAAAGATAAAGCAGAAGAGATTAGGATTATTAAAAATGAAAAAAATAATAATAAAAGCATAATTATAGGAATAAATACAAAGTTGAAAGATATAATGCCTATAATTTTATCGGGACACATCGATACGGTAAATCCGGACTTTGATAAATATAATACAAATCCACTAGATTTGGTTGAGATTGATGGTAAGTGTTATGGTCTTGGCTCTATTGATATGAAAAGTTTCATTGCTGTTATAATGGATAATTTGGATAAACTAAAAAAGATAAATTGTCCAGTAATAGTGACTTTAACAACAGATGAAGAAACGGATTTATTGTGTATTAAAGATGTTATACAAGAGTTACAAAAACTAAATATAAAACCTGCATTTACAATAGTAGGCGAGCCAACCAATAGTCAATTTAATATAACCGCAAAGGGCTGTTTTGAATACGTGATAGAAGTGTTTGGCAAAAGTTGTCACAGCAGTAGAGTTGCTGAAGGAATAAATGCTATTCATATATTGTCTAAAATTATAACTTTTATTGAAAACAAACAGCAAGAATATGAAGATTTAACTTCTAATTGTGGTATAATTAGCGGAGGTACAATTATTAATCGTGTACCAGATTATGCTAAATTAAATTTTGATGTGCGTACATTAAATAGTAGTGTTGAAGATTTTATAACCTCAATACAACAAAAAATTGAAGATCTCGTTACGGAATATAGTGGTTGCAATATAACTTTAAAACAAACGTTAGATATAATGCCTTTAAAAAGACAAAATGAAAAATACATAACCTATCTTGGAAATCAAATAGGTGCTGATATAGGAGATTTTAGCGGAGGTTGTGAGGCAGGATATTATCAAAATTATAGCGGAGATGCAATAATATTTGGCGTTGGAGATATTTCTTTGGCTCACAAACCTAATGAATATGTAGTTATAAAAGAATACCAACAATATTCAGAAAAATTATTAAAGTTAATTAAAATTATTTCAAAGGATTTTAATCAAGATCTAAAATAAAAAAGCAAGACGTTTATCTTGCTTTTTTTTGTTATAATGATTGTTCTTTGTTTTCTTTTTCTAATTTTTCTTGTTCTATGAATTGTTTAATTCTTTCCTTTTGGGCAAGATACATTTTATATTGTTTACGTGATAAGTGTCCTTGAATAGGCTTTTCTTTCATTAAAATTATAGTTCTAAGTTCTTCCATGCTAAGAGCAACAAAGTAAGGATATAATAATCTGGATATTAAACCTCTACTATTATTTCCTACATTGTATATAGATAATCTTTTTGGGTGGCGTAAATCGCCTACGCTTGCGTGTTTTGGTGGATGATTGTCAAAACTCATAACTTTTTGCCTTTTAAATTCATTTGCATTATATATTAAGTAATAAATTTTGTCAATATCAATTTAATATGATATAAGCAAATTAGATTATTAGGTTGGTCGCAAATAAAGTCTGCATATTTTACAAGTGTTGCTGAGAAGTTAAATTATTGTTTTAGTTAAAGTTTTTAGCAATATTAAAAGTATTTTGTAATATTTGAAAAAATGCTGGCATAGATTATTGTAAATTGAAATTTTGGAGGAAGTATGGATTTAAACAATGGCATATACAAGGATATTGCCACAAGGTCGGGTGGGGCGGTGTATATAGGTGTTGTGGGCCCTGTAAGGTGCGGTAAATCGACCTTTATTAATAAATGTATGCACGAGTTTGTATTGCCTAATATTGACGATAAATACGACTTGTCCCGTATAAACGATGAATTGCCACAATCAGCAGACGGCACTATGATTATGACCACAAAGCCACAATTTGTACCTAGCGAACCAATAGAAGTAAGTATTGATAACATTAATTTTAAGTTGCGTATGATTGATTGTGTTGGGTACTTAGTTGATGGAGCTATAGGTGCGGAAGAAAATGACAAACCACGTATGTTGGAAACGCCTTGGAGTAAGGAACGTATTCCGTTTAAAGAGGCGGCAACGCTAGGTACTAAGCGAGTGATTAGCGAGCATTCAAATATTGCAGTGCTTATGACTACTGATGGTAGTTTTAGTAATATTGCAAGAGAAAATTATGCTAAAGTTGAAGCAAAACTTGTAAAAGAATTAAAGCAAAGTAAAAAGCCTTTTGTGGTGGTGCTTAATTCCTCAAAACCGCAAGATAAGGAAACTTTAAAATTAAAGTCAAGTTTGCAAGAAAAGTACAAAGTGCCGGTAGTGTGCTGTGATGTGTATAATTTATCAAAAGGAGATATCGATAATATTATGACTAATGTTTTAACTCAGTTCCCACTTGAAGTGGTAAGTGTAAAAATTCCGAATTATTTACGTGCTTTGCCTAAAAATAACCCTATTATCAAGGAGATAGTAGATACTATTATGAATGGAGTAAGCGAGGCGCAAACAATCGGTGAGGGAAACGTTGCTCTGTTTGAGAATAGTGAAAATTTTGAGCCGATTTTATCTAGTAATATCCAAATGGGGCAAGGTGAAGTTGTGTATGAAGTTGTTGCCAAGGAAAACCTATTCTACAAAGTATTAAGTGTGCAATGTGGCTGTGATATCAATAATGATTTTGAACTTATTAGCCATTTAAAAGAATTAACTGGCGCAAAGTTTGCCTATGACAAGTTAAAAGACGCATTAAATCAAGTAGATGAAACGGGTTATGGAATTGTTGTACCTAGCATGGACGAAATGGAACTAATGGAACCTGAAATTGTTCGTCATGGCAGTCGCTGTGGTGTGAAATTAAAAGCCAATGCACCAAGTTTGCATATTATGAAAGTAAATGTTCAAACCGAAGTAAGTCCTATTATGGGTGGAGTTCAACAAAGTGAGGAAATGGCGCAATACTTATTAAAAGAATTTGAAAACAATCCTAAAGGTATATGGCAAACTAATATGTTTGGTAAGAGTTTGGAAAGTTTGGTAAATGAAGACCTAAACAACAAACTAACCGCTATGCCAGTTGCTCTTCAAAATAAGTTGCGTAAAACTCTTGGTCGTATTGTAAATGAGGGTAAGGGTGGATTGCTTTGCATATTGTTATAAAACAATTATTTGAAAATCGTATCAAAGTGAATTTATAAAAATAAAATTGAAATAAATAAACAAAAAAAAGACCTTTTAATAAGGTCTTTTTGTATGGAGCTAGTGAAGGGAATCGAACCCCCAACCTGCTGATTACAAGTCAGCTGCTCTACCGTTGAGCCACACTAGCATATTATGGTGGGAAGAGGTGGATTCGAACCACCGAAGTCATAAGACGACGGATTTACAGTCCGTAGCATTTGGCCGCTCTGCAATCTTCCCATTAGGGCTACTCGGTATTAACCCTTTTGCAGATTTTCAATTTTCACCAAAAATCCTTATGGTGCCTCGAGCCGGAATCGAACCAGCGACACAAGGATTTTCAGTCCTTTGCTCTACCGACTGAGCTATCGAGGCATTGGCGACCCGGAAGAGGCTCGAACTCTCGACCTCCAGCGTGACAGGCTGGCGCTCTAACCAACTGAGCTACCGGGCCAAGCTAAATCAGCAATATTATTCTCATATCCACTTAAAATAAATTAAATGGTGGACCTTCACGGACTCGAACCGCGGACCCACCGGTTATGAGCCGGTTGCTCTAACCTACTGAGCTAAAGGTCCAGATGAGATGGTCGGGGTGAAGAGACTCGAACTCCCGGCCCCATGGTCCCAAACCACGTGCGCTACCAACTGCGCTACACCCCGTCATATTTATGCTGACTTTTACATAATACTATAAATTAAAACGATTGTCAACTATTTTTCACAAATTTTTTAAAAATTTTAAAGTTTTTTTATTTTTTACAATTTTAAGTTTTTTATAGTTGTTGTAATTTGCAAATTGTTTTAATAAATATATGAAACAAGTGCAGTAAAATGTTAAATTAATTT
>JAZUAD010000002.1:0-1643 GCA_045637825.1 Candidatus Onthoplasma sp. | reverse complement strand
AAACTTGAAAAAGAAGAATTGTTTTATACTGATTTATTCGTTGCTGCTAACACTTATAATATACCAGAACAAGAGTTTTATGAGAAAGTTGATAATTCAATTCACACTTTTAAAGAAAGCGGAATCTTGGCAACACTAAATCAAAATATAGAAGATTGTAAATTGCTACAATATTATGCAGAGATTGAAGATAAACAATCAATAGCAAATATTCAAAGATTTACTGAAATTATAAGAGATTTAGTCAATGATAATATGACAAGTATGGAAATCTTAAACTACTTGAATATTATGATTACAACCGAACAAGACGAAGGACAACCACAAACAAGCCAAGACAATTCAGTCACTATAAGCACTATACATACTTTCAAGGGACTTGACAGCAGGTATATAATAGTAAATGAAGTCGATAACAATTTGAATAAACTTCACTTTGCCGACCTTCATTACTCACAAAGCGAGGGCTTATCTTTCAATAAAATGAATATCATTCCTAGCTTAAATGTTGAAGATGACATACAATTCGAAACAAGTAAAAAGCAAATCATAATTGATAATTTAGAAGAAGAATTGCGAATAATGTATGTTATGATGACAAGAGCCAAAGAAAAGATTATTCTTAATTCAAGAAAGCCACTTGATAAAGTAAAATATCAAATCGCACAAAATAAAGAATATGTCTCGTATTTAAGGTGGTTATACAACATCTAAATCGAATAAACATAAGCACTTAACAATATTTTTTGTTTAGTGCTTTTTTGTTGCAATTTTTAAGGAGAATTTATGTGGATTAAAGAAGAAAACAAAGAAATTAAAACGGTTGCCTATTGGTGTTCTTATTGTAAAATACCAATCATAAGGCCTAAAAGTGAAAACGAAAAATGCCCAATATGTAGTCATAGAATGAAATTCTTATCAAACACTTTAAGACCGGTGTTCCCTGCGGAAGAAAAGTTTGTTGAACTTATGACTGGCAAGAAATTTGATAATGATATTCTATGGAAAGGCAAAAGCACTTATTTTATTAATGGAAAAAGTTTAAGAATTACAAATCAAGAGAAAATTGACGCTGATGATAAAATGTTAAGAAAAGAGTTGTTAAATAAGACCTTTGATTACTCTAAATTCAATAAAAATATTGATTTATTTATCAAAGCAAATCAATCACACTTGGATTATATAACCCAAGAAGCCATAGAGTTTATACAAGAAGAAAGTGCTAAATATGATATTAAAAACACTATGGTATCGTTTAGTGGTGGTAAAGATAGCACAGTTGTATCGGACCTAGTGTGTAAAGCATTACCAGACAAGAAAATAATTCACTTATTTAGTGATACAACACTTGAAATTGATAGCACTTACGAATATATTGAAAGGTTAAAGCAAAACCCACAAATTGATATGCACATAGCCAGAAATAATGATAACAATTTCTTTGAAATGGCAAAGAAAATTGGCCCGCCAACAATGAGTGGGCGTTGGTGCTGCTATATGTTTAAGACAGGTGCATTAAATCGTAAAATGAACGAAATATTTAATGGCAGAGTTCTTACTTTCTATGGTGTTAGACGTAGTGAAAGTGCGACAAGAGCTAACTATAATCGTGTTGAAGAAAAGACAGAATCTGTTAAAATTGC
>JAZUAD010000001.1:0-11598 GCA_045637825.1 Candidatus Onthoplasma sp. | reverse complement strand
ACTAGCGTTTCGCCTGTGTATACTTTTGACGCTACACTTGGTATTTGGATTTCTGCCTTTTCTATTGTAAACTCTATAACCTTACTTGCTCCTGCATAGTTTGGTGTTTCTACTACTTCTGCTTTTACATAATATGTTCCTGCATTTGTTGGTTTGGTTGATGTATATGTTCCTGCTTCTGAACTTGCATAACTATATACTATTTCGCCAAATCTTGCACTTGCTGTTGGATTGTTTACATCTTCTCCATATACCCAACCTTGTAATTGTAAACTTGCTATTTCATTACTTGCTTGGGTTATATTAAATGGGGTTTCTGTTGTTGTAGTACTTCCATTATTCCACTTGTAGTTATTATCTATTATTGTTAGCACTACTGGATAGGTTCCTACTTCTTTTCCTCCATTGTTGGTTGTTACTTCATAGATTGCTGTTGCTTGTATATCCGCTACTAGCGTTTCGCCTGTGTATACTTTTGACTCTACACTTGGTATTTCTATTTCTGCCTTTTCTATTGTAAATTCTACAACCTTACTTGCTCCTGCATAGTTTGGTGTTTCTACTACTTCTGCTTTTACATAATATGTTCCTGCATTTGTTGGTTTGGTTGAGGTGTATTCTCCATCTAGACTCGTAGAATATGTATATATTACATTACCAAAAGTTGTATTTGCTGTAAATTCATTTTCGGTAGAACCATAAGACCATTCAGGCAATTCCACCTCTACAATTTCTGCTTGTGCTTGAGTTATTTCAAACTCTATTTCAACAGATGTAGTACTACCATTACTCCACTTGTAGTTATTATCTATTATTGTTAGCACTACTGGATAGGTTCCTACTTCTTTTCCTCCATTGTTGGTTGTTACTTCATAGATTGCTGTTGCTTGTATATCCGCTAATAGTGTTTCGCCTGTGTATACTTTTGACTCTACACTTGGTATTTCTATTTCTGCCTTTTCTATTGTAAATTCTATAACCTTACTTAAAGCATTATAGTCGTTGGTTCCCTCAACTGCAAATTTAACGACATAATCACCCGTATCGCTTGGCATAGTTGAACTATATTCGCTATCTTTTGCAGTTTTAGATCTAAATTGAATGTCTATTGTTCCAAATGTAGATTTAGCATAAGGCATATTTACCTCATCGCCATAAACCCAATTAGAAATTGATGGTTCTATTTCCCAAGAATTTAACGCATAGGTTATTTCAAAGGTTAAAGTAATTGTATCACTTTCCTCATCTATCCATTTATAGTTAGAAAAATCGGTCAATTTTAGTTTTACATTATAAGTATCCTTTTCTTTTCCGCCAGCATTTTCCACTACTTCGTATAATGTGGAATTTGGAACATCTGCAACTAAAGTTTCGCCAGTATATTCCTTAGGTTGAATTGTAGGTGCTATCACGCTTGCCTTTTCAATTACAAATGGTAATATCTCGCTTATTCCTTTATAATTATCAGTTCCTGCAACTTCTGCTTTTACATAATAGATTCCTGCATCAGTTGGAACAGTTTTAGTAAATTCTCCATCTATACTTGTAGAATAAGTATATTCAACTTTTCCAAAGTTTGTGGTTGCTGTAGGTTCTTTTGCTGGTTGACCATAAGTCCAACCTTGTACTGTAAAGTTAGAAATTTTTGCTTGCGATTTAGTTATTTTAAACACTAAATCCAAAGTTATTTCATCTTCATTATCCCATTTATAGTTTTTATTTGTAATAGTTAATTGGACTTTGTATTCGCCAACACTGGTTCCGCCAGCATTAACGGTTACATTGTAAATAGAATTACTTACAACGTCAGCAATCAAGGGTTTGCCTGTATATTCTTTTGATAAATTTTCAGGAACTGGTGCAAACGCTTTTGCAATTTCAAACTTAATAATTTTAAATGCACCCTTATAGTTAGTGGTTCCTAAAACTTCCAGTTTTAGATAATAAACACCTGCCTCTGTTGGCATTTTAAAATCAATAAGAGTTGATTTTTGATTAACTGGTTTTTGATAACCTAAAGCATAAGTGGTTACCACATCTTCCTCTTGACTAAGTTTTTTAGCATTTTGTTCTTGCCACAATCTTTCACCTTCATCTTGAGACAAATATTCATAAGTCATGTTTCCAAAATTGGTTTTAGCATTTAACACACTAGCAGTTTCACCAAACACCCAATCTTCAACATCAATATCAATAATTGATGCTTGCGCTTGAGTGATTTGATAGGTAGAAGAAGCGGTTGTTTCGCTACCATTATCCCATTTATAGTTATTGTCAATAATTGTAAACACTGCTGTATAGGTTCCAACATTTATTCCGCCCTCATCTTCAACAGTATAAATTAACGTGTTTTCAACTCCGCCATTTAATTGATTACCATTATATTCCTTTGAAGTTGTTGATGGTATTGTTATAGATGCTTTTCCAATTTCAAACGAAAATATTGCAACATTGCCCTCAAAGTTAGCCTCGGTCATTACTTCTGCTTTTAGATAATACCAACCTGCATCAATTGGAACAGTTTCAGTATAATTTCCATTACGCTCAGATGAATAAGTATATATTATTGTTCCAAAGTTAGTATCAGCACAAGGTTGATTAGGTTGTTCGCCATAAGTCCAACCTTGTATTGTAAGGTTAGTTATTTCAACTTTTGCAGGAATTATCGAAAATGTAATTGTAATATTTGGTTTGGTTTCACCTTTCCACTTGTAATTATTATTGATAAGAGTAAACTCAACTTCGTAATCGCCAACATCTATTCCGCCATCATTTTTAGTTATTTTATAAATTTTAGAAGTTTCAATCTCCACCTTTAAAAGTTTACCAGTATAAACTATAGGGTTAATATTTGGAGCTGACAATTCTGCCTTTTTAATTACGAATGAAACAATTTTACTATAACTAGTATAGTTTTTATTACCTATAACTTCTGCCTTAACATAATGTGTTCCTGCTTCGGTTGGAACAGTTGAAGTATAAACACCATCTTCGCTTGAAGAATAAGTATATACTGGTGTTCCAAAATTAGTGTTAGCATAAGGTTGACTAGCTGTTGAATTATAAGTCCAGTTTTCAATAGAAAGACTTCTAATAAAGGTGGTTGCTTGAGTGATTGCAAATGGTAGTTTGATAGTTTCTAGTTCACCATTAGCCCAAATATAATTAGCACTATCTTTTAAACTAACTTCAACCTCATATTCTTCGCCAACATCAATCCAACCATTTACATCTACTTTATATAAATCAGTATCATTAAGTGGTGCATTAATAATATTTCCAGTATACACTGCCGAACTTGTACTTAAAGTAGGTACTTCAACAGTCTTTTTATTAACCTCTATATTTAATTCGGTTTCGTAATCTTCAAAATTATCACAACCTTCTTGTTCATAAAATTCAAATTTAGCGCTAAATTTATTGTTTCCAACCGGTCCTACCAAGGTGTCGTTAGGAACTAACCACTTCCAAACACCTTGCTCATCTAGTGGTAAAGCAACACTTGTAACCTTATCCAAATAAGTTGCTTGCAAATCTTGTGGTATTGTTGGTACGGGTTTTGCTTTTTCTATTGTTAGTGGTATTGTCCTAGTTGCAATATAGTTTCTGTCTTCCACCTTCAATGTTACAAGATATGTATTAGCGTTAATATATTCATTGTTACCGCTAACTTTCAAATTAGTGTATTCTTTTTTTTCGTTATCCGTTTCGGTAATTTTATATATAACCTTATAAGGATTTCCGTTATAAACAAATTTATTAGAAACCACATTTATAGCCAATTCCTTAGGAAAAACTTTAACTACAACGTCTACTTCTATAACTTCATAATTTATTAGGTCCTCAGGTTTAAATATAGCAACATGTACTTGCTCGCCAACATCTCCAACCGAAGTTGCCTCATCCTCTTTCCAAGACAATGTGCCATTTTCTAATTCGTCCAATTTCACATCATGTAACGTATCTTCATAAGTTGCACTTGATTCCAATTTATCAAGATTAGGAGTTACTTGATTTATAATAACCTTTGTAGTTACTTGAGCTTGTTTAAAATGAATTGCTTCAGGCAAAGTTATTACAACTATATATTCTCCCGCTTCTTTAATCTTTCCAACTTTGTCACCATTATGCTTTGCGTTATATAAATAATATTCATATTGTAAAATTGACTCTATATGAGATGCATTCACTCCAGTCAATTTAAATTCTGCACCAGTATAATCTTGTTTATACAAATCTTTTACACCAGTTATAGATGCTTCGGCTTTATTTACTGTAACTTCAATCTTGCCTTCAACTTCTTTGTAGTTAGTGCTACTTGGAGTATATTTAACATCATAACTAGCGGTTCCTATTATATTTAAACTTGTAATTTTATGTTTCCAAGCATATCCGGTAGGCAAGATAATATGTTGCAATTCTAAGCCATTGTACCAAGTAATTGAATAAGTTTTAGTAAAATCTGTTTCAGGTTCTGCTTGATATATAATCAATTTAGATGTAATAGAACCTTCATAAAATTCACTATTAATACTAATTGTGGTATCATAATCACCCGCATTTATTTGTGGAATATTTCCAACCACTTCAATATCGGTATAGGAGCCATCTTCTATTTTATATATAATGCTATGTTCTTTTCCATCATATACAAACTCGTTACCATTTTTCTCTACAGATATTGATAAAACTTTTTTAGAAATATTCGTAACAGTCAATTCTCTTTTTACAGCGATATAGTTTTGAGAATATGGTGTAAATACAGCAACTGCTTTAAATTCGCCCACCTTATTAATTGTTAACTCATTATTTTCCCAACTCCAAAAACCATTAGTAAAGTCCTTATTAAATGTAATTGTGTCTAATTTATCTCCATACACAACCTTGTTATCATCTATTATTAAAGTTGGGTCTTGCGGTTGCGGATTTAGAGTAATTGGTTTAACTATTAATGCCCCTTCATTTTCGCTATTAGAGTCATAAATAACAGTTAAGTTTACATTTTTGTTACTAGTTTTAGCACCTATATAATAACTTCCAACATTTAATCCTAAATAATCGTCCAAAGTTATACCTAGTAGTTGTTCATTATCAAAACCTTGGATAGTGTATGATAATTTAAATTCTTCCAAATAATCAACAGTATCGCCTTTAATTACAACAGTAACATCAGCCTTATTAATAACAAAGTCTCCCGAATATGAACCATAGTAATTATTGTCATTTATAATTAATGTGTATGCCGTTTCGCCAGCATCTATTTCCGCACTGCCAAAACGTTCAACATTTACACCTAAAATTTCCTCACCATCATCTAACAATCTATATTTAACAAAATGAGGTTGACCATCATATACAAATTCTCTTTGTATAATTTCAAACTTTAATTCCTTTTGCGCTACATTAACTGTAACTTTAGCATATTTTTCAGTCAACTCACTAGTACTTGGAACAAATTTAACATCTAAATCCTTAGTTCCCACATTACCTACAGTGTTTGTTAACGCATCTACAAACACCCATCTTCCGTTTTCATTGCTAGGCAATGTTAATTCCGACAACTTAGTTCCATATATAGTTGATATTGTAGTTAGCTCAGGTAATTCCAAGGTAGTAGATGACATAATTGCATTAAAAGTAATATTATCATTTAAAGTTTGAGTTACATCTTTATCCCAAGATATAAACTCATAACCTTCTTTTGTAACCTCATCGGGAATAACAATTTCATCAGCACTAGTTACGTATTGAGTACTAATTAGTTGAGAATCAACAACAAATTCAACCTTATATTTTACAGTAAATTTAATAGAAAATTCTTGGTTACCATATTTAATAACCAAAATTTTCTCTCCTATTGAGTCAGTGCTACTGCAACTGACCACCATAAAATCTTCAACAGGGACTTCCTTCTTGAATATCTTTTTATATAAAGTTAAATCACTTAAATCAATTTCTCCATTATATTCAATCACCTTATCAAAATTTTTAGTGTCTACTTCGTATTTGTCCAATTTACCAACAACCACAAATCCAATAGCGCCCATTATAGCGCATAATATAATTGAACATAATATTGTTAATTTCCTTCTCATAGTTAATCCTTTTATTTTTCGTAGATGCAAGAATAAGCAATTCCGCTAGTATCACTTAACAACTCTGCTTGTTTATCTGGTAAAAAGTTGTAAGTAGTACTATCGTTTAGTAGGAAATAAAAACTTTCATTTCCTGCTGCCGTTTGTAACATTGCCTTATTAACTTCCGACAACTTTATCTCATAGCCGTTAAGGTCATAGGTGCTATAGTTAGCATCTTCGAAAACACTATAATTTTTTCCCCCTCCAAAGAACGCAATACCAGCATGTACATACTCGGTATCTATTCCGTCCTCATTTTTTTGTTTACAAACAATATCTTTAAATTTAGGATTTTTTGAAAGAGTTTCTAGCATTTCTGCCACATTAAAATCAAGACCTTCAAATGATGTTATTTCTGGTTTAGAAATTAGTGTGCTACTATCCACATCTTTTATATCTTTCCAAGTATACAACTTTACTTCACCCTCAAAGGTTAATTTTACGCCATAACTTGTTTTTGCCAAATCTTTCCAATCTTTCACCAATCCGCCTAGCAAGTTTCCGCCATCTTCTAGTGCAGGTCCTGCAAAGTGAGCATCTAACCCTATTGCAAAAATTCCCGCATCTTTAAACACTGAATTTTTTACATTTACAAAGGTTTTTATAAACAAATTGTCGTACTCTTCTTTTTCTTCCTTGCTCATTTGTTGATAATTTTTTTGTGCAGGGAAAGTTTTAATATTATCGTTAGGTAAACATGGTGAAACTTCTTCCTTTGTTCCTTCCACAAAGCAATTTGTACCTAGTCGCAAAATAAACTCTCTTGCACCACTTAAAACTGAATTTTTTATATTCAAATGAATATTTTTAGTACTATCTTCAATATCTCCAAAGGCACGTAGTACTGTTCTTCCATTACTAATACGAGAATATTGAATAGTTACATTATCTCCAAACACTTCTACAGTAGTTCCAGTATAAGTCAAATCGGTTAAATCGTATTTACCATTTTTATCGGGCTCTAAATCACAACCCTTTAACTCAATATTGGTTATTGTAACATTTTCATAAATGGCAAAACATACATTGTCTTGTGCTTTTACGCTTATCAACCCGCCATTTTCAGACATTGCTACAAAATTAAGCGGTTCGCCAAACACTGGATTAGTTGGTGAATTTTGCAAGTTTTTCTTCCACGCAACATTATGCGCATTTATATAGTGTCCATTACCATATACATCGTTTTTAAATTCGATTAATATTTTTATTTTTGCCTGACTTGATGCGCCAATGTTATCGTAATAAGTTTTATCATATGTTGTAGTAATTGTTTTGTAATAATTATCTACACCTTTAGCAAAATCATCTTTAATATCAGTATGTAAGATTATAGGTTTATGTTTTGAATTTTCATCATTTGGATTTTCATAATTAGTTGCTTGCCACAAATCTTTATAACTGCGTACATTTACACCATCATACACACACTTAATTTTAAACACATTACTTTCATACTTGATGCCATTATAATCAAACAATGCTTTAAATCCAACCAGTTCTGGCTTAACATTTTCACCTATTAAGGTTATATTTCCAGCATTATCTATAGTTACATTAGAACTATCTGCTTCCCAAGTAATGTTTTCAGCAAAATTTTCTCCTGCATTTGATATGCTTAATCCAAAGATGCTAGTTGTTCCATCAACATCAGTTTTGCCTATAGCCAAAACATTTTCAATACCATAAGTCTTAGTTGATTCAGCAATAGTCATCTTATCAGTTTTTACAACTATTTCTTTTTCTAATGATATGCAATCATCTTCTATATTGTTTGCATTAAAGATTTTTACCTTAAGTGTAGTAGTTCCCAACTTCTTTCCAGTAATTGTTAAAGCTTTTATATTGTTTATAGTTTTCAATTCTACAGCAATATTATCATTATGTTCATACTCAATAACAACCTCAGCATTACCGGGATTTATTGTAAACATTTCATAAATTTCTCTACCCAAATTTACCGAATTTGATTGAGTAGAACTGCTCCAGCTTGCTATTATGTGATTAATACATTCTATTTCACAAGTCTTATTAAATTCAAACCCGCTTTCGGTTAATGCAGTAATCTCAACAAACACCGAACCTATAAACGTTTTATCTTTTATATTATAATTAAGCCCTAAAACTCCATTTGCAATATTGTCATAATTAAAGTTAAGGTCTATTTTAGATGAATCCAACAATTCGCCATTTTGATTATATGCCTTGCTAGTGTAAGTACACTCTTCTTCCACATCTAGCGATATATTTATAGCGCCATCTTTATCCCAAGTGGTAATTTTTTCCTCAAAGTCTATAATGCCTCTATTTTTCACTTCAACTGTAACTGTATCTATAATATTTTCATACTTTGCAGACTGAACCATAATTTCAGCCACACCTTTCAACTTGCCTGTTACCACACCAGCAGGATTAACGCTTACAACATTTTCACCACCGTCCTTAACTATATAGTTTAATAAGGTTGTATTTCCTTCAGGTATAAAAGTTGTGTTAATTTGTGTACTTTCATCAATATAAATAATTTTTGATTCAATTTCACATTCAATGCTTTGTAAAGATGTTGAATACACTTCTACTACAAAACTATCCCTATATCCGCCATCGACTGTTGTTAAATATACTTTTGCTTTACCGCAACTTTTAGCTACAATTTTACCATTAACATATTCCAGTTCCGCCAAAGGCGAATTACCAACTTTTTCGGTTGTTAAATACACCTCTTTATTATTAGCATTAGTTGGATACACGGTGTAATCAACCAAATACTTTTCATCTTTACCCAAATCCATATAAACTACCGATTCGCTAAAAATTTCTATTTTAGATACTGGCACATTTATTGATAGTGTTACAGTTTTGGATACAGAAAATAAACTTATCATTAAAATTAATGGTAAACACATAATTAATAAAATTAATTTTTTGTTCATACGATTACACCTCCTTTTTATTTTATCCCACTAAGGCGTCAAAACTTTTGTTAACCTTGTAATTATAATATATTATAGCGTATAATAGATATAACACGCTTATTATTGCTGGCCATATATATGAATAAATTTTTCTTAAATGTAAGTTTTGCACAAATTGTAATGCACTGCCCTGTGACATTATGTATATCAACAACGATACTATTCCCATCAATAATGCCAACACTAACCCTAATACTACAACTTTTGTAATTGTTTTACTGCTAGTGGTTTCAGCTTCTACCGTTGTTGACAAAAATCTTGTATGATTTAAGTCTAATCTTGTGGCTATCAAAATTTGAGAATACGAGAACACTATTACAATCAACGAACATAGCAAACCATCTACAATAGTAACCCCTGTAAATGCAACCAACACCGCAATACTAGCAATAATTGACAAAGTGCTTACAATCCCACAAAACAACACTTTAGATAGCATTATATGTGTTGGCTTTAATGGTAATGATTTTATTTTTAAAAATGATACACCATCTCTAGTTATATTGGTCGCACAGAAAGTGTTAGTTAATACGCTAAACATTAATAGCACCAACAATGCTAGTGAAAATGTAATTTCAATTCCAAACGAATTGGTTATAAGTGAATCAAACAATGTATAACAACAATACACCATCACAGGCATAGCCAACGCTATTGTAAAATACGAAAATAAATGTTTAGGATTACGATACACATTTACAAATTCTTTTTTTATCAACGAAACCATAGGTTTATTTTGATGATAATCAGTTTTGGGTTTTCCAACCTTACGTTCTTGCTCGCTTTTGTATAATGTAACATTAAATAACTTGTTTGATACAAAATAAGTTAACGCAATCGATAGTCCTACAAATAACAATATTGTTATAAGTGGCAGTATAAACTTATCACCTATCATTACATGAGCAAAGCAATTTGATGGATATGCCCACTTTAGCATTGTTTGTAAAGTGGTCACAAACCCTTTATTAAACAAAAATTTAATCGAACCAGTTTCCAATAACAATTGGATTATTTCCAAAAACTGTGAATACAACAAAAATGTTCCTATTAACGCTCCGCTTAAAATTATAAATATCCACAAATATTTATTTTTTAAAAAGTCTACAATTTTTATATATGGTATTAACAAAATTGTTGATATTCCAAAAACTATCATAGGTATTGCCACTAAAGTAAACACTGTTTTTAGCCAAAACACAAAAGTTGGTTTCAATACTAAATAAATTATAATATTTATTGGCAGTATCAAGGAAAAGCCCAACATCAACGTCCAAATCATTAATGCGATAAGTTTACTTAAAAACAAATTTTGATGTTTTACTGGAAGACGCAAATAAATTTCCTTATTTTTTCTTTCAGCCAACACGCCACTCATTTTTCTAGTACAACCTATTACCATCAACACAATTACAAACAAATACAACACATTTAGTAGCTCCACAGCTCGTTTGCTAGGGTCAATAATTTTGTCCACCCTCACATCTACATACCCCTTAGCAATTCGAGCCACCAGCATAATAAACACCGAAGCTATAAAAAGAGTAATTAGTAGAGATAAAACAAAACCAAATATGTCATATTTTTTCTTTTTGCCAACTACTATTGAAGGAAACAACATTTTTAGTTCGTGTTTAAACAAAATCATAAATTCTCTCATACTTTTGACACCCTTTTAGTTATAGACAAAAAGTATTCCTCAAAATCTTGATTAGTTTGCCTAAACTCCTCAAAGTTTATTTCCTTTAGTAGTTCGCCTTGGTCAATTATGTACGCCCTGTTACAAAAGTTTTCAACAGTGTTAAGATTGTGTGAAGAAAACAAAATTAAGTTTCCTTGTTCACTATAACTTTTAAAAAACTTTGAAACTTGACTCATAGTATATGGGTCCAACCCAATAAAAGGTTCATCTAAAATAACAATTTTAGGATAATGTATTAACGCACCCATAAATGAAATTTTTTGCTTCATACCATGTGAGTATGATGTTATTGGATTGTATATTGCGTCACCTAGCGCAAATAGAGTTTGAAAGTGCGATATTCTTTCTTTACGCTCTTGCTTACTAACTCCATATACATCAGCCAAAAAGTTAACAAATTCATATCCTGTCATTTTTTCAAACAACGTAAACTCATCACTAACGTATCCAAAGTTTTTCTTTGCTTCGATTGACTGAGTTTTTAAATCATAACCACAAATTGTTATAGTTCCCTCATCATAAGGATGCATACCTGTAATGCTTTTAATGGTTGTAGATTTACCAGCGCCATTATGGCCTAATATACCCACAATCTCACCAGCATCACCTTTTAGTTCAATATTTCTAATTGCAAAGTTTTGCTTTTTGTTATATTTTTTCCCTAACCCCTTAACTTCTATTAACATTTTAAACTCCTAATATAATATATTTATAAAATTATAATTTAATTAATTTATTATTATTTTGTTCATTATTGGTGCAAAAAATTTAAAAATTTCTTATTTTT